>JBMSQF010000027.1:0-31911 GCA_049423145.1 Burkholderiaceae bacterium
GAGCGATGCTGGTGACCTTCGTCATCGTCTACATGATCGTGACCATCGGCATCGGCCTGCTGGCCGCCCGCCGCGTCCACAGCGCCAAGGACTACCTGGTTGCGGGCCGCAGCCTTCCGCTGTACATGAACGTGGCCACCGTCTTCGCCACTTGGTTCGGTGCGGAGACGGTCCTGAGTGTTTCGGCGACTTTCGCGCGCGACGGCTTGTCGGGGATACCCGGAGATCCATTCGGGGCATCGATTTGCCTGGTGCTGGCCGCCCTCTTGTTCGCCAAGCTGTTCTACCGGATGAACCTGCTGACCATCGGCGACTTCTACAAGAAGCGCTACGGCAAGTCGGTGGAGGTGTTGACCAGCGCGGCGATCGTGCTGTCCTATTTGGGCTGGACATCGGCGCAAATGACTGCTTTGGGCCTGGTGATCTACGGGCTGTCCGGCGGCGCCGTTGAGTTGAACACGGCCATTTTGCTGGGCGCCGGCATCGTGGTCGTCTACACGATCTTCGGTGGCATGTGGTCGGTGGCCTTCACGGACCTCTTCCAGACGGTCATCATCCTGGTGGGCCTGTCTGCGGTAGCGGTGCTGGTGGGGGATCTGGCCGGTGGCTTCGGCACCGTGGTGGAAAGGGCGGCCGCGGACGGAAAGTTGGCCTTCTTCCCGGCTGCCGATGACACCGCCGCCTGGTGGGCCATGGCGGGTGCGTTCTTTGCCTTTGCGTTCGGGTCCATTCCTCAGCAGGATGTATTCCAACGCATGACCAGTGCCAAGGATGAGAAGACGGCCGTTCGCGGCACCATCATCGGTGGCCTGGTGTACTTTGGCTTTGCATTCGTGCCCATGTTCATCGCCTATTCGGCGCTGGTTGCCGATCCCTCGCTCGGCGGGCTCTTCGCCTCAGAGGATGCACGTGAGATTCAGCGCATCCTGCCCGATCTGGTGCTGGGCAAGATGCCGCTGTGGGCGCAGGTCTTGTTCTTTGGCGCGCTCTTGTCGGCGATTCTGTCCACAGCCAGCGGTGCCTTGCTGGCGCCGACGGCCACCTTCACCGAAAACGTGCTGCGTCCCTTCGTTCCAAATATGAGCGATCGGCAGTTCCTGCTGACGCTGCGCGTGGTGCTGGTGACTTTCACCGCTTGTGCCTTGTTGTTTGCGGTCAACAGCGAGAGCACGATGTACGAGATGGTTCAGAACGCCTACAACGTCACCTTGACGGGGGCATTCATTCCCTTGGTGGCGGGGGCTTTTTGGCACCGAGCCAATACGCAGGGTGCGCTGCTGTCGGTGGTGATGGGTGTGGGAACCTGGCTCTTTTTCCACAACTTTGCGCCCGAGACACTGGTGCCCGCCAATCTGATCGGCCTCGCAGCCTCGGCGGTCTTCATGGTGATCGGCTCGCTGCTGCCGCCCGTGCTCAAGCACGAGGGACACTCGATCGAAAGCATCCTGAAGGCGTCCCACGGCAGCGGGAACTGAAGCCATCAAGGGGCAGCGTCCTATAATGGTGGGTTGACTTTCCCGACCCACCGAGTGTTCCCATGCCCATCTACGCCTACCGTTGCACCGCCTGCGGCCACGCGAAAGACGTGCTGCAGAAGATCGCCGACCCGGTTCTGACCACCTGCCCGGCCTGCCAGGCCGAGTCCTTTTCCAAACAGGTCACCGCTGCAGGCTTCCAATTGAAGGGCTCGGGCTGGTACGTCACCGACTTCCGCGGGGGCTCCGGCGGAACCAAAGCCGGCGACGCGGCGGCGGGCAGTGGCACGGCCACGGCCACCGACGGCGGCGCCCCTGCTGCGGGCGCTGCGGAATCTTCGGGGTCGGCGGCGTCGGGCGCCGCCGCTGCAGACAGCGGCAGCCCGACCGCAACGGCCGCGTCCTGCGGCACGTCTTGCGCCTGCCACTAACACCCCGCGCGGCTCGCAATCATGCTCAAGCGCTACCTCCTGGCTGGCCTCTTGGTTTGGTTACCCCTGGTGGTGACCGTCTGGGTGCTCCATGCCGTGTGGGGCGCCATCGATGGCCTGTTCCTGTGGGTGATTTCGGCCACCCAGGCGGTCTTGCCGGCCGAGAGCCACGCCGCCTTGGAGTCGCTGCGCCGCGTGCCGGGCTTGGGGGTGGTGGCGGTGTTCGTGGCCCTGTTGTTGACGGGCGCCTTCGCCGCCAACTACTTTGGGCAGTGGGCCTTGCGTCAGGGCGGCCGCATCGTCAAGCGCATCCCCATCGTCAAGAGCATCTACAGCTCGGTCAAGCAGGTCTCTGACACGCTGTTTTCCAGCAGCGGCAACGCCTTTCGTGAAGCCGTGTTGGTGCAGTACCCCCGCCAAGGCGCGTGGACGATCGCTTTCGTGACCGGCAAGCCCAGCGGTGAGGTGGCGGCGCATCTCCAGAACGAGCACACCAGCGTCTACGTGCCGACCACGCCCAACCCCACATCGGGTTTCTTCCTGATGGTGCCCACATCCGAGCTGCGTCCCTTGGGCATGAGCGTGGATGAGGCCCTGAAGTACATCATCTCCATGGGCGTCGTCTCGCCTCCGCCGGCCGGCAAGGTGCCGGGGGAGGCCGACCCCAATCGGCAGGGCTGATCGTCAAGGCGGACGGTCAGTCCTCAGGGGCTCAGCCCCGCGGCCAAACAGGACAGCGTCACCCCCGACTGTCCCGGGATGGATTCAAGAGAGGGTGTCTGCGAGTCGTTCGGCTTGGCCAGATCCTTAGGAGCTGGCAGCTGCCTGATCCGCGCCGCAGACCCCGCAAGCACAAAACGGAGCAAACCATGCGAACCACATACTGCGGTCTCGTCAGCGAAAAGCTGATGGACCAGAGCGTGACCCTGATGGGCTGGGCCCACCGTCGCCGCGACCATGGCGGCGTGATCTTCATCGATTTGCGCGACCGCGAGGGCGTCGTGCAGATCGTCTGCGACCCGGATCGCCCGGACATGTTCAAGACGGCCGAGGGCGTGCGCAACGAGTTCTGTCTGAAGGTGGTGGGCAAGGTGCGCGCTCGCCCTGCCGGTACCGAAAACGCCAACCTGGTCAGCGGCAAGATCGAAGTGCTGTGCCATGAACTGGAGGTGCTCAACCCCAGCGTGACGCCCCCTTTCCAACTCGACGACGAGAACCTGAGCGAGACCGTGCGGCTGACGCACCGCGTGCTGGACCTCCGCCGCCCGGCCATGCAGAAGAACCTGATGTTGCGCTATCGGGTGGCCATGGAGGTGCGCAAGTACCTGGACGAGCACGGTTTCGTGGACATCGAGACCCCCATGCTCACCAAGAGCACACCGGAAGGTGCGCGCGACTACCTGGTGCCCAGCCGAGTCCATGACGGTCAGTTCTTTGCCCTCCCGCAGTCGCCGCAACTCTTCAAACAGTTGCTGATGGTCGCGGGTTTTGACCGCTACTACCAGATCACCAAATGCTTCCGCGATGAGGATCTGCGGGCGGACCGCCAGCCTGAATTCACCCAGATCGACATCGAGACCTCCTTTCTGAACGAGCAAGAGATCCGCGACATGTTCGAAGGGATGATCCGGCACGTTTTCCGCAAAGCGATGGATGTGGATCTGGGGGTCTATCCGGTGATGACCTACTCTGATGCGATGTTCCGTTTCGGCTCGGACAAGCCCGACCTGCGGGTGAACCTGGAATTCACCGAACTCACCGACGTGATGAAGGATGTGGACTTCAAGGTGTTCAGCGGCCCGGCCAACGCGCACAACGGTCGCGTGGTGGCGCTGCGGGTGCCCGGTGGCGCGGCGCTGACCCGTGGCGACATCGATGGCCACACCGAGTTCGTGAAGATCTACGGCGCCAAAGGTCTCGCCTGGATCAAAGTCAATGACTTGAGCACCGGACGCGACGGCTTGCAGTCACCCATCGTGAAGAACATCCATGACACGGCGCTCAAGGCCATCATGGAGCGCACGGGTGCGCAGACCGGAGACCTGATCTATTTCGGTGCGGACAAGGCCAAGATCGTCAACGATGCCATCGGCGCGCTGCGCCTGAAAATCGGCCACAGTGAGTTTGGACGCAATGGCGGGTTGTTTGCGGACCGCTGGGCACCGCTGTGGGTGGTCGACTTCCCCATGTTTGAGCACGACGAGGACGAGAATCGCTGGAATGCGGTGCACCATCCGTTCACGGCGCCCAAGGACGGGCACGAGGACTACATGGATACAGACCCAGGCCGCTGCGTCGCCAAGGCCTACGACATGGTGCTCAATGGCTGGGAGTTGGGCGGCGGCTCGGTCCGTATCCACCGCGCCGATGTTCAGAGCAAGGTTTTCAAGGCCCTGAACATTTCATCCGATGACGCCAAGGTGAAGTTTGGTTTCCTGTTGGATGCCCTGCAGTACGGTGCTCCGCCGCATGGTGGTCTGGCCTTCGGTTTGGACCGCCTGGTCACGCTGATGACCGCCGCGGAAAGCATCCGCGATGTGATCGCCTTTCCCAAGACGCAGCGTGCACAGTGTTTGCTCACGGGTGCGCCGAGCAACGTGGACGAGAAGCAGTTGCGTGAACTCCACATTCGCCTGCGCAATCCACAGCCGGTGGCTTGACGGGCGCTCATCAGCCAGCCAAGGGCCCGCGAAAGCGGGCCCTTTCCTTTTCCGGGCATGATGTGCACATGAGTTCATCGACGGCGGTGCGCCCGCCCAAGATCCCGATCAGTGTTCTCGTCGTGATCCACAGTGCCGACGGGCAGGTGCTGCTGATCGAGCGCGCCGACAAACCGGGCTTCTGGCAAAGTGTCACCGGCTCGAAAGACGCGCTGCACGAGTCTCTGCTCGAGACCTGCGTGCGCGAAGTCCAGGAGGAAACCGGCATCGAGGTCGGTTCGCCGGAGGTACCCTTGACGGCCCTGCAGGACTGGGACTTGGCCAACGTCTACGAGATTTATCCGGTGTGGCGCCACCGTTATGCACCCGGCGTCACGCACAACACCGAGCATGTCTTTGGTTTGCGGGTGCCCCGCGCGATCAAGGTCACACTGTCTCCGCGCGAACACCTGCAGTATGCGTGGCTGCCCTGGCGTGAGGCGGCTGACCGGTGCTTTTCGCCCAGCAATGCCGAAGCCATTCTGATGCTGCCGAGGTTCTGTGAGTCCCTGGCCTGAAAACCATGAAGGCAGCACCGCGCACGGCGCGCCGGTGCTGCGCGCGGTCACCTACAACATCCACAAGGGTGTTCGGGGGCTTGGCCTTCGCAAACGATTGGAGATCCACAACCTGGAGCGGGGCGTGGCGTCGCTTGAGGCCGACGTGGTGATGCTGCAGGAGGTCAGACTCTTCCATCATCGTGACGCCCGGCGATTCTCGAGTGGCCCCAGGCCCTGGCCCTCGAAGGGGCAAGCCGAATTCCTGGCGCCCGAGGGCTGGCACACCGCTTACCGCACCAATGCCATCACCCGCCACGGTGAGCATGGAAACGCCTTGATCAGCCGTTGGCCGCTCGGTGCGGTGGGGCACCATGATGTCAGCGACCACCGTTTCGAGCAGCGGGGACTCCTGCACGTGCCCTTTGAATGCCAGGGCCGGCGGGTGCATGCGGTGGTGGTGCACTTGGGGCTCATCAAGGCCAGTCGGGCACGCCAGGCCCAGCGCCTGATCGAACTCATTGAGGCCGAGGTTCCACCGGGCGAGGCCGTGCTGGTGGGCGGGGACTTCAATGATTGGCGCGAACAACTCGATGCGCCCTTGACGGCCTCGGGCCTTGTCCGCTCGCCGATACGGCCATCCTTTCCGTCCCGAATTCCCCTGTGGTCACTGGACCGCTTTTATGTGCGCGGCCTTCGGTTTCGGCATGTGGAGGTGCCCCGCGGAGTGGCTTGGGCCCGCATGTCCGACCACCTTCCGGTGGTGGCCGAATTCGATTGGGATGAAACGGCCGCCTTGGCCTCGGTCTCATGAGGGCCCACCCCATGTCATCGCCCCTGGAGCACCGGCGTTCCGTGCCGACCTGGTACCTCAAGCGCCGGCCGCATTACTGGCCGGACAACGAGGCGCGTCTGCTCATTTGCGGAGCTGAATTCTTCCCGGCACTTCTGGATGCGATCTCGCAGGCGCGGCATGAGATATGGCTGACCACCTACATCTTCTATCAAGATGAAAGCGCGCAGACCATCGCACAGGCCCTGGTGAGGGCGGCTCGTCGGGGGGTGCGTGTTCGGGTGGTGGTCGATGGTTTCGGGTCGATGGAGAGCTTGGCGACCTTGCGGCGCTGGTGGGCGGACGAGCCGGTGGCCTTGACGGTTTTCCGCCCGCTGGAGCGCTGGTGGTCTTGGCTGCAGCCCCAGCAACTTCGGCGCATGCATCAGAAGCTGTGCGCCATCGATGGTGAGGTCGGTTTCGTGGGCGGGATCAATGTACTTGATGACCGGCTCGACATCCATCATGGGGCGCTGGAGGCTCCGCGTCTGGACTACGCCGTTGAGCTGCGGGGTCCGGTGGTGGAGGCGATTGCCCAAAGCGCACGCGCCATGTGGACCCGGGCGGCTTTCGGTGCGGATTGGCGGGACGAGCTGCCGCAGTTGCTCAAGGGACGGGCCGGTCTGGAACGCGCCCGTCGCTTGCTGTCGGATATGCGGATCAGCCGCCATCACGGCTCCTCCGGTGCCGATTCGCTTGAATCTGCTCATCGACTGCAGGCGCGGGTTGATGAGGACAGCCAGGAGGCTGACGGGCACCGTTCAGCCGTGAGCAGCGAAGCTGACAGGCACCTGCCGCTCTCACGCCGCGAGAAAGCGGACGTGGCGTTCGTGTGGCGGGACAATGTTCGTCACCGCCGAAGCATCGAAGGTCTTCTCCTTTCGGCCTGTGGACAGGCGCGTGAGCGGATCGATATCGTGTGCCCCTATTTCTATCCGGGGCTGGCCTTGCGGCGGGCCCTGCGCCAGGCCGCGCAGCGCGGGGTGCGGGTGCGTCTGCTGCTGCAGGGGCGGCTGGATCTGCGCATCGCGGGCATGGCCGCCGCGGTGCTTTATCGCGAACTGCTCAACAGTGGCGTTCGCATCTTCGAGTACACGCCAGCCTTTCTGCATGCCAAGGCGGTCCGGGTCGATGGTGATTGGGCCACACTGGGCAGCTCGAATCTCGACCCGCTGTCGCTCTTGGTGAACCTGGAGGCCAATGTGGCCATTCGGGATCCGGCGTTTGCGACGGCGCTGGGTGACTCGATGGAGTCGGCCTTCACCGCTTCGCGTGAGATCACCGCCCCTCCTTCGCTGACCGCCTGGGGAGCCTGGGTGCGGCGCTATGCCCTCTCGGCCCTGGCGCGTCTGTACTTGCGGGCCGCCGACTGGGGCGGTTGAATCGTGGGACGCAGCGACCTGGTGATCGAGACGCCGCGTGGGCTCTACTGCCCGCCCGGCGACTTCTACATTGATCCGTGGCGACCGGTGCACCAGGCGGTAATCACGCATGCGCACGCCGATCACGCACGGCGCGGCAGTGCGCGGTACCTCGCTTCGGTTCGCAGCGAAGGCGTGCTGCGTGCCCGGCTGGGGGCCGACATCGACTTGCAGACCCTGGCATGGGGCCAGACGGTTGAGCATCGCGGCGTGCGCATCAGCCTTCATCCCGCTGGTCATGTACTGGGTGCCGCGCAGGTTCGGCTGGCGTATCGAGGGCAGGTTTGGGTGGTGTCGGGCGACTACTTTCTCAGCGCCCACGATGAGCGCAACCCGACCTGCGATCCGTTTGAGCCGATTCCTTGTGACTGCTTCATCACCGAGTCGACCTTTGGGCTTCCGATCTACCGTTGGCAACCGCAGGGCGTGGTCTTCGGCGAGATCAACGCCTGGTGGTCTGCCAATCGAGCCGATGGCCGTGCCAGTGTCCTCATGGCCTACAGCTTCGGCAAGGCGCAGCGCATTCTCGCGGGTGTGGATGCCACCATCGGACCCATCGTGGTCCATGGCGCGGTGGAGCCGCTGAACGAGGCCTACCGTGCCGCGGGTGTTGCGTTACCGGTGGTTCACCGGGCGCAGGATCTGGGCCGGGACGATCTGTCACGCGCCCTGGTGGTGGCGCCGCCCTCGGCGGCGGGATCGCCCTGGATCCGGCGATTCGGTGCCCACCGCGATGCCTTTGCCAGTGGTTGGATGCAGCTGCGCGGCGCGCGGCGCCGACGCGCGGTGGATCGGGGGTTTGTCCTTTCGGATCATGCGGACTGGCCCGGGCTGCAGCGGGCCATTGCGGCCAGTCGGGCCCAACGGGTCATCGTCACCCACGGCTATGAGGCGGTGATGGTGCGCTGGCTGCAGCAACAGGGCCTGCAGGCCGGCGCCTTCCGGACCGATTACGCGGGGGAGGGCGGCGGGGAGGGCGACAAGGCTCAGCCGCTTGAACAAGCGCCGTCGCTCGATGATGGAACTGATGGGTCTGCAGGGGGAACGGAGGTGCCCGATGCGTGACTTCGCACGGCTCTACCGCGCTCTGGATGCCAGCACCTCCGTCACGGCCAAGGTGGCGGCCTTGCGCAGCGCGCTGCAGGTGCTGCCCCCCCACGACGCGGCCTGGACGGTGTACCTCTTGTCGGGGGGCAAGCCTCGACAGGCCGTGCCCACGGCCGTGTTGCGCGCAGCGGCTTGCGAGGCGGCGGGCATTGACGACTGGCTCTTTGAAGAGTGCTATCAGGTGGTGGGCGATCTGGCCGAGACCATGGCCCACGTCCTGCCCCACCGTCCGGGTCCGCAGGCAGCGCCGGGTGCCATGCCCGAGGATCCCTGTGATTCCACCGACCGCCTCGGACCCGAACAGGGCCTGGCGGCTTGGATGGAGGAGGGGCTCCTGCCCTTGCGCGGTCTTGCCCCGGAGGCCCAGAAGCGGCACTTGCGGATGATGTGGGCCCGGCTCGAACCAGATGAACGGTTCTTGCTGACCAAGCTCGTTGGGGGTGGATTTCGAGTGGGCCTGAGCAAGGGCCTGGTGCAACGCGCGGTGGCCGAACACGCCGGGCTGGAGCCCAACGAAGTCGCCCAGCGGATGATGGGCTACACCCAAGCATCCACGCGGCCATCGGCCTTTGCATGGGCGCGTCTGGTGGGCCCGGCGCATGGCGATGATGCGCTGGCGCAGGGTCGGCCGTACCCCTTTTTTCTGGCGCAGGCACTGGACCCTGCTGATGAATCACGGCTCGAGCAGACCCTCGGGGCCGCAGCCGACTGGCTGGTGGAGTGGAAGTTCGATGGCATCCGTGCGCAACTGGTGCGTCGCGGTCCCGGCGTGTGGATCTGGTCCCGCGGCGAGGAGTTGATCACCGACCGATTCCCGGAGGTGGTGCAAGCGGCCATGGCGCTGCCACCCGGCACGGTTCTGGACGGTGAGTTGCTCGTGATGCGTGAAGGAAGACCCGCATCCTTTGCTGAACTCCAGACCCGGATCACCCGCAAGTCCGTCAGCAAGGCGCTGCGCGAGCGCACCCCCGTGAGCTTCATGGCTTATGACCTCTTGGAGCACGAGGCGGTCGATCTGCGCACACGACCTCATCAGGTGCGGCGGCAGTCCTTGGAATCCCTATTGGCCGATGGTCCATTCCCCGTGTCGCCTCTGGTGCGGGCGCCGGATTGGCCCACCCTGGCGGTGATGCGCCAAGACAGCCGATCACGCGGGGTCGAGGGCTTCATGCTCAAGCACCGCGATGCGGCTTATGGTGTGGGCCGTCGAAAGGTGGACGCCGGCGGTGTGCGGGGCTGGTGGAAGTGGAAGGTGCAACCGATGACGGTGGATGCGGTACTGGTCTACGCGCAGGCGGGCCACGGCCGGCGGGCCAATCTCTACACCGACTACACCTTTGCCGTCTGGAGCCGTACTCCACAAGACGAGGCGGAGGTGCAGGCAGTCCTGCAGGCCATCGAACGTCGCGAACCGCCTGCATCGGATGGCCTGTCCCTGGTTCCCTTTGCCAAGGCCTACTCGGGCCTCAGCGATGAGGAATTCGCCGTGGTGGACCGCGTGATTCGCCGTTCCACCGTGGAGAAGTTCGGGCCGGTGAGAAGTGTGATTCCCAGCCTGGTGTTTGAATTGGGTTTCGAGGGCCTGGCGCCCAGCCCTCGCCACAAGAGTGGCGTCTCGGTGCGCTTTCCCCGCATGCTGCGCCTGCGAACCGACAAGACCCTGCGTGAGGCCGACACCTTGGACAGCCTGCTGGCCCTCCAGGCGGCCCCCCTGGGCAGGCCAGACTAGGCGTGCTCTGCCAGCCCGGCCCTCAAGCTCGCCGATGCCCGCAGGCTGCCCACCCGGCGACCTCGCCAATTGCTCAGGGTGGTTTCGCTCCAGTTTCGAAGGGCAGCGGCATCATCGGGTGACAGGGTCAGCAGCGATTCGATCAGGGTGGCCATCACCACCTCCGCCGCGCGGGACGTGTTGCCGTCGTCCATCTTGAGCGCGATGCCCCAACCCTTTTCCGGCAGGCTGGCGCAGTACACGCCCTCAGCCCCGATCTTGCAACACACGCGAGATCCCAGTCGCTGCATCAACAGGGTGTCGAAGCGGCCACTGCCCGCCACCATGAACGGATCGCTTGCGATCGACTGGCGCAGACGGACAACCGCTTGCGCCAGTTCCTTGGGCAGGCCTCGGCCGGTGCCGGCGCGTGCAAAACCAAGGGCGAGGTTGAACAGCGGGACGGCATAGGTGGGAATGGAGCAGCCGTCAACACCGACCGGCGCCGAGGCCAGGCGGTAGTCGGTGGCTTGCGCGATGGCCTGGCTGACCTGACGCATCACCGGGTGCTCGGGTTCCACATAGCCGCGCATGTAGTCGTGCAGTGCGGCGCCGGTCAGCCCACTGCTGGCGCAACCCACGCACACGAAGCCCGCATGCTTGCCCGAGCAGTTGTTGTGCAGCGGGGTGGGCTGAAGACCCCGTTGAGCCAGATCTCGTTGACTGGCATCGTGGTGCGGCCAATGGGCGCCGCACTCCAGAATAGCCTCGTTCACACCGGCTTTGGCCAGCATGGAGGCGGCGGTGGCCGTGTGTCCAGGTTCTCCACCGTGTGAGGCGCAGGCCAAGGCCAATTCGGCAGGGCTCAAGGCCAGTCGGTCTGCTGCCCCGCTGGCCACCAGCGGCAAGGCCTGCAGCAGTTTCACCGCCGACCGAGGAAAAATCGGGCGTTCAATGTCGCCACAGGACCAGATGATGCGGGCCTGGTCGTCCACAACGGCCACGGCACCCCGGTGGAACGATTCAACGGTCGGCCCGCGGAGGGCCTCCACAAGGATCGGGTTCTCCATGGTGCCACTGTAGCGTCCTGCGGCATGGCCTACAGTGGCCTCATGGGAAATCAAGCCGGCGAGTCCCCGCTGCTGCTGGGGGTGGACTTCAGCAGTTCGCCCTCCGCGCGCAAGCCGGTGGTGCTGGCCTGGGGTTTCCGCTCGGGGCGGCGTGTGAGTCTGCTGCGCCTAGAGCACTGTGCCACGCACCAGGCGCTAGAGGGCTCACTGCGCGGCGTTCCGCGCTGGGTGGGTGGCTTTGACCTGCCTTTCGGCTTGCCGCGCGAATTGGTGGAACACCTGGGGTGGCCGCTCGAATGGGCGGCGTGCATGGACCATTACTGCAGCCTCAGCCGCGCCGAGATCCGCGACACCTTTGCGGCGTTCACCGCTGCTCGGCCGGTGGGTTCCAAGTTCGCCCACCGCGCCTGCGATGGACCAGCGGGTTCAAGCCCCTCGATGAAATGGGTGAATCCGCCCGTGGCCTTCATGATGCATGCGGGGGTTCCGCTGCTTCGGGCACTGCCCGCGAGTCTGCCCGGCGTGCATGAAGCCGCAACCGAACGCGTCGCACTGGAGGCCTATCCGGGTCTTCTGGCGCGCGAGCTCATCGGGGGTCGTTCCTACAAGAGCGACGACCGTTCCAAGCAGACCCCCGAGCGGCTGATTGCGCGCAAGGACCTGATCGATGCCTTGGAGCAAGGACGCACCCGCCTGGGTCTGCGCGCCGTGCTCAGCCATGCCCAGCGCGAACAACTGGTGGACGATCCGAGCGGAGATGCCCTGGACGCCGTGCTGTGCCTGATGCAGGCGGCCTGGGCCAGCACCCAGCCCCAGTGGGGCTTGCCGGCGGATTGTGATCCCCTGGAGGGCTGGATCGTGAGCGCGGGCGCCTGATGCGGCCGGCCCCGAGCGTGCGCCCGCACGCGGCGCAGTGGTTTGTGCAACGCGGGTGGCAGCCGCACGCCTTTCAAGAGGAGGTCTGGCAGGCCTGTGCGCTCGGGCACAGTGGATTGCTGCATGCCACAACCGGCAGCGGGAAGACTTATGCGGTGTGGCTCGGTCTTTTGCAACGGTGTGCCGTGCGGACGCCCCGGTCCGGACCCTGTGTGTTGTGGATCACGCCCATGCGTGCCCTGGCGGCCGACACGGTCCGTGCCTTGCGTGAACCGCTGGATACGCTGGCGCCCGATTGGCGTGTTGAAGCGCGGACGGGTGACACGTCTTCGGCCGAGCGTGCGCGCCAGGAGCGTCGGTGGCCGCAGGCACTGGTGACCACGCCCGAGACCCTGAGCCTGCTGCTCACACGAGGGGATGCGGCGCAGCTCCTGGCCGGTGTGCAGGCGGTCGTGGTGGATGAGTGGCACGAACTGCTGGGCAGCAAGCGCGGTGTGCAGTTGCAGTTGGCGCTGGCCAGGCTGGCGAGCTGGAATGCGGAGCTGATCGTCTGGGGTTTGAGCGCAACCTTGGGCAATCTGCAAGAGTCGCTGCAGACCCTGGTGGCACCGGTTTTGAAGTCCCGGATCCACGACACGAATCCCAGGAGCCCATCGGCGGTTCTGGTGCGCGGCCGTGTGGACAAGACGCTGTTGATCGACACCCTTCTACCCGAACAGCCGGGGCGTTTTTCATGGGGCGGTCATCTGGGTGCGCAGATGCTTCGGCCCGTCGTGAGGGAGATTGCCGCTGGCGGCACCACCCTGGTGTTCACCAACACGCGGTCCCAGGCCGAGATCTGGTACCAGATGCTGCTGCAGGAGCGGCCCGATTGGGCCGGCTCGGTGGCACTTCACCATGGGTCACTCGATCCGTCGGTCCGACAGTGGGTGGAGGAGGGCCTCAAGAGCGGGCAGCTCAAGGCCGTCGTGGCCACCTCCAGTCTGGACTTGGGCGTGGACTTTCTGCCGGTCGACCGTGTTCTGCAGGTGGGCTCACCCAAGGGCGTGGCACGGCTGCTGCAGCGGGCCGGTCGCAGCGGGCATGCACCCGGCCGCACGAGCCGGATCACGGTGGTGCCGACCAACACGCTGGAACTCGTGGAAGCCGTGGCTGCACAGCGCGCGGCGCGGGATGGACGCGTAGAGTCTCGCAGCACCCCGCATCAACCCATGGATGTGTTGGTGCAGCATTTGGTCACGGTGGCCTTGGGCGGGGGCTTTGAGCCCGATGAGCTCTACCAAGAGGTTCGATGCACAACGGCCTATGAACAACTCACGCGCGAGGCCTTCGACTGGGCCCTGGCATTCGTGGAGCGCGGTGGTGAGACCCTGGGTGCCTATCCGGAATACCACCGGGTGCAAAGGGTGGATGGCCGATGCGTCGTCGTCGATCGGGGCGTGGCCCGACGCCACCGCCTGCAGGTGGGCACCATCGTGAGCGATGCCGGCCTTTTGGTGAAGTGGATTTCCGGCGGCACGCTGGGCACCATTGAGGAGGGCTTCATGGGCCGCCTCTCGCCGGGGGACTGTTTCGTCTTTGCGGGCCGCACGCTGGAATATGTGCGCACCCGAGACATGACGGCCTATGTCCGCAAGGCATCCAAGCCCAAGGGGGTGGTGTCGGTGTGGGCGGGCAGCAAGATGCCCCTGTCCACCGAGCTGGCCGACTCCGCCTTGGCGGTCCTCGGAGACGTTTCGAAGATTCCCTTGGAGGGCGATGGGCCTGCGGACCTGCCCACCGAACCTGAATTGAAGGCGGCCTGGCCGATGCTGAGCACGCAGATGCGCCTGTCGCGGCTGCCTGCGCCTGGCTTGGTCTTGCTGGAGGTTCTGAAGTCGCGTGAGGGGCAGCACCTCTTTGTCTATCCCTTCGCGGGCCGCTTGGTCCACACTGGTCTGGCGCAGTTGTTGGCTTGGCGTCTGGCTGCGCGTCAGCCAGCCGGTGCGAGCTTTTCGCTCTCGGTCAATGACCTGGGCCTGGAAATCCTGACGCCCTCGACGCTGGATCTGCCTGTCGACGTCCAGGCCTTGCGCGAGTGCTTGCTGCCGCCCAGCGCGCCCGAGATCTTGATGCGTGAGATTCTCGACAGCCTCCAGGCTGGCCATCTGCCCCAGCGGCGTTTTCGAGAGATCGCCCGCGTTTCCGGGCTGGTCAGTGGTGGCCTGCCCGGCGCACGCAAGACCACCCGGCAGATCCAGGCGTCCAGCAGCCTGTTCTATGAGGTGTTTCGCAAGTACGACTCGGGCAATCAGCTGCTGCAGCAGGCCGAGCAGGAGGTGTTGTCGCAGGAGCTCGATGCCCAGCGACTGCAGCAGGCCCTGGGTCGATTGCAGCAGTGGACGTGGACACGCGTGGAGCTGAACGCGCCGAGTCCCTTCTGCTTGCCCCTGATGGTGGAACGGCTGCGTGAACAGCTGTCCACTGAACAGCTCACCGCCCGGATTGAGCGCTGGGTCGCCCAGTCTCAGGCTTCGCTGGCGTAACCCTGCGGATTGAGCCGTTGCCAACGCCAGCTGTCGCGGCACATGTCCTGCAGGTTCAGCCGTGCCGACCAGCCCAAGAGTTCCCGGGCCCGCGTGGGATCCGCGTAGCAGGCGTCGATGTCGCCCGGTCGACGCTCGACGATGTCATAGGGAATGGTGCGTCCGCTGGCGACTTCGTAGGCGCGCACCAGGTCGAGCACCGAGTAGCCCTGTCCGGTACCCAGGTTGACGGTGAAGCTGTGCGAACCCTCGAGCAGCGGCCGCAGGGCGGCGACATGGCCTTCGGCCAGATCGGTCACATGGATGTAGTCGCGCACGCCGGTTCCGTCGGGTGTGTCGTAATCATTGCCGAAGATCTGCAGCCGCGCCCGACGTCCCACAGCGACCTGGGCCACATAGGGCATCAGGTTGTTGGGGACGCCGTGAGGGTCTTCGCCGATCAGCCCGCTCTCGTGTGCGCCCACGGGATTGAAATACCGCAGGATGGCATGTCGCCAATGACCCTCAGAGGCGCCGATGTCGCCCAGGATCTGCTCGCCGATGAGCTTGGTTTGGCCGTAGGGGTTGGTGGCCTGGACCGGGGCATCTTCGCGGATGGGCAGTGACTTCGGCCGGCCATAAACCGTTGCGCTGGAGCTGAACACGATGCGGGTGCACCCCGCGTGCCGCATCTGGCGGCACAGGTTGACCAGTCCTCCGATGTTGTTGGCGTAGTAGCGCAGGGGCTCCTGCGTGGACTCTCCAACGGCCTTGAAGGCAGCGAAGTGGACCACCGCATCCGGCCGGTGCCGTTCAAAGGTGGTTCGCAAGGCCGCCGCATCGTTGACATCGGCTTGCTCAAAGACGGGCACGTGTCCGCTGATGCGCTGGAGTCGCTCGAGAACCCGTGGCGAACTGTTGCTGAAGTTGTCCAGGCCCACGACGCGGTAACCAGCGGCTTGCAGTGCGAGCCACGTGTGCGAGGCAATGTAGCCGGCAGCGCCGGTCAGCAAAATGGTGCTCATGTCCGAAGGCCGTTCAGGCGGGCTCTGATCCTACAGGCGCCAGACATGGACGCCGGCCTCGCGCCATGGCTCGGGATCGAAGAGGGCCTTGACATCCATCAGGACACCACCGGCCAAGACCAGTTGACGCAAACCGGGGAATCCGGCCTCCCGGAATTCCCGGTGTGCCACCGCCACCACCAAGGCCGGCGCCGCCTGAAGGGCTGACAGGGGCTTGAGCAAGACCCCGTATTCCGCATGCGCCTCATTGGCCGTCACCCAAGGGTCGGCCACCTGGACATCAAGGCCGTAGCTCTGCAATTCCTGAATCACATCGACGACCTTGCTGTTGCGCAGGTCGCCGCAGTTCTCCTTGAAGGTCAACCCCAGGACATTCACACGGGCACCCTTGACGGACACGCCGCGTGCAATCATTTGCTTGATGGTCTGCTCTGCGATGTACTTGCCCATGCCGTCGTTGATGCGACGACCCGCCAGGATCACCTGAGGGTGGTAGCCCAGTCGCTCGGCTTTGTGCGTGAGGTAGTAGGGATCGACACCGATGCAATGCCCGCCCACCAAACCGGGCTGGAACTTCAAGAAATTCCATTTGGTACCCGCTGCCTCGAGCACCTCGCGCGTGTCCAAGCCCATGCGGCCGAAGATGATGGCCAACTCGTTCATTAGGGCAATGTTGAGATCGCGCTGGGTGTTTTCGATCACCTTCGCGGCCTCGGCGGCCCGGATCGAACTGGCTCGAAAAACCCCCGCCTGGACCACTTCCTCGTACAGCGCTGCCACCCGCGCCAGCGTCTGCGGGGAATCGCCGCTGACCACCTTCAGGGTGTTGACCAGCGTGTGCTCCCGGTCGCCGGGATTGATGCGCTCGGGGGAATAGCCCACGAAGAAGTCCTGCTGCCACTTCAGACCACGAACCGATTCAATGGCCGGTATGCACACCTCCTCGGTGGCACCCGGGTAGACGGTGGATTCGAAAACCACGGTGGCGCCGCGCTTGATATGGGCGCCGATCGCCCGTGAGGCGCGAATGAGCGGTTCAAGATCGGGCTGGTGCGCATCGTCCACCGGGGTCGGAACGGCCACCAGGATGAAGTCCGCTTCGTGGAGACAGGCGGGATCGTAGCTGTAGCGCGCCAGGGTCGCCTCACTCAGCGCCTGAGGGCTGAGTTCACGCGATGGATCCACGCCACGCTGACACTGCCGCACCACCGACTCATCCAGATCGAAGCCGATGGTGGGATGGTGGCGACCAAAGGCCGCGACCAGGGGCAAGCCCACATAGCCCAGGCCGATCACGGCGATCGTTTGCATGCGGCGAATTATCGGCCACGGCCGATGGGCTTCATCCTCACGCTGTTCGTGCCTTGAGGTGACTCAAGTGGTGCGCTTTGAACCACCGTGGACCGCGCAGACGGTGCAACGGGGGTCGCGGCTCAGGGTGATCTCGCTCCAGGCCATCGTGCGACCGTCCAGCATCTGCAACCGCCCAGTCAGACTGCGGCCCGCGCCTGCCAACAGCTTGAGGGCCTCGGCGGCCTGCATGCTGCCGATGATGCCTACCAAAGGTGCGAAGACACCCATGGTGGCGCAACGCACTTCCTCGAACGTGCTCTCGGAGGGGAAGACACAGGCGTAACAGGGCGCATCACCGCCGCGCACGTCATAGACCGAGATCTGTCCATCAAAGCCGATCGCGGCCCCCGAGACCAAGGGCACGCGGTGGATCACACAGGCAGCGTTGACGGCATGGCGGGTGGTGAAGTTGTCGCTGCAGTCGAGCACCACATCGGCTTGTGCGACCAGTTCGTGCAGGCGAGCAGCATCAGCCCTTTCCTGCAGAGCATGAATGCGCACGCCGGGATTCATTTCCAACATGCGTTGGCGCGCCGATTCCACTTTGGGGCGACCGATCGTGTCTTGGCGATGGGCGATCTGCCGCTGCAGGTTGGTGAGATCCACCGTGTCAGGGTCCACGATGGTGACGCGGCCGACACCGCCACCGGCCAGGTAGAGGGCCACCGGCGAACCCAGGCCGCCCGCACCGATGACCAGCGCCCGGGAGGCCAGCAGCCGTTCCTGACCATCCACACCGATCTCCGGCAAGAGAATGTGGCGGGAATAGCGCAGCAGTTCGTCGTCGGTCACTGTCGGCCTGCGGTCCCTTAGGAAGCGGGCGCTTGGGCTTTGCGCTCGGTGGCGCTCTTGCTGGCGATCACCGGCTTGCCCTTGAGTTGATTCAGGGCCTGCTGCAGCGGGAAATCTTCGGCGCTGCCGAATTCGGGCAGCGGCTTGATCTCGTTGTTCTTGCTCATTTCCTCAAGCTTCTTGCGGGCTTCTTCGCGCGCTTTCTCCCGCGCATCGTCCTTGCCTTCTTCACCTTCCTTGAGGTGCTTGGTCAGGTCGGCCTCGCGGGTGCGCAGGGCTGCGAACACGTTGCCGTCAGCGGTTTCATCCAGCCACACATCGGGCACGATACCCTTGGCCTGGATCGAACGGCCCTTGGGGGTGTAGTAACGCGCGGTGGTGATCTTCAGCGCCGTTTCTGCTGAAAGCTGGCGCACCGTCTGCACCGACCCCTTGCCGAAGGTCTGCGCGCCCATGATCGTTGCGCGCTTGTGGTCTTGCAGGGCACCTGCAACGATTTCGCTGGCTGAGGCCGAGCCCTCGTTGACCAGGACCACCAGGGGCACCTTTTTCACGGCGTCAGGCAAACGCCGCAGAGGGTCACTGCCACCCCGGCGCAGGTAGTGTTCCGGGCTGGCCTTGAAGATGGCCTTGGAATCCTGAAGTTGCCCGTTGGTGGACACCACCACCACGTCGGCCGGCAAGAAGGCGGCGGACATCGCCACCGCACCTTCGAGAAGGCCGCCCGGGTCGTTGCGCAGGTCCAGAACCAGACCCTTGAGGTTGGGATCCTGCTTGTACATCTCGTCGAGCTTGCGGACGAAATCATCGACCGTGCGGTCCTGGAACTGACTGACGCGCAACCAGGCGTAACCGGGTTCGACCATCTTGGCGCGCACGCTCTGCACGCGGATTTCCTCCCGCACGATGGTGACGGGGAAGCTGCGGCTCTCGGCCTTGCGGAAGATGGTGAGCACCACCTTGGTGGCCGGCTCGCCGCGCATGCGCTTGACGGCCTGGTCCACACTCATGCCCTTGACGGGCGTGTCGTCGATGCGGGTGATGAGGTCACCACTCTTGAGCCCCGCGCGGAAGGCCGGTGAACCCTCAATGGGCGAGACGACCTTCACCACGCCATCTTCCATCCCGATTTCGATGCCGACGCCGACGAATTTGCCGCTGGTGCCTTCGCGGAATTCCTTGAAGCTCTTCTTGTCGAAGTACTGGCTGTGGGGATCCAGTCCCGAGACCATGCCGGAGATGGCGTCGGTGATCAGCTTCTTCTCATCGACCGCCTCGACGTAGTCGCTCTTGACAATGCCGAAGACGGCCGCCAACTGCTGGAGTTCCTCCAACGGCAGCGGCGAAAACGCGCTGCGTGCGTAGGCTGAGAACTGCAGCGTGGTGAGTGCCCCGGCCAGCGCGCCGATGGCCACGAGTCCGGCAACCTTGAATTTGGAGCCCATGTTCCGATCCGATCCCGCGATTCCGCGATCCCCGAAGATGCCCTGATTCTAGGGACTTGGCTGCGTTTGATGCGCGGGCCGGTCGCAAGTTCCTGAGGCTGTTCAGGAGATTCGTGGGAAGGTCACCACATGGTCCATCTGCAGCCGGATGCCGATCCATTCGCCCACGTGGTGGTCGTGGTGGCTGGGAACGTGGGTCAGAACCTGTTCGCCCGAGGCCAGGCGCAGGGTGTAGAGGAACTCTGAACCTCGGAAGGCCTTGCGTTCGATGCGCGCCTTCACCGGGCTGTCGTCGTCGTGCAGGATGTCGTCGGCGCGCAGCAGCACATCGCAGTGACCGTCGGGGTAGGCGCTGGGCAGCGGGCACTCGTTGGGGTTGTCGATCTCGCCCAGGGGTGTGTGCACGCAAGGCCCGCGGGGGCACATCACGATCCGGGCCGGTGCAAACACGGCATGCCCGATGAACTCGGCCACGAAGCGCGTGGCGGGCCGGTGGTAGAGCTCATAGGGGCTGTCCCACTGCTCGAGCCGGCCCTGGTTCATGACCCCGATCACATCACCCAGGGCGAAGGCTTCGAGCTGGTCGTGGGTCACGAACAAGGCGGTGGTACCCGTCTGTTTGAGGATGGTGCGCAGGTCCTGGGCCAGGCGTTCGCGCAGGTCGACGTCCAGGCTGGAGAAGGGTTCATCCAGCAGGAGCAGTTGGGGCTTCGGAGCCAGGGCGCGCGCCAGCGCAATGCGCTGCTGCTGACCGCCGGAGAGCTGGTGCGGAGCCCTTTGGGCGGCATGGGCCAGCCCCACCACATCCAGCAGCTCGGCCACCCGGTGGCGGCGTTCGGTTGCGCCGAGTTGGCGAATCCCAAAGGCGATGTTGTCGGCCACGCTGAGATGGGGGAACAGGGCGTAATCCTGGAACACCATGCCGATTTGGCGGTCCTCCGGCGGTATGTGGGCGCCGCCTCCGGTGCTCAGCAGGCGGTCGCGGATCCCGATTTGGCCCTGGTCAAGGCGTTCCAGCCCGGCGATGGCCCGCAGGAGCGTGGTCTTGCCGCAGCCCGAGGGCCCGATCAGCACGCCGATCTGGCTGGTGGCCAGGTTGAAGGACACGTGGTCGGCCGCGGCGCGGGTGGCGCCGGGGTAGCGGAGGCTGGCGTCGTCGACCCTGAGGAACATCCGCCTATGATACGGGCTGCTGCGTGAATGCGAACAATTCCCATTACGCGACTGATCCTGACCTGCCCAACCCCAGCGCCCATGCGAACCCTCACCCTGCTGACCGGCTTGTTGTGCGCAGCCCTGAGCGTTCCGGTGCTGGGTATCTTGGCGTCATGGTGGGCCGCCGATGCCCAATCCTGGGCCACTTTGGCGCACCAGTGGGACACCGTGCTGCCCGACTACGCGCTGAATTCCCTGCTCCTGGTCGCAGCGGTGGCGGTGGGCGTCACCCTGGTGGGCGCCGGGGCCGCGGCCGCGGTGACCCTGTTCGAGTTCCCGCTCCGCCGTACCTTTGAATGGGCACTGTTGCTGCCCTTGGCGATGCCCGCCTATGTGTTGGCCTATGTCTACACCGACGCCCTGCAACCCAGCGGTCCGCTGCAAAACGCCTTGCGCGCGGCCTGGGGGTGGGAGGGCGCCTTGTGGCCCGATGTGCGCAGCCTGCCCGGGGCGGTCTTGCTGTTCACGCTGGCGCTCTACCCCTACGTGTACCTGTTGACGCGCACGGCCTTGGCCGAACGCGGCGTGCAGATGATGGAGGCCGCGCGCCTTCTGGGCGCGGGCTTCTGGCGGCGCGTCGGCCAGGTGGCCCTGCCTTTGGCGCGTCCGGCCATCGTCGCCGGTGTGGCGCTGGCGGTGATGGAGACGCTGGCCGACTATGGCGTCAGCGCCTTTTTCGGTCTGAACACCTTGGCCACCGGGATCTACAAGGCGTGGCTGGCGATGAATGACCGACAGGCAGCGGCGCAATTGGCTTCGCTGTTGCTCTTGGTGGTGGCCTTGGTGCTGTGGGTGGAGCGCCAGGCCCAGGCCAGGATGCGGTTCGCGTCGAGTCGCCCCGGAGCGGCCACCTCGCAGGATGCGCGGCCTTTGGAACTGCACGGCGCTCGCTCGGTGCTGGCGTTCGCACTGTGTGCAGCGCCGGTGGTGCTGGGATTTGTGCTTCCGATGCTCCTGCTCTTGCGTTTGCTGTTGCAGGAGTTGCAGTACGCGGAACTGGGCCTGCCGCTCGAGGCCTTTGGCCGCTGGGCCTGGGGCAGCGTTCGATTGGCGGTGATGGCAGCGCTGATGGCCACGGGTCTGGCCCTGCTCCTGGCCTTCTTGCAGCGGATCGGCGGGCCTGGTGACGCATTGCCCATGAGCCCAGGGGCGCAGTGGGGACTGGCCTGGAGCAGTCGCTTGGTGGGCCTGGGCTATGCCGTGCCCGGTGGCGTGATCGCCGTGGGTTTGCTCCTGCCCTTGGGTTGGTTGCAGGCCGCGGCGCCGCAGTGGGGCGTGCCTGCCTGGTTCACCGGAACGGTGCTCGGACTGATGATGGCCTACCTGGTGCGGTTCTCTGCGGTGGCCCTGCAGTCCATTGAATCGGGTTATGCGCGGGTGCCGCTATCGGTCGACGACACGGCTCGCATGCTGGGTGCGCGTCCCGGACGCATCCTCTGGGAACTGCATGTGCCCTTGCTCCGGCGCAGCGTTCTGGCGGCCTTGCTGCTGGTCTTCGTCGACGTGATGAAGGAATTGCCCGCCACTTTGGTCTTGCGGCCTTTCGACGCTGACACGCTGGCCGTCATCGCTTTCAACCTGGCGCGCGACGAGCGCTTGGCCGAGGCCGCGCTGCCCAGCCTGGCCATCGTGGCGGTCGGTCTGATCCCAGTGGTGATGCTCTCCAAGGCGCTGCGCCGCTAGCCCTCAGGCTCGCTGCATCAGGTCCTGAACCAGGGCGCGCAAGCCGGCCGCCTCGTTTGTGGGGTCGAACAGCGTCGCACGCAGCCTGCACTGCTCCGTCAGGCGTGTGCGCAGGGCCGCATCGTGCTTGAAGCGCTGCAGTGCCTGAGCCAGGCCGCGTGCGTCACCCACTTCAAAATAGCCTTCGTAACCTGCACCCAACATACCGATATTGCCCGCTATGCGACTGGCCAGCACCGGCGTGCCACTGCGCAAGGCTTCCATGATCACGTGGGCACCGCCTTCCAGGCGGCTTGTGTGCACCAGCACATGGGCCCGTTGGATCAGACGGCGCGTCTGTTCATGTGTGCGTGCGCCCCGCCAACGGTAGTGCGGGCATGCTGACTGAGCAACCTGAGCAAGCGAAGCCAATGCCGGGTCGAGTGCCGACCCGATGTGGGCGATGCGGATGCCGTCCTCGGGGCGCAGCAGCGCTGCCGCGCGCTGCAGGGTTCGGGGATCCTTCTCTTCGCGCAGATGGCCCACCATGATGGCACGCAGGTCTTGGCCCGGACGCATCGACTTGTCCAAGGACCGGCGGGCTGTGGTGGACTGAAAGATCACCCGGGTCTTGCGTTGGAACTCGCGGGGCAGGTCCTGGAGTGCCTGGTCCTGCAGAACGACCGCGATGAAGGCACGCTCAAGACTGCGGTAGACGGTTCCCGCGCCGGCCGCTTCGGCCGGTAGGTCCTTGTAGAGGTCGGTGCCCGTGAGAACCACGGCCAGACCGTGCGCACCGTGGACTTCGTGCCAGGCGCGCACGGCGTCTGCAGACCGACGAGCGTGAAGCGCAATCAACACATCCGCCTGCGAAGGTCTTGCATCCGATGGCCCGGATACCGGCATTACCCGGCCGCCGGGCCAATGGTCGATGAGTTGCACAATACCGGAGCCCGCCAGGTGCCGTGCCCAGCGGCGTGCGGTTTGCCAGTTGCCGTTGTTGGCATCCGCCCAGGCCGGTGTGGCGATCACCACATGCGGCGGGCGTGAGGATTGATTCATCCGGCCTTTATAGCGTGACTGCCCATTCCTTTCCTGCCACCGCAGCCGAACTGGCGGTGGCGCTGCAAGACAGCCGCCGCCGCACCTTGGCGCTGATGGATGCATGGTCTGTCGGGCTGCCCGACCTTCGTGTTCCGCGCGACCCGGCATTGAACCTGCCGCTGTGGGAGTGGGGCCATGTGGGCTGGTTCCAAACCTGGTGGGTGGGGCGCAACCGCCAGCGTGAACGCGGACTGGCCTGCGACCCGGACCATGAGCGATTGCCCGCGGTGCTGCCGCAGGCCGACGCGCTCTACAACTCCAGCACGGTGGCCCACTCGGCCCGCTGGGATCTGGATCTGCCGGGCTTGAAGGCCGTCAAGGATGAACTCGAGCGGGGGCTGGAGGAAACGCTGTTCGCACTGGTGAGGGCCGGCGAGCACGGTGAGGACCTTTACTTCTGGCAGCTGGTGTTGGTGCACGAGGACATGCACAGCGAGGCGGCGCTCTACATGGCGCAGGCGCTGGGGCTCCAAATGCCCGCCGCTTGGGCGGAGCGACCGGCGAGCCGGCCGCTGCCCGCGGCGCGGCGCACATTGGTGGTGCCGGCGCAGCAACTGTGCATCGGCCACCAGGGTCCGTGCAATTTTGCATTCGACAACGAACTCCATGCCCATGAGGTGAGCCTGCCGGCTTTCGAGATCGACGACCGTGCGGTGAGCTGGCACGATTACCTGGCCTTTGTGGGCGACACGGGATACGCCTGGCCGCGGCACTTGCGCCGTGAGCAGGGGCGCTGGTTGTTCAGGCGCTTCGGCCGGTGGGAGGCACTGGACTTGGAGGAGCCGGCGTGCTACCTGAGTGCACACGATGCGCAGGCCTGGTGCGACTGGGCCGGCCGCGCCTTGCCCACCGAGGCCCAATGGGAGTGTGCGGCACGCACCCAGCCCTCATTCCATTGGGCCGACGTGTGGGAATGGACGGCCAGCCGCTTCGAGCCCTATCCGGGCTTCGCGCCCCATCCCTACCGCGACTATTCGCAGCCTTGGTTCGGCACGCACCGCGTGCTGCGCGGCGCCAGCCGCTTCACCGATGAACGGCTGGTCAGCCCCAGTTACCGCAACTACTTTCTGCCGGAGCGCCGGGACATTCCGGCGGGCTTCCGCACCGTGGCCCGTTTGGGCTAGCGGGCGACCGCCTTAATGGGCGCGAGCCCAAAAGACGGCGAATAGCCGGTCGGCGTCTGTCCAGTGTTGGATGGGACCGAATCCCGCTAGCCGCAGCAGCGAAGTGAAGCCATCGAGGGTCCACTTGCAGGAGTTTTCCGTGTGCAGGGTTTGCCCAGCCGGGAAGGCGCGTTCACGCGGCTGATCATGTTCATCGTGCCAACGCACCGTGAGGTCGCGGCGGGCCTGCAGATGCATTTCGATCCGGTCGAGCCCGCGGTCGTAGCAGGCCACGTGTTGCCAGTCCTGCAGGCGGAAGTCAGCTTTGAGCAGGCGGTTGAGGTGCAGCAGGAGGTTGAGGTTGAAGGCGGCGGTGACACCCAGGGCATCGTCATAGGCCGCCTCCAGGACTCGGGTGTCCTTCACCAGGTCGACCCCGATGAGCAGGCCGCTGCCCGGATCCTGGCCGCAGGCGGCGCGGACCGTCTGCAGGAATCCCAGTGCCTCTTCGGGGGTGAAGTTGCCGATGCTGGAGCCCGGGTAGAAGAGCAGTCTCGCGCCTGAGGCGGCGGCCTGCACCGATGGCGGCAGGTGCAGACCCGATGAAAAGTCGGTCCCCAGGCCCCACATTTCCAGCCCGGGGTGTTGGCGCTGCAGACATTCCAGCGCGCTCTTCAGAAAGTGGACCGAGATGTCCACCGCCACGTAGCGCTCAGGCGCAAAGTGCTGGAAGAGGGCGGCGGCCTTGTTGCAGTTGCCAGCGCCCAGATCGATCAGGGTGGCGTGTCGGGGCACCACCTGCGCCATCGCCGTGGCATGCGCCGCGAACAGGGCTGCCTCGGTTCGAGTGGGGTAGTACTCCGGCAGTTCCGTGATGGCTTCGAACAGGCGCGAACCCAGGGCGTCGTAGAGAAACTTGGGGGAGCAATGCGCCTGCGACTGGAGGAGTCCGCGTGTGAGTTCGGCGCGCAAAGCCAATTCGTCTTCGCGGTACACCTGCACAAATTGCGGGGTTCGCAGGGTTGGCGATGGGGACTGTTGGTCGTGGGTGGGCATGGAGACTCGATTTCGTCTTAAATACGGGGTCCATCCACTACTTGATCGCAAGAGCCACCATGATCAGTCTGTCGCCGTCGCGAACCCTCAAGGCCCTCATGGCCGGCGCCGTGTTGTTCTTCGGCATTGTCAGTCATGCCCAGACCGTTTTCCGCGTCACCACCATCCCGGAAGAGGCCGCCACCGAGCAGATCCGCAAGTTCACGCCCCTGGCGAACTACCTCGAGAAGCAGTTGGGCGTGAAGGTGGAATTTACGCCGGTCAACGACTACCCGGCAGCGGTGGAAGCACTGGTGAACAAAAAGGTGGACCTGGTGTGGTTTGGAGGCTTTACCCATGTGCAAGCCAATCTGCGCAGCGGCGGCAAGATCGTTCCCCTGGCGCAGCGCGAAGAGGACACCAAATTCCAGTCGGTGTTCATCGCCAAGACGAATTCCGGCATCAAGTCGCTGGCCGATATGAAGGGCAAGCAGGTGTCTTTTGGCTCACAAAGCAGCACCTCTGGGCACTTGATGCCCCGCAGTTTCCTGTTGCAAGCCCATATCAATCCCGAAAAGGATTTCCGCCGCATCGCCTACAGCGGTGCGCATGACGCCACCATCGCGTCCGTCGTCAGCGGCAAGGTCGATGCCGCCGCACTCGACATCACTGTGTGGCGAAAGTTCGTCAGTGAGAACAAGGTGGACACCAAGGACGTCGATGTGTTCTACACCACCCCGCCGTATTTCAACTACAACTGGTCGGTGCATGCGGACATGCCCGCAGCGCTGCAGGCCCGTGTGAAGAAGGCGATCCTGGACCTGAATGCCAATGACCCGGCCCAGGCGGAGATCCTCAAGCTCAACCGCGCCACGCGCTACGTGCCCACCACGCCCGAGAACTACAAGGGCCTGGAGGCCGCGGCGCGCAGTGCCGGCCTGCTCTGAGGCGGATCGATGAGTTCGTCGCCTTCGGTGCTGCTCGAATCATCGGGCCGCGGCATGGAAGTTCAACTGCATCAAGTGTCGGCCCGGCACCCAGCAGCCCAGGCCGGCGCGGCCCCGGCCCTGGCGGGCGTCGACCTGCGCATCGCTGCGGGCGAGCAAGTGGCTGTCATCGGTCCTTCCGGTGCGGGCAAGACCACCCTTCTGCAGGTGATCTCGGTGGCGTTGCCGCCGACGGCCGGAGGCCTGCGGCTCGGCACGGTCGACCCCTGGACGCTGAGCCATCGCCAGCGGCAGGGCCTGCGGGGGCGTCTGTTCGTGGCGCCGCAGGTGCCGCCGCTGCCACCTCGCCAGCGCGTCGTCACCTCGGTGCTGGCGGGTTCATTGCCGGCCTTGTCGCTTTGGGCCAGCCTGCGATCGTTGTTCTACCCGCGTGACATACCGGCTGCCTATCAAGCCTTGGAGGCGTTTGACCTCGGGGACAAGCTGTTCGACCGTGTGGATCGCCTTTCCGGTGGGGAGCGGCAGCGCGTGGGTTTGGCGCGGGCCCTGGTCTCGCCGGCCAGCCTGTGGCTGATTGATGAACCGCTGTCTGCCCTCGATCCTGCACGCGCCCAGATGGCCATTCGCTGCTTGGTGGAACGCACCCGCTCGGCCGGGATCACGCTGGTGGCCACCTTGCACCAGGTTGATGTGGCACTGGCGAACTTTCCGCGGGTGGTGGGGATGCGCGACGGGCGGGTGGTCTTTGACTTGCCATCCTCGGCCGTCACGCGCGACCGCCTTCAGCACCTGTACGACCAGTATGAACATGAGCTGCGCGGCGAGGTTGGTGTGCCGCTCGAGCAGCAGGGGCCTGCCGCGGCGGCGCCGGTGGTGATGCACTGCCGATGAGAACCGCCGAAGGCGTGCAAGCCGTGCCCCAGCGCGACCCCGCTTGGCTGGGCCGTGTCGCGTGGATCCTCACTGCGGTGGTCCTGCTGTGGCCGCTGGGCGTGGCCACCGAGTTCAAGCCTTGGGTCCTGTTCGAACGCGACAACCTCAAGGTGACCGCCCAATTCCTGGGCACGTTTCTGCCGCTGGCGCACAGCGGCGAATTCCTGGAGATGGTGGCCCGCGAAACCTGGCGAACCGTGGCCATGGCCACGGTGGGGGTTGCCCTGGCCTTGGTGCTGGCCATTCCGCTGAGTCTCATCAGCACGCGGGTCCTGTCGGTCTCAGCGCTGAGCGGCCGCATGGCACTCCTGGCCTCGCTCGTGCGAACGGGCGCGCGTTGGTTGCTGATCGTGCTGCGCTCGATTCCGGAGTTGGTCTGGGCCTTGGTGTTCGTGCGCGTGGTGGGTCTTGGGCCCACGGCCGGCGTGCTGGCCATTGCGCTCACCTACGGCGGAATGCTGGGCAAGGTGTACGGTGAGATTCTTGAAAGTGGTGAAGCCCAGCCCACCCAGGCCCTGCTGCGCAACGGGAGCAGCCGGCTCCAGGCCTTCTTCTATGGCCTGTTGCCGACGAATGCGGGTGAGCTCACTTCCTACACCGTGTACCGCTGGGAGTGTGCGATCCGGTCCTCGGTGGTCCTGGGTTTTGTGGGGGCTGGTGGACTGGGCCAGCAGTTGGACAACTCGATGAAGATGTTCAATGGCGGCGAGGTGGCCACGATGCTGCTGGTGTTCGTGGTGCTGGTGGCGCTGGCCGACAGCACGAGCGCGTGGCTGAGAAAGGCGCTGGCATGAATGGCATGAAGCCTTCGGGCGTGACGCAGCCGGCCGCCAACCAGCCCTACAGGTTGCCGCCGCCGCTGTTCAGCGCGCGCTGCACGGCCTGCTGGTTCACCACCGGCATTCTGGCGCTGGTGGTGGCCAGCTTTTGGTCGCTGGACCTCCAGTGGCGGCAGTTCCTGTCGATGGAGGCTCTGCGGAGCATGGGGCGTTTCGTGGCGGAATTCTTTCCGCCGGACACATCGACAGCCTTCCTCCACAAGGTGATCGTCGGCACCTGGGAGACCTTGGCCATGTCGGTCCTGGGCACCGTCCTGGCCGCTGTCGGGGGATTGGCCCTGGCCATCCCGGCCAGCCGTTTGCACGCCGAGGACCATGCACCGTTCAGGGGGTTCACCCGCTGGGTGCTCAATGCCCTGCGCTCGATTCCGGAACTCGTGTGGGCCGCGCTGCTGCTGATCTCGGCAGGTCTCGGACCGTTTGCGGGCACCTTGGCCCTGGCGTTCCACACGGCCGGTGTGTTGGGCCGGCTCTTCGCAGAGGCCATCGAAAACGCGCCAGCGGGCCCAGGCGAGGCCCTGCGCCGCCACGGTGCCGGGCGGCTGAAGGTGGTGGCCTATGCCACGCTGCCCCAGGTGCTGCCCCAACTGATGAGCTACACCCTGTACCGCTGGGAGAACAACATCCGCGCTGCGGCGGTGTTGGGTGTGGTCGGCGCCGGGGGTTTGGGACAATTGCTCGCTTTTCACATGGGCTTGTTCCAGATGAACAAGACGGCCACCATCCTCGGCGCCATGCTCCTGATGGTGGCCTTGGTCGACGCGCTCAGCCATGCCCTGCGGCGTGGGCTCACGCGATGAGCCCCTGAGGATCGGCAAACCCCACGCTTTCATCTCTCTGCTACGGAACACCATGGAACTCAAGGGCGAACAACTCATACCCGCATCCCAGCATCGCACCTGGGAGGCCTTGAACGACCCGGAGGTCCTCAAGGCCTGCATCCCCGGCTGTGAAACCTTGGAGCGGACCGAGGACGGGGGCTTCAGCGCAACGATGGCCCTTCGCATCGGTCCGGTAAGCGCCAAGTTCAAGGGCCGCTTGATGCTCTCGGATGTGCAGGCACCCACGGCCTACACCATCCACTTTGATGGGCAGGGTGGTATGGCAGGTTTTGGCAAGGGTTCGGCGCAGGTGCAGCTTCAAACCGCCGAAGGCGGCACGCGGCTGGTGTATGAGGCCAAGGCGCAGGTCGGCGGGAAGCTGGCCCAGGTGGGGTCGCGGCTGGTGGACGCCGCCGCGGGCAAGATCACCAATGACTTCTTTCAGGCCTTCTGCGCGCGCGTGGGAGCGGATGCGGCAGCAGCGGGCGAAGCCCTATCGGCTGCCGTGAAGCCCGCTGCTGAGGTGGTGGACACCGTGCCCGCTCAGGGCTCGCCGGGCTTGCCCTCGTGGGTGTGGTGGGCGGGCGGTGCGGCCTTGGCTGTTGTGGGTCTTCTGGTCTTTGCACGCTGACCACTGAAGTTCCACCAGGGCAGTGCCTGGACGAGCGACAAAACTGCGCCCGGCCGTTGCACCGTGTAACCGGGCAAGCGCTGCAGCTCTCCAGCCCATGAGCCTTCGCCCAGCAACTGGCGCAGACGCAGAACGGGCTCACGGTCCAGTTGTTCCTTCAGGCACACGAGGTAGTAGTCTTCCTCGACCAGCGGCTCGAAGTGCAGGCCGAAGTCGTGGGCCACGGCCTCCACGCCCAGACCGATGTCGGCTGTGCCGCCGGCGATCATCGCCGCCACCGCCACATGGGTGTGCTCGATCCGCGTGAGGTAGCCCTCCAGCGACTCCGCCTCCAGGCCATGCTCCTGCAAGAGATGGTCCAGCAGCAGGCGAGTGCCCGAGCCCGGCTGGCGGTTGACCAGCCGCGTGCCGGGTGTGCGCAGTCGGCGCCATCCTGAACTGGCCAGCGTGGCCGGTTCTCGCCGCGACATCCAGCCCTGAACGCGGCTGTGGGAACTGATGAGCTTGTGCTCGCCCGGACGCAGATGCGGGGCCAGCGCGGCCCGGAAGACGTCGGATGCACGGCTCAAGCGCGGCACATGGAAACCTGCAAGCTCACAAACACCTTCGTTGAGGTCTCGAAGCGCCTGTTCGCTGCCGGTGAAGCGCAGCTTCATGTGCAGCTGTCCCCGGTCGCCGGCCAACGCCTGCAGCAAGCCGACGCCCAGGTCGTGGCTGGCCGCCACATTGAGAAACTGCAGCCGGCTGTCGGCTGCCTCGCGCAGGACTTGCGCCAGCTCGGCGCGCAGGGCTTCCAGGTGCGGCGTCATGCGCACGCGGGCGTGTCGCTCCGACCAGATGAGCCGCAGGGAAAACGGGGTGAGGGTGGCGCGTCGGCCCTTGTGCCAGACGATCAATTCCTGTCCGAGCGTTGCTTCCCACTGTCGGATGGCGCCCCACACATGGCGGTAGGACTGCCCCAGCGACTCCGCTGCTGCCTTGATCGAACCTTGGGCCTCCAAGGCGTGCAACAGCTCAAACAGCGAGTTCCGCAGGTCCGCCCCGGACTGGCGCGGGCCCCCGCCGTCCAGGTCGTAGCGCAACTGGATGTTCAGGTTGGGTGGCGGTGGCAGTGTCATGGCGATATGGAATCTTGCTTCGAACCCGGACCGTACGTGTGGCATTGAATGCCAGCCGGTACCAAGCAGCGCATGGAAGGGTCCTTGGTGTATCACAAGGCCAGACGATCCGTGCAACAGCGTTCAGACCCGCGTGGCCCGCAGGGCTGAATAACCACCTATGCAGTTCGAAACATATCGCCAAGTGTGCTGCGATCTCCAAGAATCCGGGCCGGTCTGAGCGTGGCCCAGCCCTCTTCGTTTCCCCCAGCCAAGGATGTTTCACATGAAGTTCTTTCTCGCGCCCCATCACGCCTGGTCGGCACTGAGGACACCGGCTCATCGCCGTTCCCGTCGGGCTCTGATGGCGGCCGTCTGGAGTCTGGCGGGGGTGTTGGGGGTTGCCGGCATACTGGCCACCAGCACGCAGGCCCGCGCGCAGGCGGGCCGCTTCATCGTCGTGGCATCCACCACATCGACCGAACAGTCGGGTCTGTTTGCGCACCTGCTGCCGGCCTTCAAGCAAGCCACCGGGATCGATGTGCGCGTGGTGGCGCTGGGCACCGGCCAGGCCCTGGATACCGCGCGCCGCGGCGACGCCGATGTCGTCTTTGTGCACGACCAGGTGGCCGAAGAGAAGTTCGTCTCGGAAGGCTTCGGTCTCAAGCGTCAGGAGGTGATGTACAACGACTTCATCCTCGTGGGGCCGAAGAACGACCCGGCTGCTGCCAAGGGTCGGGACATCGGCGATGCCCTGCGCAAGCTGGCCGCGAGCAAGGAAGGATTCATCTCGCGCGGCGACAAGAGCGGCACCCACGCCGCTGAACTGCGCTACTGGCGTACAGCAGGCCTGGATGTGACAGCCAACAAGCCTGCGGGCTACGCCGAGTGCGGCTGCGGCATGGGTCCGGCGCTCAATATCGCCGCATCCAAGAATGCCTATGTGCTCACCGACCGCGCGACCTGGCTCAACTTCAAGAACCGCGCCGATCTCGTGGTGTTGGTCGAAGGCGACCAAAGGCTCTTCAATCAGTACGGCGTGATTGTGGTGAATCCGGCCCGGCACCCGCATGTCAAGAAGGACCTGGCACAGGCCTTCGCCGACTGGGTCGTGTCGGCGGGCGGGCAGGCTTCGATTGCGGGCTACAAGATTGGCGGGGAGCAGCTGTTCTTCCCGAACGCCAAGCCCTGATGCGGCTCCCTGCGGGGGGCGCCGGTCGCACGCCGGCGCTGCTGGCGCCCCCAGCAGGAATCGAACCTGCATCTAGCGCTTAGGAGGCGCTCGTTCT
>JBMSQF010000028.1:0-31301 GCA_049423145.1 Burkholderiaceae bacterium
CCTGATCCTCGGCCTGGTCTTGTTTCTGGGCATCCACAGCGCCCGCGTCTTTGCTGATGGCATGCGCAGCGGTTTCATCAGCCGGTTCGGCCCGATGGCCTGGAAGGGCCTGTATTCGGTGTTGTCCCTCTTGGGCTTTGTGCTGCTGGTCCAGGGCTATGCCGCTGCGCGGCTGGATCCGGTGGTGCTGTGGGCGCCGCCGATCGGTTTGCGGCATGTCGCCTCACTGCTGACGCTGCTGGCCTTCGTGCTCCTGGCGGCTGCCTATGTGCCCGGCAACGCGCTCAAGGCCCGGCTGGGTCACCCGATGACGCTGGCCGTGAAGGTCTGGGCATTGGCCCACCTCCTGTCCAATGGGAATCTCGCGGATGTGCTGCTCTTCGGCGGTTTTCTGCTCTGGGCGGTTTTGGTGTTCCGTGCCGCGCGCGCACGTGATCGCACCGCCGCCGCGGCCCCTGCTGCCCCGGACACCGAGCCGGTGACCGCGCCGGCCACTCGGCCGGCATCCACCCTGCTGACGGTGGTGCTCGGCGTGGCCGCATGGGCCGCGTTCGCATTCTGGGCGCACGCCGCACTCATCGGGGTGCGGCCCTTCGGCGGCGCCTGAGCGCCCCTGAAGCGGCCTGGGCGGAGGCCCGGGTGCCGCCGCAAAGCGTGGTGCTACGCGGCCTTTGGGATGCGGCCCAGCCGTCCGGCCTGGTAGTCCTCCACGGCCTGCATCAGCTCTTCCCGCGTGTTCATCACGAAGGGCCCGTGCTGGGCGATCGGCTCCTTCAGCGGCTGCCCGGCGATCATCAACAGCCGCGCACCCTCGGCGCCCGCGACCATGGCCACGCCGTCGCTGTCAGAAGGGCTGCTCAACACCGCCATCTGACGGGCGCGTGCCTCCTTGCCTTCCACCACCACACGCCCGGTGTGCAGGTAGAGGAAGGCATTCATCGACGCCGGCAGCGCCTGTTCAAACCGCGCCTGCGGCAGCAGCGTGATGTCCAGGATCACCGGTTCGGTCTTGGGGCGCTGCATGGCGCCTGCCACGCCATGGCACTGTCCGGCAATCACCCGGACGGTCGCGCCGTCGCCCACCCAGCGGGGGATGTCCGGATCCTCGATATCGCGGTAGCCGATGGGGCCCATCTTGTCGCTGCTGTGCAGGTTCAGCCACAGCTGGAAGCCGTCCATCCGGCCTTCGCTCTGCTCGGGCGTCTCGCTGTGCACCAGGCCGCTGGCTGCGGTCATCCATTGCACACCACCATCGGTGATCAGGCCTTCGTGTCCGCCGCTGTCACGGTGGCGCATCCGGCCCTGCAGCATGATGGTCACGGTCTCGAAGCCCCGGTGGGGATGGTCTGGGAAACCGGCGATGTAGTCGTCGGCCTTGTCGCTGCCGAAGTGGTCCAGCATCAGGTAGGGATCGAGCCGGCGCTGCCAGGCGTGGGTGAGCACACGGCTGAGCTTGACGCCAGCGCCATCGGAGGTGGGGGTGCCGGCCACCAGGGACTCGACGCCCCGGGGTCGCTGCAGGGTCTTGCGGGTGTTCATGGCGCAACTGTAGGCCGTCGGGCGCGGGCTTGCTCTCAAAGGGTTCGCACGCCGCCGTCGCCTGTGGCATTCTTCTGGGCATGAAACCCAATACATCAAGCTTCCCCGCAATGGCACGGGCCGGCGCGCTGGCCCTGCTGGTCTCGGTCTGGGCGCTGCCAGTCGCGGCGAACACGCCGCCCACACCCGCCATCAACCCGCCGTCGAAGAACATCACCTGGCTGGCCGCCGCACAGGATGCAGACATCGACCGGGCCTTCGCCCAGGCCAAGAGCCAGGGCAAACCGGTCTTGCTGTACTGGGGCGCGACCTGGTGCCCGCCCTGCAATCAGCTCAAGGCCACCTTCTTCAATACGCAGGACTTCGCCATCCAGGCACGAGACTTCGTTGCCGTGCATGTGGACGGAGACCGTCCGGGCGCGCAAAAACTCGGCGGGCGGTTCAAGGTGCGCGGCTATCCCACGGTCATCCTGATGAACCCGGACGGCGCGGAGATCACCCGACTCCCCGGTGAAGCCGATGCCCAACAAGTGATGGCGGTGCTGCGCGCCGGCCTGTCGGGTGGGCGACCGATCCAGCAGGTGCTGGCCGATGCGCGCAGCGGCAAATCCTTGTCCACCAATGAATGGCGCACCCTGGCCTACTACTCGTGGGAAACCGATGAGTCCCAACTGGTGAGTGCGGCCGAGCGGCCCAATCTGCTGGCGGAGCTGGCCGGGCGGGTGCCGACTGCCGCCGGGGGCACACCGGCCCCAGCCTTGGCCGAGATCGCCACCCGACTCTGGCTCAAGGCGCTGGCGGCCAGCGACGACGGGCGTGGCCTCAAGCCCGACACGGCCTTGCACAGCCGCGTGCTGGCCGTACTGGCCGACCCCGCAGCCACCAAACTGCACCTGGATGTGCTCACCGGTGGCGGGGCAAAGATGGTGCAGGTGCTCACCGCAGAAGGATCTGCCGAGCGCGCCACGCTCGTGGGCCGCCTGGAGGGTGCCTTGCAGCGTGCGCAGGCCGATGCCTCCCTCTCGCGCGGCGACCGCACCCAGGTGGTCATCGAGCGGGTGGCCTTGGCCCGGCTGGGGCAGGGCAAGGACACGCTCAAGCCGCGAATCCCCGAGCCGCTCGTGCAAGTGGTGCGCGATCATGCCCAGCGCATGGACCGCGAGATCACCGACGGTTACGAACGCCAGGCCGTGATCACCGCCACCGCCTATCTGCTGGGGCAGGCCGGTCTGTGGGACGAGAGCGATGCACTGCTCAAGGCCAATCTCAGCCGCAGCCATTCGCCCTATTACCTGATGAGCCAGCTCGGGTCCAATGCCCGCCGACAGGGCCGTGCGGCCGATGCGCTGCGCTGGTACCAGGAGTCCTTCGACAAGAGTGTGGGCCCGGCCACCCGGCTGCAATGGGGCGCGGGCTACTTCAATGCCTTGGTGGACCTGGCGCCGCAGGACGCCGCGCGCATCGAAGCAGTGGCGGCGCAGCTCTTCAAGGAAGCTGCTCAGGACAGCGCCGCTTTCCATGAGCGCAGTGCCCGTTCTTTGCAGCGTGTGGCAGCCAAACTCAAGGAGTGGAACAAAGGGCCGTCGCAGGCAGCCGTGCTGCAACGTCTGCAGCAACAGCTTTCGGGTGTTTGCGCGAGCGTACCGGCAGCCGATGGGCAGCGGCAGACGTGCCAAAACCTGATCAAGGCCTGAGCGAAGACGCGCCCGACGACCGCGCCGCGGGCCCGCCGGCGCTGGCCGGCATTCCCTTTCGCACGGCCTTGGCCTTTTGGTTCAAGCTGGGCTGGATCAGTTTTGGTGGGCCCGCCGGGCAGGTGGCGCTGATGCACCAGGAGTTGGTGGAACGGCGCCGCTGGATCAGCGAGCCGCGATTTCTTCACGCCTTGAACTACTGCATGCTCCTGCCCGGGCCTGAGGCGCAGCAGTTGGCCACCTATATCGGATGGTCCCTGCACGGGGTGCGGGGCGGGGTGGCGGCCGGCGTGCTGTTCGTGTTGCCCTCGCTGTTCATCCTCATTGCCCTGTCCTGGCTCTACGCGGTCCAGGGGCACCACCCGGTGGTGATGGGCGTGCTCGACGGCCTGAAGCCCGCCGTGGTGGCGGTGGTGGCCGCCGCGGCGCTGCGCATCGGCCGGCGCGTGCTGCGTCACGGCCTGTTACGGCTTGTGGCCGCCGCGGCCTTTGTGGCCCTGGCCGTTTTCAACACCCCGTTTCCTGCGGTGGTGGCGGCCGCCGCCCTGTTCGGGTGGTGGGCGCACGCGCGATGGCCGCAGGCCTTTGCCATGGTTGAGGCAGGCCCGGCTCCGACGGAGGTGCCCACCGATTTCCGTGCTGCGCGGCGGGCATCATGGCGCTGCCTGGTGGTGTGCCTGCTGCTTTGGGGCGGCTCGATGGGGGCGTTGCTGTGGAGCGGTGGCCTGGACAGCACGCTCACCCAGATGGGCTGGTTCTTCACGCAGGCGGCCTTGCTCACCTTCGGCGGTGCCTATGCCGTGCTGCCCTTTGTGGTGCAAGCAGCCGTGGAGCAGCACGGTTGGGTCACCGCCGCGCAGATGCTCGATGGTTTGGCTTTGGGTGAAACCACGCCCGGGCCGCTGATCATGGTGGTGGCCTTCGTCGGCTTCATGGGTGCTTGGGGCCAGGCGCTGTTGGGGCCTGAAGAGCGGCTGGCCGCCGGTGCGCTGGCGGCTGTCGTGGCCACCTGGTTCACCTTTCTGCCCTCGTTTCTCTTCATCTTGGCCGGCGCATCCTGGGTGGACCGGCTGCAGACGCACGGCAATCCACGATGGAATGCCCCGCTGGTGGCGATCACGGCTGCTGTGGTGGGTGTGATCCTGAATCTGGCGCTGTATTTCGTCGTGCCCGTGTTGTGGCCAACGGCGTCCGGCGGGGCTTTGAGCGTGCAGGCTCTGGCGGTGGGCTTGCTCGCGGGGTGGCTGTTGATGCGGCGCGGCTGGGGTGTGCTGCCGGTGCTCGGCGTGGCCGCCGCATGGGGTTTGATCGCGGCTGTCACTCGGGCGCTGGCCTGAGCCCGGCGCACATCAAGGCGGCAGCAGCGGCCGGAGCCAGTGGCCCGCGGGCCCTAAATGTCCTCTTCGTGTGCGCCGGCACCGGGCTCTGTCGGCGCAGCCGCTTCGAAGCCATAGTGCTCATTGAGGCGCTCCCACACCTCCTCGGCGGTTTCCGCGTACTGCACCAGGTGCACGTCGCCGGGACTGATGAGACCGGTATCCACCAGGTGCTGCAGATTGATCAGCTTGTCCCAGAACGCCCGGCCCACCAGCAGCACCGGCCGCCGCCGGCTCTTGCCGGTCTGCATGAGCGTCAGTGTCTCGAAGAGTTCGTCGAGCGTGCCGAACCCGCCGGGGAAGCACACCACGGCCACGCTGCGCATGACGAAGTGCATCTTGCGCAGCGCAAAGTAGTGGAACTGGAAACACAGTTCGGGTGTGATGTAGGGGTTGGGGGCCTGCTCGTGCGGCAGCACGATGTTCAAGCCCACCGAAGGCCCGCCCACTTCGTGTGCGCCGCGGTTGCCCGCCTCCATGATGCCCGGTCCCCCACCGGTGACCACGTGCAGCGGCGTGCGCAGATGGCGGCTGCGCTCCGTGACGATGGCCGCCAGTCGGCGCGCTTCCTCGTAGTAGCGGCTCATGGCCAGGGCCTGCTCGGCGCGCGCGATGGCGCCTGGGTCTTCGCTGCGCTGCGCCAGCGCCAGCCGCTCTTGAGCGGCCTCGGGGCTGGGGATGCGCGCGGAGCCTTGGATGACCACCGTGGCCTGCACGCCCTGCTCCTGTTGGATCAGTTCGGGCTTGAGCAACTCGAGCTGCATGCGCACCGGCCGCAGTTCCTCGCGCAGCAGGAATTCGGTGTCGGTGAACGCGAGTTTGTAGGCGCTGCCGGGACCGTCGTAAGGGGTGGCCGGACGAGGGGCCTGTGCCTCTTGCTGTGCTGAGGCCAGGTTGCGCTCGCGCAGTGTGCTCAAGCCGCCGGCCTGGGCCGATGGAGGTTCTGCTTGCGCGGGCGCGGCAGGTGTGGGGCTGGACTTGCGGGTGGTGGGAGGGCCTTTGCTCATCCTCCAAGGTTACAGCGCCCACCGTGGATTTCAGGGCGGTCCACCAAGCAATGGCCCCACCTGCCGCACCAGGCTGATCACCGCGGGGCCCATCAGCACCACCATGAGTGCCGGAAAGAGGGTGAACAAGAGCGGAAACAACAGTTTCAGGGGCAGCTGGGCCGCGGCTTCCTCGGCCCGGCGCTCGCGCGCCAAGCGCAGGGCCTGGGCATGCACGCGCAGCGCGTCAGCCACCCCGGTGCCCAAACGTTCGGTTTGCACCAGCATCACGGCAAAGGCGCGGATCTCCTCCACCCCGGTGCGCAAGGCCAGGTGCCGCAGGGCCTTGTGGCGCGCCACGCCCAGCCGCAGCTCGGCCGATAGGAGCTGCAGCTCATCGGACAGGTCTGGGCTGCGCAAAGCCATGTCCCGCCCGGTGCGCTCCAGGGCCGCGTCGATGCCCAGTCCCGCCTCGATGCACACGATGACCAGGTCGATGGCGTCGGGAAAGGCTTCGAACAGCGACCGCTGCCGCCGCGCAATGCACCGCGCCAGCCACCATCCGGGCAGCTGCAGCCCCAAGAGGGCCGTGGCCAACAGCAGCGCTGCTGTCGGAACACCCGACATCGGCTGCGCCGCCAAGCGCATCACCAGCCCGGCCAACAAGGGAAGGCCCACCGCCAGCGCCACCTTGGTTGCATAGAAGACCACCGGTGCCGATCGCGCCCGCAGCCCAGCCTGCATGAAGCGCGCACGGTGGGCCGAAGGCACGAAGACGCCCGGATCGTGTTCGGCCGCTCGGCCGTCTTGCGCCGATCGCCGCGCCCTTGCTTCCACATCATCGGCGGGGGCTGGAGGCGCGGCCAGGCGCGCCAGCGGCTCCACCAACTTTTGCCAAGCTGGCGCGTGCAGGGCATCCAGGTTCGGGGTATCGGTCTGCATCAGGTGCACTCCAGGTTAGGCTGATTGCGAGGCCAGAACTAGACGCGGATGCGGGTCAGCCGCCACAGCCACAAGCCACCCACGGCCATCAGCGCGCCACTGGCCTGCAGCAGGCGAAGGCCAGCGGGGTCGGTCCAGAGCAAGGCCATGAATTCGGGTCGAACCAGCAGCAGCGCGCCGGCGGTGATGGGCGGTAGGGCGGCCAGGATCTTCGCGGACAGGCGCCCCTCCGCCGTCAGCACCCGCACCTTGTCCAGCAGTTGCAGCCGTTGCCGCACGAGTTGCGCGATGTTGCCCAGCACCTCGCCCAACTGCCCACCGGTCTGCCGCTGCATTCGAACCGCCATCACGAAGAAACGCATCTCGTCCACGGGCACGCGACGCGCGAGTGCATCGAAGGCCTCATCCGGGTCGCCTCCCAGGGAGATGTGCTCGGACACACGTCGGAATTCTCCGGCCAGCGGCTGCGGCCCGTCCTCGGCCACCATTTGGACAGCGGTGGAGAACGCGTGTCCGCTGCGCATGGCGCGCGACATGAGGTCCAGCGCATCGGGCAACTGGCTGACCAGTTGGCGCATGCGCGAGGGCCGTCGCTGCCAGCGCGCCTCCGCCTCGGCTTGCAGCCGCTCGAGGACATGCGGCCAACGGCCTCGTTCGGAGATCGACAGTGCGCCATGGGATCCTGCGGCGCTGGGCCCGCCGGCTTCGGGAACCCAGGCCTGGAGCCGTCTGCGCAAGCGCTGCACCGTCGGGCTGCGTGTCTGGTGCCACAGCAGCACCAGCCCTTCGAGTGCCAGCGCTGCGGCGAGGAATGCTGCGGCCAACAGGGCCAGCTGCATTGCGTCCCAGGAGGTCTCAGTGGTGCCGATCATGCTGGGCTCCGACGCTGTGGTTCAAAGAGCGATGCGGGCAGTGCGATGCCCAGCGCCCGCAGCCGCGGTTCGAGTTGCGGGCGCACGCCCGTGGCCCGAAATTGGCCTCGCACGCGACCGTGTTCATCCACACCCTGAGGCTCGAAGACCTGCAGGTCCTGCATCAGCAGCGTGTCGCCCTCAAGCCCGGTGACTTCAGAAACGCTGACCAAACGGCGCGACCCATCGGACAGGCGCTGCACCTGCAGCACCACCGAAAGGGCCGAGCCGATGAGCTGACGGGCCACGCGCGAACGGAGTCCGCCCGGGCCCATGCCCACCATGTTCTCCACGCGCAGCAAGGCGTCGCGGGCACTGTTGGCATGAACGGTGGCCATCGAACCCTCGTGGCCGGTGTTCATGGCCTGCAGCATGTCGAAGGCTTCGGCGCCGCGCACCTCACCGAGGATGATGCGGTCCGGCCGCATGCGCAAGGCATTGCGCACCAGGGCGCGCTGGCTGACCTCGCCGGCACCCTCGGTGTTCGGTGGTCGCGTCTCCAGTCGCACGACATGGGGCTGTTGCAGCCGAAGTTCGGCTGCATCTTCAATGGTGACGACGCGCTCTCGCTCGGGAATGGCCGCTGAGAGGATGTTGAGCAAGGTGGTCTTGCCGCTGCCGGTACCGCCCGAGATCAGGATGTTGAGCTTGGCACGCACCAGGGCCTGCAGCAGGGCGCCGATTTCCTGTGTCAGCGAGCCCAGCGCCACGAGGCTTGCCAGGGTCAGTGGTTCCCGGCTGAACTTGCGGATGGACACGGCCGAGCCATCGAGTGCCAGTGGTGGGATGATGGCGTTGAAGCGTGAACCGTCCGGCAGTCGCGCATCGACCATGGGGCTGTGATCGTCCACTCGGCGCCCCACGCGTGCCACCACGCGGTCGATCGTGCGGCGCAGGTGCGGCTCGTCATCGAAACGGACCGGTGTGGGCTGCAAACGCCCCTCACGTTCCACCCAGACCTGGGCATGGCCGTTGACGAGGATGTCGCTCACCGCATCCTCCTGCAAGAGCGGCTCCAGGGGCCCCAGGCCCATCACCTCGTGTTCGATGTCGGTGACGACCTGCATTCGCTCCTGGGCGTTGAAGGGCAGCCCCGAGTCTTCGAGCAACCGCTGCGTGAGCCGGCGCAACTCTGAGCGCAGGCGCACAGGGTCCAGCGCCCGCAAGGCCTCCAGGTCCACGCGCTCGATCACGCGCTGGTAGAGCGTTTGCCGCAACTGCGGATAGCTCAGCGCATTCATGTGGCCCACCGTTGCAGGCGTTCGCGCCAAGTGCCCACGAAGGGTTTGTGTACGGGAGCCGATACCGGTGTGAGCGGTGCAGCCCAGGCGGTGGGTCCTGTTGCGGCCTCCCGGTGGCGTTGAGGGATGCCCGACGCACACTCGGAAGCCCACAGGGCCAAGGCGCGCGACAAAGCGTGGCGCGGGTCCAGGGCGCCCAAGGCCTGGCCTTCATAGGTGGCCTGCGCCACCAGGCTGTCGCTGCGAGGCATCTCGCGCCACGCGCGCGCATCGGCTTCAAGCCCGAGGGTCCGGCGCACTTGCTGCGCCGAAAGGCCATGCGGCCCTTGGGCCTTGTTCAGCACGAACCGCGTTCGCCCGCAGGGCTCACCCGCAGCCTCTTCGCGAAGTTCCCGCAGCCGTGACCAGGCGCGACGGGCGTTGAAGGTGGCCGGCAGCGTCGGCTCGCCGATGAGCACCGCCTCATCCACCGATTCCAACAAACGGCTGCCTGCGGCCTCCTGCAGGGCCTGCGGCGGCAGGTCCAGCAGCACGCAATCGGCCAGCGCACCCGCGGTCTGAAACAGGTGTTGCAAGTGCTCGGCGCGCCAGTCCGGTTCAAAAGCCGAGTCGATCCACTGCCGTGGTGCCGGCAGCAGGCGCAGATGGGGGCCGCAAGGCGTCAGCAGGGTGTCCAAGAGCGTGGCGTCCAGCCGCTCGATCACCTGCAGGGCTTCCCGCACCGTGGGCCCTGCGTTGTGCTCGCACAGGTGCAGGGCCGCCTGTCCGCCACGGCGGTCGAGGTCGAGCACCAACACGTGCAAGCCGCGCTGCGCCAGAGCCCAAGCCAAGCTGCTCGTGAGCACGGTGGTGCCCACACCACCCTTGGCGCCGACCAGCCCGATCGTGTGCGCGCGTCCATCGACCGGCGCCGCATCGGCCGGCCATTCGTTCACAGACATGAGGGGTTGCTCCTTCCATCGATTCGACTGCTCAAACTCTCCCGTGGGAGTTCAACGTGGGCTGCGGGAAGGGGCAGCTGGCCACCCCATGCCGGCAGCAGGCTGTTCAGGGCGGCACCGCTGAGGGTCACCCTCAGGCGGGTGCAGTTCGCAGCGCTGCAGCCGATCGGCTCGGCAACCACACTCAGCGTTGGTGCGCTTGCGAGGGCCGACAGGGCCACCAGGCGCTCCACGGCCCGGCCTGCCACATCGGGGTCCTGGAGATCACACACCACCGCCATCCGGGCGCCGGCTCGGGCCGCTTCATGCAGCGACGCCGAAGCCACCAGCCACCGCGCCATGTCCACCGCCCCCAGCAACAGCATCACCATCACCCCCAAGAGGAGCGCAAACTCCACCGCCGTGACGCCGCGTGCCGTCCAGCGGGTTTTCGGTTGCTTCATGGGTTGGGGCTCAGCCAAAGCGATACGCCAGTGTGAGGCTGATGGGGCGAAAGGTGAACGCGGCCGAAGGGGGCAGCAGCAAGGGCTCAAAGCGCACGCCACGGATCTCCACGGTCACCATCGACAAGGGGCCCGCTGCCGTGGCGATCAGGCGCATGCCCGGGTTCCCCTGGGGCTCCAGCACGTTGACCATGGACATCTGCAGGCCCGGGACGATGGGCGTGGTGGCACCTTCCAGTCGGCCATAGACGGCCAGGCGCCGCGCTTCGTCTTGGCGCGCCGGATGGCCGGCATCGCCCGTGGCCAGGTGCCGAACCGCTGCGCGCACGCCGTGGTGCAGGCGCTCCATCTGTTGCACCGCACGACCCACGTCCCAGGCGGCGGCCATCAGGGCCACGAACAAGGGCAGCAAGAGGGCCAGTTCCAGGGCCGCCACGCCCTGTTGGGTGGGTGTGCGTCTCCCGCTCACCCGTGCGAAGGGTGGGCGAGGACGCGGAATGTTGCGGTAGGGGCTGCCCATCGCTACTGCACCAGGCCCGGGACCAATGGGCCGGTGTCGCCACCCACGGCCCCGATGGTGGCGCAGGGCGCGCCTGCACTGCCGGCGCGCCCCAGGAACTCGACGTCGAAGCTGGTGGCCACGCCTTGACCGCTGGGCCGGTTGCCGGTTTTGACGGGTGCGAGCAACAGCACGCAGGCCAGGTCCAGTAGCGTGGCCATGGCGCTGCCCTTGCCGCCGTTCCAAACGGTGCAGTCCACGATGGGGGCTGTCACCAACCGGCGTTGCGCACCCCATTGCGCATGTTGATCACTGCTCAGCGCCACCACGCCACTGCCCACCTGACCTTGAAACGGTGCCCGAGCCGCGCGCCGCGCCACATAGTCCGCCAGATTCCCGCCGCCTTGTGCATATCCCCAGCCGGTGTAGTCCGGTGGTGCGGTGCGGGCCTCGGTGGCATTCGCGTAGAGGCCGAAGCGTGTGTTCCAGGCCCGGCCCAGAGAAGACACCTGCCCCGGTTGTCCGACGGACTGCCCCAGGCGGACTCCGCACACCCCCCCGCCCTCGATGAGCGCGGTGAGCTCCGATGCGCCACCGTTGGGTGGGGTGAAGTCGGCCCAGCCGAAGTTGCCGCTGCCATAGCCCGCGGCCGGGTTGTTGACCGAGGTCAGGCGCTCGCCGATCGCCAGGCCCCAGTTCTGTGCCGCCGTACCGGCCGGTGCCGCGCAGACCGCCAGCGGCATGGCGCACACCTGCTGCGCGCCGGACAGAGCGGCCACGGCCTGCGCGCTGATGGCCCACTCCGTCGATGCATTCACACCCAGGGCCCTGAGCACCGGCAGCATCCACAGAGCGCGGGGCTCATCGGTCATACGGCAGCGGGCATAGCGGGCCAGCGTGGGTGAAAGGCCCAGCGTCTGCGTCGCCGTGGCCGCCACGTAGGGGCCATCGAGATGGGCCGAGAAGTCCACCTCGACCGCGCTCAGCGGCGGGACCTCGGTCTGCAGGAACACCCGGTTGACCGCAGCCGAGGGCCGCGCCGCCTGGCCCTGCAACTGCGGGTCCATCAGGGCTCTTGCATGCGCGCGCGCCACGTCGTAGACCATCGGGTCGTTGGTGCCCGTGAGGGCACTGCTGGCGGCCAGTGCGCAGGCATCCATCGCGTTCTGGAGTTCGGCTTTCATCACGTAGGCACGGGCCAGGTCCAGTGCCAGGGCCGCCATGCCCAAGACCACGGGCAGGGCCAGTGCGATCAGCAAGGCGGCTGCACCGCGCTGCCGGTTCAAGGGTTCCCGCATGGCCTAGCGGCGCGGCTCGCCAGGTCCACGAGCGTCCGGCGCGGCGCTCCCGGGGTTCGCCGCGCGCGCGCCCATCGCGGACGCTGCGTCGACTGCGGCGGGCAACGCGGGGTCGGATCCGGCTTGTGGATGCAAGCGCTGCAGTTGGCGCGCCTGCTCGGTGTCGACCTCCAGTGTGGTCCCCGCCTCCTGCGGCAGGGCCTTGACCAGGCGCGGCGTGATGATGAACAGCACCTCGGAGCGGTCTTGCTGGAATTCATTGGAGCGGAACAGGGCACCCAGGATCGGCAGGTCGCCGAGGAAGGGAAACTTCGTCAGCGTTTCGGTGTTGATGTTCTTGATGAGACCGGCGATGGCCAGGCTCTGCCCGTCACGCAACTGCACGGTGGTGGCAGCCCGCCGCGTGGTGAAGCTGGGCAGCACGGTGGTGACGCCCCCGCTGCTGAGGAAGGGTGAGCCGGTACGGGTGAGTTCGGAGACCTCGGGCGCCACGCGCAACTGCACCACATCACCTTCGAGCACCTGTGGCGTGAATCGCAGGCCAACCCCGTACTCTTTCTCCTCCAGGGTGATCGTGGAGCGGCCTTCGGCCGAATCGCGGGCCACCGGGATGAACACCTTGCCGCCGGCCAAGAAGCTTCCCTCTTGGCCGCTGAGCGCCACGATATTCGGTTCGGCCAGCACCTTCAGCAGGCCATCCTGGGCCTTGGCGTCGACCGCCAGGCTGCCGCTGCGGCCGTTGATCAGCAGACGGCCAAACACATCCTGAAGCGCCTGGGTCACCAGGCCGTAGTTCATGGAGCCCGAGCTGCGGTTGAGGTTCAGGCTCACACCGAACTGGTCGAGCAGGTTGCGCGAGATTTCCACCACCTTCACTTCCAGCATCACCTGCTGGGGTTGGCGTATCTGCAGCAGGTTGATGACGTGAGGCGGACTGCCACCGAGCCCCTGCGACGGAGCCGCCGTTGCAGCAGCACCGCCAATGCTGCGGCCGGCATTCAAAGCGTCCGTGCCGGCACTGGCGCGAGGCGCGCTCGCCGGGCCCGAAGCGCTCGGGCCTGCCCCGGCCAGGGCTGCGGCCATGCTGGGTGCACCAGGGTTGGCGCCGGCCTGGGCCTGCCGTGCCAGGGCGCGGACATGGCCCTGCGCCAAGGCCACGGCTTGCTCGGCCTTGATCACATTGCTCACCGTGCCCCACAGAACGACGGAGTCCGCCGCGGCCTGTACCTTCAGCTCGTTTTCCTGCGGCAGCAGCCGCTCGAGCTGACTGCGCAAGGCCCGCACATCCATCTCCACCTGCACGTCGATTACCGATACCGGCGCCCCCCGTGTCCACAACATGATGTTGGACAGACCGATCCCGCGGCCCAGCACATAGAGCTCGCGCTGCCCGGTGAGCACCACATCGACCACGCCGGGGTGGGCCACCGACACCCGTTCAACGGACTGGGGCAGGGCCAGCACCCGGGATGTGCCGGCGGCCAGGGTCAGTTGGGGTGGCAACTCGGTCTGCGCCGTGGCCGTTTGCGCGCCCATGATCAGGGCCAAGAGGGAGGCCATCCCCATGCGGCGGCAGGGCGATCGGCCCCCACTTCGCTCCAGGGGTGGGTGGGCCACCGCACGGGGGTCCTGCGGGTCGAGCGTCGCGGGGTGGTCCTTCGGGCGCATGTGCACGGTCTTGGCGGTCATGGAGGCTCAGCTTTGAAACGTTGCAAGAGGAGCGCCGGTGTTGCGGCGCGGGGGAGAGCGTGGCTTGGGGGCGGTTGCTTCGGCGCAGCCGCGCGGGTCATCACCGATCGGCTGGAGAGGTGTGGCCGTTTACCAAAGGGTGGCGCTGCGCTGGGTGCCACGGATCACCTCGGTCGAGGAGGAGACCTCCGCAGCCCTGGGCGCCGATTCGGGCGCTGCAACCGGTGCCGGCGGTGAGGCCGCCGATGGGGGCCGCTTGGGCGGGGTGGGTGCGGCGCTGGGCGTGGGCGGTGGCGGCAGGGCAGCCGCGATCAGGTCGGGCTTGCGGGCGCCCAGTGTTTGCGCGGGCGCGGCGTCGGCGGGGTTGCGCAGCACGAGTGAGAGCGAGCCCACGCTGCGTGCCAGATCCAGGCGCTCGGCTTCCTCCGGCGTCACTTCCAAGGTGACGGCACTGGCCACCCGCGGTGCCGTGGTCTCCCGTCCGGCGTCCTGCGCCACGGCCAACACCAGGATGCGCTCCAACACGATTTTGGAGAGTCCGGATTCGCGTGCGTGGCGGTCGGCATCGGTCTGCGTGTGGACCATCACGTCCACGAGACTGCCGGGCAGCGCAAAACCTGCCACGCCCATCACTTCATTGACTTTCACCGTCAAGGCCCTCTTCCCGGGTGTGATCACCGCCGAGAGGCCGCCGCGCGAGCCCAGCGCCGCCAGCTTGGCTTCCAGCACGGGTTCATGGCGTGTCAATGGGGTGCGAACCACGCGCCCCAGCAGGGCGCCCGGGTCTTTCAAACCACCCTCAGGCCACGCGCCGGGTGGCCATGCAAGGGTGGTCAGCATCGACGCGTCCAGCGGCGTGCCCAAAGGAATGTCGGCATTGGCCACCACGAGTGGCACATGGTCGGCGGTCTGCGCGCGCAGCCATCGCGCGGCCAGACCCAGGGCCAAGAGGCCGGCCAGGCCTGCAAGTGTCAACAGGACGAAGGGGCGGTGGATTCGCATCGGGTGGGCCATGAGGTGTGGGGGGTCTCGTTCAATGAACAGTGGAGCGGGTGAGGAAAGGCGCCGTGGCCAAGGCGCCGATCAGCGCCAAGTGCCCGGCTGCGATGGCCAGCGCATAAGGCATGCGGTCTGTGCGCCCCAGCGCCTTCCAGCACAGCGCCAGCACGCCGCCAAAGAGGGCGGTGAGCAACAGGGCGGGGGCGACCAAGGCGGGTCCTGAATGGGCCGCCAGCACGGCCATCCACTTCGCATCACCTGCGCCCCACCACTTCAGACGCCACAGGGTGCCGGCGGCCAGCAGCATGATCAATCCCGCCCCGGCGCCGCTGAGCAGGCCCGGTGTGCCGGAATGAGCGCTTGCGGCAGGGTGCACGCCCAGGGGCAGCAAGGTCTGTTGCACCGCGGCGCTGGCCGCTCCCACCGCCACCAAGGCGTTGGGAATGCGCCGTTGGCGCCAGTCCGTGATCACCGCGGTCAGCAACAAGGTGAGCAGCAGGGCCAGCGCCCACGCCGAGGCCGGTGGGATCATCCCAAGAGCAGCCTCGGCGTCACGCATGGACTTGCGGTGTCCTGGGGGTCAGAGGCTTGCGGCTACCGAACGGAACAGGGTGTCCAGCGAGGTGCCCACGAGTCCGGCGCCACCGACGATGGCCACCGCGATCAGGGCGGCCAGCAGGCCGTACTCGATGGCCGAGGCGCCGTCTTCTTCGTTCCAGAGCTGCGACAGCAGGGTCTTGATCATGTTTTCTCCCTTGGGGTGATGGTTGAAGGTCCTGGTTGCGCAGGCTGAGCCGGACTCGAGGTGCACCCGTCGGTGGGGTACACCTCGCGGGGCTTCGGGCCCTGTTCAGGGGCTTGCGCAACCAGGAAGGCCAGTGTGTGCACCTCGCGCCATGGGCCCAAGCCCCTTTGGCTGGAAGCTTGGCCTTGATCAAGCCGCGTTGTGCATCGATTGCGGGCTGTCAATCGGATCCCGGGCGCAATCGAAGCCCTGGCGCCGTTGGCTGCAGCGCCGACCCGCCTAAAATTGAGGCATCAGTCTCTTGTGCGCGTACGCGCCTTTGATCCCGTGCTCCATCCCACGCGTTATGACGTGATCGTCGTCGGCGGCGGCCATGCCGGCACCGAAGCGGCCTTGGCGGCAGCCCGCATGGGTTGCCGCACGCTGCTGCTGACGCACAACATCGAGACGCTCGGTCAAATGAGTTGCAACCCCTCCATCGGGGGTATCGGCAAGGGACATCTGGTCAAGGAGGTCGATGCCTTGGGCGGCGCCATGGCCGCCGCCACCGACGAAGCGGGCATTCAATTCCGGATCCTCAATGCCAGCAAGGGCCCTGCCGTGCGGGCCACCCGCGCCCAGGCCGATCGCGTGCTGTACCGGGCAGCCGTTCGACGGCGGCTGGAGCATCAGCCCGGACTGGATGTTTTCCAGCAGGCGGTGGAAGACCTCATGCTGGAAGGTGACCGCGTGGCGGGGGCTGTAACGCAAGTGGGCATTCGCTTCGAAGCTCGGGCCGTTGTCCTCACGGCCGGCACATTCCTCGATGGCCGCATCCATGTCGGCTTGGAAAACCACAGTGCCGGTCGGGCGGGGGATCCCCCGGCCATCCGCTTGTCGGCTCGCTTGAAGGAACTCCGGTTGCCGCAGGGGCGGCTGAAGACGGGCACCCCCCCCCGGATCGACGGCCGTACCATCGACTTCAGCCGCTGCACCGTTCAGCCGGGCGATGGCATGCCGGGCCCCCATGGGGAGGCACCCGAGACCCCGATGCCGGTCTTCAGCTTCATGGGCAGCCCCGAGCAGCACCCTCAACAGATGCCGTGCTGGATCACCCACACGAACGAGCGCACCCACGCCATCATCCGCTCCGGTTTTGACCGCAGCCCGATGTTCACGGGCGTCATCGAGGGGGTTGGCCCCCGCTACTGCCCCAGCATTGAGGACAAGATCAACCGGTTTGCCGACAAGGACAGCCACCAGATCTTTCTGGAGCCGGAGGGGCTGAGCACACACGAGTTCTACCCCAACGGCATCTCGACCTCGCTGCCCTTCGACATCCAATGGGCAGCCGTGCACTCGATCGCCGGACTCGAAAAGGCCCACATCGTGCGGCCGGGCTATGCCATCGAGTACGACTACTACGACCCCCGGTCGCTCAAGGCCAGTTTTGAGTCCAAGGTCATCAACGGCCTGTTCCTTGCGGGCCAGATCAACGGCACCACGGGCTATGAAGAGGCTGCCGCCCAGGGTTTGGTCGCCGGTGTCAACGCGGCCTTGCAGGTCCAGGACCGGGAGCCCTTCACCTTGCGCCGGGACCAGGCCTACCTGGGGGTGTTGGTCGATGACCTCATCACCAAGGGCGTCACGGAACCCTACCGGATGTTCACCAGCCGCGCGGAGTTCCGGCTGCAGTTGCGTGAAGACAATGCCGATGCGCGCCTGACCGAGCTCGGGCGGCAACTGGGCTTGGTCGATGATGCGCGTTGGGCGGCCTTCAACCGCAAGCGGGATGCGGTTTCACGTGAAACCAACCGCCTGAAGTCGACCTGGGTGAATCCGGGCATCCTGCCGGCCGCGGCCGCGGAGCGTTCCTTGGGCAAGGCCCTGGAGCGTGAATACAGCCTGATCGACCTGTTGAGGCGGCCGGGCGTGGGGTTCGACACCCTGGTGGAAGTGGCCGCCATCGCCCGGCCCGATGCAGGCGTTTCACGTGAAACCTTGCGGGCGGAACTGGGCGCGCCCTTGGCCGACGCGGTGGTGGAGCAGGTGGAGATTGCCACCAAGTACGCGGGCTACATCGACAAGCAGGCCGAGGAAGTGGCCCGCGCAGCCCACTATGAGCACTTGAGGCTGCCGGATGACCTGGATTACCAGGCGGTCACCGCCCTGAGTTTTGAGGTCCGACAGAAACTGGGGCGTCACCGGCCCGAGACCCTGGGGCAGGCCTCCCGTATCTCCGGCGTCACACCGGCTGCCATTTCACTCCTTTTGGTGCACCTGAAAAGGGGGCGCTTCAAGGGCTTCGAGGGTCGGGAACGAGCCTCGTCGGCTTCCGCCGATGGGAGCGCGCCCGCACAGGACGCCGCTTGAGTTCATTCGACGCCGCCCGAGCCTTGCTGCCCGGCGCGCTTCAGGCTTTGGGCCTGAGTCTCAGTGCCCATGCCCAGGAGCGCATGCTCCAGCACCTGGCCCTCATCGCCAAGTGGAACCGTGTGCACAACCTCACGGCGGTTCGGGATCCGGATGAGATGTTCACCCATCACCTCCTGGACAGTCTGGCGGCCGTGGGCCCCTTGGTTCGTTACTGGCGCCGCGCGAGCGGTGCGCTGGACCCCGTTGGCCCACCGGGCCCCCTGCAGTTGCTGGATGTGGGCTCCGGCGCCGGGCTTCCGGGGCTCGCCCTGGGGATTGCCTTGCCGGAAATCTTGGGCCATGGGGTGGACCACGAAGCACCGGTTCGGGTCACTTGTGTGGATGCTGTGGCCAAAAAAGCCGGGTTCATCCGGCAGGCCGCTGCGGAGTTGGGGCTTGGGCATGTCCAGGCGCTGCACGGCCGCGTCGAGGCCCTGTCTTTATCGGGGATGGATGTGATCACGTGCAGGGCCTTCGCCCGTTTGGCGGATACCGTTCACCTCACCCGGCGGCATTTGGCCGATCGGGGCGTGTGGATGGCCCTCAAGGGCATGGTGCCCCATGATGAAATCGCGGAACTGCCCTCGGATGTGGAGGTGTTTCACGTGGAACCCCTGCGGGTCCCGCATCTCGACGCGCAGCGTTGTCTGGTGTGGATGCGTCCGCGCCTTTTGATCTCATCCTCATCCCGGCCTTTCGTTCATTCTTGACCACCATGCATCATCACGCCGCATCCCGCTTTCAGACCCCTTTGCCCCTGAAGGCGCGCACCGGTTGTGCGGCACTGGTCATGGGGCTGGTCGCTGCGCTGGGCGGTCTGGGTGTCGACCGTCCGGCCATCGCCCAACAGCCAGTGGCCGAGGCGCCTGCGCTGCAACCCCTGCCCGCGCTGAGCGTGGCCCCCTACATGGGCCGTTGGTACCAGGTGGCCTACTACCCCAACTTCTTTCAGCGGCAGTGCGTGGCGGACACCTCGGCGACCTACCGCGAAATCGGAAACGGCACGGTCGAGGTGACCAATCGCTGCCGCACGGCCTCGGGCGGGTTCGATCAGGTCATCGGTGTGGCACGACCGGTGGTCGGCGTGTCCAAGATTGAGGCCGGCCTGTTGCAGCCGGCACGGCTTGAGGTGAGCTTTCTGCCGCCGTGGTTGCGATGGACCGGCGTCGGTTGGGGGGCCTATTGGGTGATCGACTGGCCTGACCATGGGCGCTATGCCATCGTCAGCGAGGGCCGGCGAGAGTACCTGTGGGTCCTCTCACGCACGCCCGACTTGCGTGCGGATGATCGACAAACCGTTCGCGCGCGTCTGCAGGCCCTCGGTTTTGACCTCGAGCGCCTGAAAGACCACCCGCAGTCCGAAGCCCCCCAGGCTCTGCCGCGCCCCCCGGGATCCTGAGCCCGCCCGGGCAGGCGCCCGAGGGCGCTGTGCCCGACTGAGCAGGCGCAGGATTTGAGCCACTGATGCGCCATAAATACTGTATAAATAGACAGTATTTGGTGGATCATCATGCCCAGCCCATCCTCGTTTGCGGACCGTCCTGAAGGCCTTTCCGCCGGCCCTTCGCGGAGCCTTCCCAAGCCCCCCTCGGAGGGGATGCCCGGTCGTTCGCCAGGGCGCCTGGAAGGTCTCGATGCGGACCCGCCGCACCGCCGGTTGCGCAGGGCCCGCCTCGAGACCTTGGAAGCGCTGGCAAGCTTGCCGGGCGTTTGGCGCGCTGCGGCGGGTGCCGCACCATCGGTGGCTTGGCCCACCGGGTACACCGACCTGGACGCCGAGCTCCCTGGCGGGGGCTGGCCTGCTGGCGGCTTGGTGGAGCTGCTCTGCGCGCAGCCCGGCCTGTATGAAGGAACGCTGCTGGCGCCGCACTGGGCCGCCGTCACCCAAGGCGAGTCGGTCGGGCGTTTGGCGTGGGTGATGCTGGGCCACAGTCGCTGGCGGCCGCACGCGCCGGGGGTGCTTCGCCTGGGCCTGAGGCCCGAGCAGCTGCTGTGTCTGCAGCCTGCGACTGAAGCGGATGCGGCCTGGGCTGTCGAGCAGATGCTGCACAGCACGGGTGTGCTGGGCATCTGGTGGCTGACCCGCCATGCCCAGCCCCAGCATCTGCGGCGCCTGCAGTGGGCCGCACAGTCGCGCGGCATTCCGCTGTTTGCCTCCCGTCCGTTGGCATGCCGGCAAGACCCTTCTCCCGCCCCCCTGCGCCTGCATCTGCAGGCCGGGCCCGAGCAGTCCTTGCGGGTTCAGATTCTCAAGCGCCAGGGCCCTCGCCACGAACAGGCCTTGAGTCTTCCCGCCGCCCAAGCCTTGCATCTTTTGCCGTCCCGGCCTTCGCTGCCCCATGTGGTGGATTGCGCTGTATCTGCCCCAGTGGCCGCTTGAGGCCTTGGGGCCTGCGGCCCCCCATGGCGTTGAAGAGGGCGGGCGTTTGGTGTGCCTGGGCCCCGCAGCGGTGCGGGCGGGCATCGAACGGGGGATGAGCGTCACGGCGGCGCGGGCCCGCCTGCCCGACATCAGGGTCTGTCCCCGCCAGCCCGAGCGGGAAACCCAAGCCCTGCGCCCCCTGGCTTTGGCGGCCTTGCGCTTCAGCCCTCAGTTGTGCATGCATCCGGAAGGGCTGTTGATCGAAGTGCAGGGCAGCCTCCGCTTGTTCGGCGGGCCTTTGAACTTGTGGCGTCAGCTGGTTGGGGCCGTAGACTCATTTAAAGTATGCGCACACTTTGCAGCGGCCCCTTTTCCAGAGGCTGCTTGGTTGTTGGCCCGCGTACGCGGGCCGCTGCGTCGGGGCCCGGCCCTGGGCGTGGCCCAGAGTCGCCAGCCCCCAGCCGTGCACCCGGTGTTGGACACCCTCCCGATGACCGGGGTGCTGCAGGCTTGGCAGGCGCCCGCAGCGGCCCATGACCTGCTCACCGGTTTGGGCGTGGCCACGCTGGGCGCACTCCGGGCCTTGCCGCGAGCCGGGCTTCAGCGTCGCTTGGGGGCTGCGCTGTTGGCGCGCATCGATCAGGCCTATGGACTGGCCCCTGACCCCCGCCCCTTTTGGGCACCTCCGCCGGCCTTTGATGAACGGCTTGATTTGCCGGAGCGCACCCAGGACGCGGCGGTTCTGGCGCAGGCCTTGGCGCACCTCCTGCAAGCCTTGGAGGGTTGGTTGTGTGCCCACACGCAACGGGCTCAGGTGCTGGCGCTGCATTTTCTGCACGAGGTGCGGCGGCGGGAGGCCCTGCCCGATACCGTGCACACCTTGCGCTTGGCGGCGCCCGAGCACCAGGCCGGGGCCTTGCAACGCTTGTGGGATGAACGCCTCAGGCGCCACCCCTTGACTGCGCCGGTGGTGGCCCTGCGCTTGGTGTTGCAGGCGGCCGTGGCGCCGCAGACGCAGGACGTTCAGCAGTCCTGGGCGCTGGGCGCCCCCGCCTCCGCAACAGCGCGCGAAGATCCTGCGGAAATCCGCCGTGCCTTGGCCCGGCTCCTGGACCGCTTGCAATCCCGCTTGGGCGCCCAGGCCGTTCACGGCCTGTGTGCTGAGGACGATCACCGTCCCGAGCGCGCCACCCGCTGGGTGGATGTGGCGCACCAGGCCCCTGCGCCGTCCCGGTCACCGCCTGCGGGCCCACAGCCGCTGTGGTTGCTGCCAGAGCCCGAACCCCTGGCCGAACGCCAGGGCCACCCGGTGCATGAGGGCGCCCTCTTGGTGTTGCGCACCCGGGCCGAACGGATCGAGGCCGGCTGGTTCGATGGTGAACCGGTTTGCCGTGACTATTACGTGGCCGAGGGCCCCGACCAGCGGCTGCGCTGGGTGTTTCGCCAGGGCCGCGGCGACGCGCAGTCCTGGTTTTTGCACGGCTGGTTCAATTGAGGGGCCACCACCCCCGTGGCCAGAACCCTGAAGCCGTCTCGGGCCGGAGGAGGGGACCCCTCAGCCGGCATCTCCGGGCTGGGGCCCTTCATATCCTCCGATGATCACCAAATCCACCTCTGAAACCGGCTTGCGCAAGGCGATGGCGGCTTGGTAGTCCGGCGAATGCCAGCAGGCCCGCGCGGCCTCCAGAGAAGGGAACTCGATGACCACATTGCGCGAACGACTGCTGCCTTCCGGATTGTCAAAAGACCCGCCGCGCACCAGAAAGCGCGCGCCGTATGCCCTGAACGGTGCTGCATTGGCGCGCACATAGGCTTGGTATTGCTCGACGTCGCGGACATCACCACGGACGATCCAGTAGCCCTTGGGGCCAGGGGAGGGGGCGTTCATGTGGAAGCTCGGTTTTGAAGGTTGAACAGGCGGATGGCCCTCAGCAGGCCGTGACCCGGATTTTGACGGCGGTCGGCCCCCCCTCGGAGGGCTTCAATACTGTATAAATAAACAGTATGCGGCCTGCCTATGCCGAACTTCACTGCCGCAGCAATTTCAGCTTTCTCACGGGCGCTTCGCACCCTGAGGAGTTGCTCGCTCGTGCTGCGCAACTGGGCTATGAGGCCTTGGCGCTTACCGATGAATGTTCGGTGGCCGGCGTGGTGCGTGCGCATGAAGAACTCAAGCGGCAATGCGAACGGGCGGGGGATTCCAGCACCCCGCCCATTCGGCTCCTGCTGGGCACCCACCTGGAGATTTCGCCATTCAGCCCGCCCCAGGAACTGCAGGGTCTTCGGTTCATGCCGCCCCCGGAGGTTCTGGAGCACGGTCTTCGGGTGGTGGTGTTGGCGCATGACCGCACGGGGTGGGGAGATCTGTGCGAGCTCATCACGCAGTCCCGCGCGCGTGGTGCCAAAGGGCAGTACCTCACCTGGCCGCAAGACCTGCTGGCGCACCAGGCCCTGGCCCATTGCACGGTGCTGCTCATCGCCCGCCGCCCAGACAATCCGGCCCTCCTCCTGGCGCAGGCCCGCTGGTGTGCACAGGCTTTCGGCGGCCGCACCGCGGTGGCCATCGAGCGCCTTCTCTGGGCAGACGATTCCCTGCTCATGGAGCGGGTGCAGACCGTGGTGAGCCAGTTGGCCGCAGAAGGGCTGAACCTGCCGATCGCCGCAGCGGGTGATGTGCTCATGCACCGCCGCTCGCGCAAGCCCGTGCAGGACACGCTCACCGCCATCCGGTTGCGGCGCCCCCTGTCGGCTTGCGGCACGGCGCTGGCGCGCAACGCCGAACAGCACCTGCGCTCGCGCCTGCAATTGGCCCAGCTGTACCGCCCGCAGTGGTTGCAGGCCACCGTGGACATTGCCCGCCGGTGCACCTTCAGCCTGAATGAACTGCGCTATGAGTACCCGGCCGAGCTGGTGCCCGAAGGGCGGACACCGATGGAACACTTGCGTGCGTTGACGGCCGAAGGCGCCCGGCAGCGCCATCCCCAGGGCGTACCGTTGCCCGTGCAGGTACAGATCGAACGCGAATTCGAACTCATCGAGGCCCTGCGCTACGAGCCCTTCTTCCTCACCGTTCACGATATCGTGCGCTTTGCCCGCAGCCGCGGCATCTTGTGCCAGGGACGCGGGTCGGCGGCCAATTCCGCGGTTTGCTGGTGCCTGGGCATCACCGAGGTCGACCCCACACAAACCACGCTCTTGTTCGAGCGGTTCATTTCGCGCGAGCGGGCCGAGCCGCCGGACATTGATGTCGATTTCGAACACGAGCGGCGTGAAGAGGTCATCCAGTACATCTACGCCAAGTACGGTGAGCACCGCTGCGCATTGGCCGCGGCCGTTACCGCCTACCGCAGCCGCAGTGCCGTGCGTGATGTGGGGGCTGCCCTGGGCTTGGATGTGGCCCTCATCGATCAGGTGGCGCAGTCGGTGCACGGATTCGACAGCCCTGATCGCCTCGCTCACAGCCTGGCCGAACGGGGGCTGGATGCGCAATCGCCGCTGCTGTCGCGCTGGCTCGAACTCGTTGATGCGCTGTACCGTTTTCCGCGGCATCTTTCCCAGCACACCGGCGGCTTCGTCATCGCCGCCAGCCGCCTCTCTCGCCTGGTGCCCATCGAGCCGGCCGCCATGGAAAAGCGCCGCATCATCCAGTGGGACAAGGACGACTTGGAATCGCTGGGCCTGTTGAAGGTGGATGTGCTGGCGCTGGGCATGCTCACGGTCATCCGCAAGACCCTGGAGGGCATGACGCAGTGGCATGCCTGGCCGCAGGCCGCACCCTCCCACCGCCGTCCCGATGAATCCCGCGCCTGGCGCGTGCAGGACATCCCCCGCGAAGACCGGGCCACCTTTGCCATGGCATCGCGCGCCGACACGGTCGGTATCTTCCAGATCGAGAGCCGCGCGCAGCAAGCCATGCTGCCGCGCCTGAAGCCCCGCACCTTCTACGACTTGGTGGTGCAGGTGGCCATCGTCCGCCCCGGGCCGATCCAGGGGGGCATGGTCCACCCCTATTTGAAGCGGCGCCTGTTGCATGAACAGGGGCGCTTGCCGGCTTCGCCCCATCCCGCGCTGGATGTCGCCTTGGGCCGCACCTTGGGAGTACCCATCTTCCAGGAACAGGTGATGCAGATTTGCGTCATCGCCGCCGGCTTCACGCCGGGCGAGGCTGACGGCCTGCGCCGCTCTATGGCGGCTTGGCGCAAGAAGGGTGAGCTGCACCTGTTTCACGATCGCATCGTGCAGGGCATGGTGCAGCGCGGTTATCCGCTGGATTTTGCGCAGGGCATCTTTCGGCAGATCGAAGGCTTCGGCGAGTACGGTTTTCCGGAAAGCCACGCCTACAGCTTTGCCCTGCTGACCTACATCAGCGCCTGGATGAAGTGCCATGAACCCGAGGCCTTTCTGACAGCATTGCTGAACGCCCAGCCCATGGGCTTTTATGCCCCTTCACAGCTGGTGCAGGACGCGCGCCGCCATGGTGTGCAGGTCTTGCCGGTGGATGCGGCGTACAGCCACTGGGATTGCACCCTGGAGGCGGTGCCGTCCGCCAGCCGTCCTTCGGTGCGCCTGGGCTTGCGCCTGGTCAGCGGCTGTTCCCCTGCGGTGGCCACGCGCCTGGTGCAGGCCCGGGAGCAGGCCCCCTTCGAAGACGTTCAGGACCTGGCCATGCGGGCCGGTCTTCAGCCCGCAGACCTTCAGCGGTTGGCCGGGGCCGATGCCTTGCAAAGCCTGGCCGGGCATCGACGCCTGCAGCTCTGGCAGGCCAGCGGCGCCCAAACTTCAGTGCCCAACGCGGCCTTGCGGCCGGGGGCCACGGCCGACCTCTTCGCCCAACGGCCGGCACCCGAGGCCCAAACCCCCGTTTTGCCTCCCGCTCCGGAGGGGCAGGCCATCACGCTCGACTACGCCAGCACCGGCTTGAGCCTGCGGCGTCATCCCCTGGCGCTGATGCGGCCCCGCCTTCAGGGCCGCGGCTGGCGCAGTGCGCAAGAACTCCTGCAATCGGCCGATGGCCGTCGGGTCTGGGCCTGTGGCCTGGTCACCATGCGTCAACAGCCGGTGACCGCCAAGGGAACCACGTTCATCACCCTGGAGGATGAAACGGGCTGTCTCAATGTGATCGTGTGGCGTTCGATTCGCGAGCGCCAGCGTCTGGCGGTACTCGATGCGCGCCTCTTGGCGGTGGTGGGCCAGTGGCAGAACCGTGACGGGGTTGCCCACCTGGTCGCCCGACGCCTCCTCGACGTTTCGCCGTGGCTGGGCGAACTCGGTCGTGTCACGGCCTCCCGGGACTTTCGATGAGCCGTCTCGCTGGGTCTCCGGGTGCCGGGCCGGGTCTGTTAGCCTTGCGGCCTGCACACCCCGTCACCACTCCTCATCGCACGCATCACCATGCCCCGCATCTTCTGCGTCGCCAACCAGAAAGGCGGCGTCGGCAAAACCACCACCACCGTCAACCTTGCGGCGGGTCTTGCGCACATGGGACAGCGTGTCCTGGTGGTCGACCTGGACCCTCAAGGCAATGCCAGCATGGGCTCGGGCGTGGACAAGCGCACGCTGGCGCTCAGCGTCTACGACGTCCTGCTGGAGCAGGCCGGCATCGCACAGGCGCGTCGGCGCAGCGAAGCCGGCGGCTACGACGTGTTGGCCGCCAACCGGGAGCTGGCGGGTGCGGAGGTGGAGCTCGTGGCCCTGGAGCGGCGCAACACGCGCCTGCGGCAGGCACTGGCCGCCGTGGCCGGCGACTACGACTTCGTTCTCATCGATTGCCCGCCGTCCTTGAGCCTGCTCACGCTCAACGGTCTGTGCAGTGCGCATGGGGTGGTGGTGCCCATGCAGTGCGAATACTTTGCCCTCGAAGGCCTGACCGACCTCGTCAACACCATCAAGCAGGTGCATGCCAACCTCAACCGCGACCTGCAGATCATCGGCCTGCTGCGGGTGATGTTCGACCCGCGCATCACCTTGCAGCAGCAGGTGAGCGAGCAGCTCAAGGCCCACTTCAAGGACAAGGTGTTCGACACCGTCATCCCGCGCAATGTGCGCTTGGCCGAGGCGCCCAGCTACGGGCAGGCCGGCGTTGTCTTCGACCCGTCCTCCAGGGGTGCGCAGGCCTACATCGCTTTCGCGCGGGAAATGGTGGGCCGCGTCGACAAGATGCGCTGAGCCCCCGCCCGCCCTACAGCCCGAGGCCTTCCTCGCACCCCAGGTGCACGTTCATGCTCTGAACGGCTGCGCCACTGGCCCCCTTGCCCAAGTTGTCCAGCCGCGCCATCAGCACCACCTGGGTCGCACTGGCGAAGACGAACAGGTCCACCCGGTTCGAGTCGTTGCAGCCCTGCACGTCGAAGAAGCCGCTGGCCAGCGTGTCGGGGTCGCTCAGCGGCAGGAGGCGGATGAAGCGCTCACCCTCGTAGTGGCGCGCCAGCGCGTCCCAGACCGCTTGTCCCGTTGCGCCGGGCTTCAATGACGAAAGGTGCAGGGGCACGCTCACGCACAGGCCCTTGTAGAAACTGGCCACGATGGGCATGAACACCGGCGCCACCTGCAGCCCGGTGTGCACCATCATTTCCGGGATGTGTTTGTGCGACAAGCCCAGCGCATAGGGCCGCGGTGATCGCAGCAACGGGTCTCCGCCCGGCAGGGCTGCGGCCTCGTACTGCTCGATCATCTTTTTGCCGCCGCCCGAGTAACCGGTGATCGACGTCGCCGTCACCCCCTGTCCTGCGGGCACCAGTCCGGCATCCACCAGCGGGCGCATCAGCAGGATGAAGGCGCTGGCATGGCAGCCCGGGTTGGCGATCCGCTTGGACGCCCGGATGGCCGTGCGCTGTCCTGTGTGGAGCTCGGGGAGCCCGAACACCCAGGAGGGATCGGTGCGGTAGGCGGTGCTGGCGTCGATCAGGCAGGTTCGCGGATTCGCCACCAGGCCCACCGCTTCGCGCGATGCGGCATCGGGCAGGCACAGAAAGGCCACATCGGCTGCATTCAGCAGGCGTGCGCGCTCGGCCACATCCTTGCGCCGTTCGGCATCAATGCGCAGCACTTCGATGTCGGGCCGGGCGGCCAGGTACTCGTGGATGCGCAGGCCGGTGGTGCCTTCCTGGCCGTCGACGAAAACGGTGTGGCGCTTGTTCATGGTGAGGATGCGTCTGAAAGCCGTGCAAACCCTCAAGGATACGGCAGCCCCCGGCGGGCCTTGTGACGGCACAATGATCCGCTGATCCTCCTTCCCGCCTGCACGACCGACCATGGCAAACAAGAAGAAAGGGCTCGGCTTGGGCCTGGAAGCCCTGCTGGGCCCGACCCGCAACGCCGATGAAGCCTCTGCGGGCGGCCCGCGCGTCTTGCCCATCAGTCAGCTGCGTCCCGGGCAGTACCAGCCGCGCCGGGTGATGGACGAGGGCTCGCTTTATGAGCTCGCCGAGAGCATCCGCACCCAAGGGGTCATGCAGCCGCTGCTCGTGCGGCCGGTCGGTGAAAGCGGCTACGAGATCATCGCCGGCGAGCGGCGCTTCCGTGCCTCCCAGTTGGCTGGCCTGGACGAAGTGCCGGTCTTGGTGCGTGAGGTGGGCGACGAGCAGGCCGCCATCATGGCCCTGGTGGAGAACATGCAGCGGGAGGACCTCAACCCGCTGGAAGAGGCAAAGGGCCTGCAGCGCCTGGTGCAGGAGTTCCGGTTCACCCATGAGCAGGCGGCGCAGGCGGTGGGACGCTCGCGCAGCGCGGCCACCAACTTGCTGCGGCTCTTGCAGCTGTCGCCGGCGGTTCAGCAGATGCTGATGGCCGGCGATCTGGACATGGGCCATGCCCGCGCCTTGCTGCCGCTGGACGGCGCGCGGCAGGTGCTGGTCGCGCAGGAAGTGGCCGCGCGCAAGCTGTCGGTGCGGGAGGCCGAGCGCCTGGCCGCCCGTGCGCTCAAAGCCGAACCGGCTGGGGCCGCCCGGGGCAAGGGCACGAAAGCCGTGGGCGGCAAGACCCGCGACCTGGCCCGGATCGAGGAAGCGCTCTCCGACCAGCTGGCCGCGCCGGTGGAGATCCGGATCCAGCGCCGCACCAAACGGGGTGAGGCCGGCGAGGTCTCGATCGCCTTCGGCTCGCTCGATGAGCTCAACGGATTGCTGCAGCGCTTGGGGTTGAATCAAGACCGGTGAGGCAGGGGCGCCTTCCTGGGGCGGTCGTACGGCCTTCTGACCCACCTGCACCGGAGCATGAGCCTCTGGGCCGCCCCCGATGGGGGCCCCAACAAAACTTAATTTGGCCGGCTTTCCACCAAAGGGGGGTGGTGTTACGGTTGGGGTCTTGTCGTCAATGACCCGACCCCTGATCGGGTGTCCTCGCATGACCCCATTGCAGCCACCGGCCCATCTGGCACTTGGCGCCCTCACATCGGTCGCTGCTGCAGCCTTGACGGCCTGTGGCGGAGGCGGGGCCTCGGGCGGCCCAAGTTCGGGCGGTGGCGCCGGGTCTGGCCCCGCTGTACAGGCGATCACGGTCGATCAGGCCGCACGTTTTCTTCACCAGGCGGCTTTTGCCGCCTCCGATGCCCAGATCGCCCGCGTCCAGACGCTGGGCTACTCGGCCTGGTTGGATGAGCAGTTCGCGGCACCGCGAACCCAAGGCCACTTCGATTGGATGATCGAGCGGGGCTACAACACCACCGCCAACGTCGACACCTTCAACGGCACGGACAATACCCTGTGGCGCAAGTTCATTGGCTCGCCAGATGCGCTGCGCCAGCGCATGACGCTGGCGCTGTCGGAGATCTTCGTCATTTCCATGGCGGGCCTGCCCGTGGGCTGGCGCGGGTTCTTGGTGGCCGCCTACGTCGACATCCTGGAGGCCCAAGCATTTGGCAACTACCGGCAGCTGCTGCAGGAGGTGACCCTGTCGCCGGCCATGGGCGTGTACCTGAACATGCGCGGCAACCAAAAGGCCGACCCCGCCACGGGCCGCCTGCCCGACGAAAACTATGCCCGAGAGGTGCTGCAACTCTTCTCCATCGGCCTGCAGGAATTGAGGGCGGATGGCACCTTGCGCGATGGGCGGGCACAGGAAACCTATACGCAGCAGACCATCGCCGAGTTGGCGCGGGTCTTCACGGGTTGGGAGTTCGACGGCTTCAACCGCACCGAGCCGGGCTACACCCGGCGTCCCATGGTGAATCTGGCCGCACGGCACGACAACACGGCCAAGTCGGCGCTCGGGGTGGCGATTCCCGCGGGAACCCCGGCCGCGCAGGCCCTGCAGACAGCGCTGGACGCCATCGCCGGCCACGCGAACGTGGCCCCGTTCATCTCGCGCCAACTCATCCAGCGCCTGGTGACCAGCAACCCCAGCCCGGCCTATGTGGGACGGGTTGCGGCTGTCTTCAACAACAACGGGCAAGGACAGCGCGGGGACTTCAAGGCCGTACTCAAGTCGATCCTGTTGGACGAAGAGGCGCGGCGCGATCCGGCCCCCGGCGAGGTGGCCCGTGGGCGGTTGGCAGAGCCCATGGTGCGCTTCATCCAGTGGGCCCGCACCTTTGGTCTGGCCTCGCCGACGGGGCTTTGGAATATCGGAGCCCTCAGTGATCCCTCCACGCGACTGGCTCAGAGCCCCTTGCGCTCGCCCTCGGTGTTCAACTTTTTCCGACCGGGTTACGTACCACCGAATTCCGAGCTCGGCCGCCAGGGTGTCACAGCGCCGGAATTCGAGATCACCGACGAGTCCAGTACGGTTGGCTGGGTGAACTTTGCGCAGACATTCGTGGCATCGGGGGTGGGCGAAACCCGCCCGAATGTGGATGCCGAATTGGCACTTGCCGGGGATCCTGCAGCACTCGTGCAGCGGGTGGTGCGCCTGCTGGCGGCAGGTAGCCTGTCGGCCGCCAATGTGAACCTGATCACCCAGTCTGTCTCCACCATCGCGGCGACCACCGATGCGGGCCGTCGCAACCGCGTGAATGCAGCCGTGCTGCTGGTTTTGGCCTCTCCGGAGTATCTCGTGCAGGTGTGATGCCATGAAGAACGTCGAACAATCCTTCCACACAGCCCCCCATTCGCGCCGCGAGGGTGCTCATCGCCGGAGGTCCTCATGACCGACTTCAACCGCAGCACACGCCGTGCTTTTGTGCAGCGCCTGGGTCACCTCGGATTGGCCGGCGCGGCCGCCCCCTGGGCCTTGAATCTGGCGGCCATGTCCGAAGCCGCGGCGCAATCGACCAGCGCCACCGATTACAAGGCGCTGGTTTGCGTGTTCCTGTATGGCGGCAACGACCACTACAACACTCTCGTCCCTTTCGACAGCACCAGCCATGCCAACTACCAGCGGATCCGTGCCGGCATCGCGCTGCGGCGCGATGCTGTGGCGGAGACGGCCTTGCCCGAGGGAACCGGGTTGGGTACCGCCAGCGCCCCAGGCAATGGACTGGCGCCCGGGCGCCAGCTCGCGCTGGCACCGGAACTCGGCGCCCTCAAGCCTCTGTTCGAAACAGGTGCACTTGGCATCCTGCTCAATGTCGGGACGCTGATCCAACCCACGACCAAAGCGCAATACGCCGCAGCCAATGTCCCCTTGCCCCCCAAGCTGTTCTCCCATAACGACCAGCAGTCGGTGTGGCAGAGCTCCCATCCTGAGGGTGCCACCTCCGGATGGGGCGGTCGCATGGGGGACCTCTTCTTGTCCGGCAATGGGAAAACGACTTTCACCTGCGTGAATGCAAGCGGGAATGCGGTCTACATGAGCGGCCGTGAGGCCGTGCAGTACCAGGTCAGCAGCACCGGTGCGGTGGCCTTGCGCGCCCTGACCGCCCCACTCTTTGGCTCGCAAGCGTGCAGCAATGCCCTCAGACAGTTGGTCACCGCCCCCCATGCCCATCTGATGCGTGCCGAGTACAGCCGCGTCACCGCTCGGGCGATTGACGCACAGGCCACGCTGTCGGCCGCATTGGCCGCCACGCGACCGATTCAAGCGCTGTTCCCCAATGGGACGTTGTCGCAGCAACTCCAGATGGTGGCGCGCATGATCGCGGCGCGTGAGCAGCTCTCGGTCAAGCGGCAGGTGTTTTTCGTATCGCTCGGGGGTTTTGACCTGCATGACTTTCTGTTGACGAACCATCCCGGCTTGCTGTCTCAGGTGGGCGAGTCCCTCAAGTCCTTCCATGCCGCCATGGGCGAACTGGGCGTGGCCGACAAGGTCACCACCTTCACGGCGAGCGACTTCGGCCGCACCCTGAGTTCGAATGGCGACGGCAGCGACC
>JBMSQF010000029.1:0-31023 GCA_049423145.1 Burkholderiaceae bacterium
TGGTTTTCCGTCACTTCCATGAGCAAGACTCCTGTCTCCAATCACCCCGACGGGGGGCACCGTTTCCAACCTCACACCCAGGCCCTCTACAGGGCGTCCAGCATCGACGGGGGTGTGATCCGCCGCTCGGGGTCATCGAAGGCCGTCAGCTGAGGCCGGCCTCCTTCGATGACCCGATTCCTGTTTCACGCTTGAGCTGAGCCGCCACCTTGGGTTCGAAACCCTCCAAGTGGCGAATCACCCGGGCGGCATCGCCTTTCCGGCCCAGGTCCATGTAGGCGCGCGCCATCTGGTACCAGCCGAAGGGACTCATGGGCTGCATTTCAGTATTCTTCTTGAGGGCCTCGATGGCCTCCTCCAATCGCTGCTGCCGAATCAGGCACAGCCCCAGGCCATACCAAGCGCGATCGATCATGGGATCGAGCTCGATGGCCTTGCGGAAGGCCTGTTCGGCTTCTTCCGCGAGTTCCTGCTGCTCCAGAACGAAGGCCAAGTTGAACCAGGCGGCCGCCGAGGCTGGCATCAGCGACACCAGGCGGCGCAGATGCTGGGCTGCCCGGTGCAGATGCCCGCGCGCAGCCTCGACATTGGCCAGGCTCTGCAGCACATAACTGTCCTCGGGCCAACGCGCGAGCATGTCTTGAAACGTTTCCAGCGCCCGCTGTTCGATGCCCAGGAACAAAAAGGCGCGCGCACGCCACTTGAGCATGAGGAAATCCAGGCCGGAGCCAGCGCGGGCAGGAGAGGTCATGCTCGGATTCATTGGCAAAGCCCCTGCAGCGGGTTGGCGCGGCAGAGCTGCACCTTCTCCGTCAAGGCGAAGAACCACACCCAGAACAGCAGGATGAAGGTGACCAGCGGAATGTGGCGGTCCACCACCAGCGATGGCGTGACGCGGCGCACCAGGCCCGTGAAAGGATGGGTCAACATGGACAGCGCCTGGTAGAACAGGTTCTGGTCGCGTTTGGCGCCGGCCAGCAGGCCGAGCAGCCACCGACCCGCCAAGCTGAACAGGGCGATTTCGGCGATCAATTTCAGGGACGAAGCCAGCAAGAGCATGGTTACTTAGACGGACCCTCGCATCCTGACGCCAGGACTTACCGGAACCTGACTTTTGAGAGCGGCCTAGGTGTAGGGGAGAACAGGGATTTCCCGAGTCCAAAACATTGGACAATCCAGTGTCCATTTCATCTGACACTTGTCTTCCCTGCGCCCGGCCAAGAAAAAGGCCCCGGTGGTCACCGGGGCCTGAAAATGCCTTATCGCTGTCATCACGTTAAGGCGCCTGCTCAGGGAGGAAAAGCAGGGGGTTGCGGCACAAGCCGCCGCCCGGAGACGATGCTAGCACCGGCAATTGGCGGTTCAAGTTCAACGTTCAAATTGGCAGTTCAATCGGTTTGAGGATGTCCCCATGGTCCTGACGCCCCCCCCCTTTCCGGCCTCGCGCCCCCGTCGCCTGCGTCGCGATGCCGCCATCCGCGCCTTGGTCCGTGAACACCATGTGCAGGCCAGCCATCTCATCCTGCCGGTCTTCATCCTGGATGGCCAGAACCAGGTGCAGGATGTGGCCAGCATGCCCGGCGTGCAACGTTTGTCGGTAGACCGGCTGATGCCGGTGGCCGAAGACTGTGTGAAGCTGGGCATTCCCGTGCTGGCGCTGTTTCCGGTGATCGACCAGTCCCTCAAGACCCCCGACGGGAAAGAGGCCACCAACCCGCAAGGTCTGGTACCCCGCGCGGTGGGCGAACTGAAAAAACGTTTCCCCCAACTGGCGGTGCTGACCGACGTGGCCCTGGACCCCTACACCAGCCACGGGCAGGATGGTCTGCTGGACGATACGGGCTACATCCTCAACGACCCGACCGTGGCCGTGCTGCGGGAGCAGGCCCTGGTGCAGGCCGCAGCGGGCGTGGACATCGTCGCCCCCAGCGACATGATGGACGGGCGTATCGGCGCCATTCGCCAAGCACTGGAATCACAAGGCCACATCCACACCAAGATCATGGCCTACAGCGCCAAATATGCGAGCGCCTTCTATGGCCCCTTCCGCGACGCCGTGGGTTCGGCGAAAAATCTGGGCAAGAGCGACAAGAAGGTCTACCAGATGGACCCGGCCAACACGGACGAGGCCCTGCGCGAAGTGGCGCTGGACATCGCCGAAGGGGCCGACATGGTGATGGTCAAGCCCGGCCTGCCCTATCTGGACATCGTGCGCCGGGTGAAAGACGAGTTCCACATGCCGACCTTCGCCTACCAAGTCAGTGGCGAATACGCCATGGTCAAGGCCGCGGCAGCCCAAGGCTGGCTGGACCATGATGCGGTGATGATGGAGAGCCTGTTGGCCTTCCGCCGTGCGGGCGCGGACGGCGTCCTCACCTACTTCGCACGCGATGTCGCCAGGCTGCTGCGGCAGCAAGCTCAGGCATAGGGGTCAGCCACGCCCAGTGTGGCCAGGATGCAGGCCTCCAGCGCCTGCATGTCGGCCGCCTCGCCATCGTGCTCGTGGTCCCAACCCAGGGCATGCAGGGCGCCATGGACCAGCAAGTGCGCGTAGTGGTCCTCCAGTCGCCGGCCTTGCTGTTGCGCTTCCCGCTCCACCACGGGGGCGCACAGCACCAGGTCGGCACACAGCACTGGGTGCGCTGAATAGTCGAAGGTCAGCACATTGGTGGCGTAATCCTTGCCGCGGAAATCACGGTTGAGCGCACGCCCCTCGGCCTCGTCCACCACACGAACGGTCAGTTCAGCGCGAAGCTCACCGAGCGCAGCGCGCAGGCAACGGCGCACGAAAGGCCGCGCGATCACGGCGCGGTGACGCGCATCCGGCTGTTGAAGCGAGAACTGCAGGCGGGGAGCTGCGGGCAGGGTCATGGCTTCCTGCGGACGGCGTCGTAGGCCTGAACGATGCGTGCAACCAAGGGATGCCGCACCACGTCCTCCGCGGTGAACTCGCTGAACGCGATACCCGGCACCCCTCGGAGCACCCGGTGCGCATCGAGGAGCCCGCTGCTGACTCCACGAGGCAGGTCGACCTGACTGGTGTCGCCGGTGATCACCGCCTTGGCGCCAAACCCGATTCGGGTCAGAAACATCTTCATCTGTTCGGGCGTCGTGTTCTGGGCCTCGTCCAGGATGACGAAGGCGTGATTGAGCGTGCGCCCCCGCATGAAGGCCAGCGGCGCAATTTCCAGAAGCCCCTTCTCAAAGGCACGGGTCACGCGGTCGAAGCCCATGAGGTCGTAGAGCGCGTCGTACAGCGGCCGCAGATAGGGGTCCACCTTCTGCGACAGATCACCCGGCAAAAAGCCCAAGCGTTCACCTGCCTCGACGGCTGGGCGCGTCAGCACGATGCGCTGCACCTGCTGCCGCTCCAGCGCATCCACCGCACACGCCACGGCCAAAAAAGTCTTGCCGGTGCCGGCCGGACCCACGCCGAAGGTGATGTCGTGCGACAGGATGTGGTGCAAGTAGGCCACCTGATTCGGCGTACGGCCTTGGAGGTCGGCCCGCTTGGTGTGCAACACCGGCTGCGGCGGTGCCTCACCAGGACCGACCATCGGCACATGGCCGGCCAGACTTCGCGCCGCCTCATCAAGCAGCCACCGCAGCCTTTCGGGGGGCAAGTCGGCCCGCCGCGTACGCTGACTGATCTCATCGAGCACCGCTGCCGCGCGCTGGGTCGCCAGCGACTCACCTTCAATCCGGATCAAGGCCGCTCGCCGTTGAAGGCGCACGCCACAAGCCTGCTCGATGGCGCGCAAGTGCTCGTCCAAAGGACCGCACACGCGCAGCAGGGCTGCAGGGTCGTCGTCGGGAAGGGGGTGCTGAAGGATCAAGTGGGACCCGAATCGCGGAGTGGGTGACAAGCTGAATTGTCGCCGCGGGGCGCGTCGACGAATGAAGATCCCAATTCCGAGAAGAATTGCCGCTTCGGCCCGCGCCACCGCCCACAAAATGGTGCGCTTTGCGGCGTCTGGTCGCCCGTTCCAAACCACAGAGCCCCATCACCGTGGATGCCCTTCCATTCGAATCGAGCGGCCCAAGGGGCCGCATCCGCCCCCCTGAGCCCGCGCCGACGCGGCACGCAGGACCCGGGGGCCTCACGGCCCGCGAAACCGAGGTGCTGCTGAGATTGGCCAAGGGTTACACCCTGCCGGAAATCGGTGGGCAATTGAATCTTTCGCGGCACACCATTGCCGAGCATGTCAAGCAGATCTACCGCAAGCTGCACATTTCGTCCCGCGCCGAAGCGGCCCTGGAGGCCCACCGCTTGGGCATCCTGGGGTACTGAACCCGCTACCATCGCGGCATGATCGGCCGTATCGCAGGCATCCTGCTGGAAAAGTCGCCGCCCCGCATCCTGGTGGATGTGCAAGGGGTGGGGTATGAATTGGAGGTGCCCATGAGCACCTTCTACAACCTCGGTGCGCTCGGTACGCCGGTGGCCCTGCTGACACACTTCGTGGTGCGAGAGGACGCGCAGCTGCTGTTCGGCTTTCTCAGTGAGGGCGAGCGCCGCACCTTCCGCGAACTGGTCAAGGTCAGTGGCGTCGGGCCCCGCACAGCCCTGTCGGTGCTTTCGGGCCTGAGCACGGATGAACTGGCGCACGCGGTGGCCACGCAAAGCACCGCGCGTCTGGTGAAGGTGCCGGGCATTGGCAAAAAGACCGCCGAGCGGCTGCTGCTGGAGCTCAAGGGCAAGCTCGATGCCCATGCCTCGGCGCCGCTGGCGCCGTCCAACGATGCACAGGCCGATGTCCTGCACGCCTTGGTGGCCTTGGGCTACAGCGAGAAGGAGGCGGCCGCGGCCCTGAAGACCCTGCCGTCTGACCTGGGCGTGAGCGAGGGCATCAAGCATGCCCTCAAGGCACTGTCTCGCTGAAGAAGAGCCACCGTGACGATACAGACCGACGAGTTCAGCACTGCACCGTCCCCGCGGGTCGTCAACGCCGCCAGCGGCGGTGCTCGCGAAGAAGCGTTGGAGCGCGCCCTGCGCCCCAAGGAACTGCAGTCCTATGTGGGGCAGGCCAAGGCGCGTGAACAACTGGAGATCTTCATCGGCGCGGCGCGGGCCCGCCAGGAGGCCCTGGACCATGTGCTGCTGTTCGGCCCACCGGGGCTGGGCAAGACGACGCTCTCGCACATCATCGCTGCCGAATTGGGAGTGAACCTGCGGCAAACCTCCGGGCCGGTGCTGGAAAAGCCCAAGGACCTGGCGGCCATCCTGACCAATCTGGAGCGCAATGATGTGCTGTTCATCGATGAAATCCACCGCCTGTCGCCAGTGGTGGAGGAAATCCTCTACCCCGCGCTGGAGGATTACCAGATCGACATCATGATCGGCGAGGGGCCGGCCGCGCGGAGCATCAAGCTGGACCTGCAACCCTTTACCTTGGTCGGGGCCACCACCCGCGCGGGCATGCTGACCAACCCCCTGCGCGACCGGTTCGGGATCGTGGCGCGTCTGGAGTTCTACACGCCCCAAGAACTGGGCCGGATCGTCCTGCGATCGGCTGGCCTGCTGAATACACCCATCGATGAAGAGGGCGCGCTGGAGATCGCGCGTCGCTCGCGCGGCACGCCACGCATCGCCAACCGCCTGCTGCGCCGCGTGCGCGACTATGCCGACGTGAAGGCGCAGGGGCGCATCACGCGGCCGGTGGCCGACGCGGCCCTGGGCATGCTAGACGTGGACCCGCAGGGCTTTGATGTGATGGACCGCAAGCTCCTGGAAGCGGTGGTGCACCGCTTTGACGGTGGGCCGGTGGGGCTGGACAACGTCGCGGCCGCCATCGGCGAGGAAGCCGGCACCATCGAGGATGTCATCGAGCCCTACCTGATCCAGCAGGGCTATCTGCAACGCACGCCACGCGGCCGAGTTGCCACGCAAGCCGCCTGGCGGCATCTGGGGCTTGCACCGCCGGCCGCACGCGGCGAACTCTTCGATTGAGGCGCGCCCACATCGGGCCGTTCAGCCGCATCAGGCGGCTGATTCCTTCCATTCGTCCAGCGAGGATTCGTCTTCCAGGTGGGCGACGTCTGCCCAACCCACCAGGGTCAGCACGCTGCCGGCCCTCAGCAGACGGTTGATCCCGGCATTGCTCATCTGCCAGGTGCGCGGCGCGTTCAGGGCCTGCCCGGTGGCTGCGCGGTACAGACAGTCCAGCACACCCCCATGCGCCACCAGCGCGATGGCCTGTCCCTCATGGCGCTCGGCCAGGTCGTGAACCGCCTGGACGCTGCGCTTGAAAAAGTCTTGGAGCGTCTCCCCACCTGGCGGACCAAACTCGGGGTCGCGTTGGCGCCAGCGGCGCGCCCACTCGGTCCAACGGTCCTCGATTTCAGAGAAGGTCAGCCCCTCGAACACACCAAAGGCCCGCTCGCGCAAACCGCTGTGGACCACCACCTCCAGGCCACTGGCCTGGGCCACCGCCTGAGCCGTGGCATGGGCGCGCTGCAAGTCGCTGGCATACACCGCCGCCAGCCCTTCATCGGCCAGTGCAGCACCCAGACGCTGCGCTTGCCAGCGGCCGCGCCGGTTCAGTGGGATGTCGGTGTGGCCCTGTATGCGCGTCTCGGTGTTCCAGTCGGTTTCACCGTGGCGGATGAGCACGATGCGGGTGGGCTGCTGCATTCACACGCCCCACACGATCGGCTGCCGGTCCGCGTGGCTGCGGCGCATCATCTCGCGCATGGGCCACAGGCGCTGTCGCAGGGTGACCTCGGGCCGGCGGATCTCCTGCCCTTTGGCCTGCGCTTGCTGCTCCGCAAGAGCCCACATCGCCTCCTCTTGTTCGATGGCCTGCTCCAGCTGCTGCATCAGCCGCGGCAGGTCGGCCCACTCAAAGATGCCTTGAGCGGTCTGCTCACGACCCAGCACCTCCAAGAGGCGCCGCCCAGCCGGCTCCAGCATCACCAGGTCGGCCGTCGCACGAGATTTGAATTTGTAGAGCATCGATCCTCCGCCAGCCATTGTCGACGCGCGTGGGCGTGGAGACCGCCTCGGCGCTTGGTGAATCTCGCGTTCCTGCTTAAAATGTTCACCTTGCGATCATTTGTTCGTATATAGAACATTCAGGATGCCATGATCAACAAAGTCGTTCCCTCCCTGGCCGCGGCCGTGGCCGATGTGCCCGACGGCGCCACCATCATGATTGGCGGCTTCGGCACCGCAGGCTTGCCCAATGAACTCACCGAGGCCCTGATCGATCAAGGCGCGCGCGACCTCGTGGTGGTCAACAACAACGCGGGCAATGGCGAAACCGGCCTGGCTGCACTCATCAAGGCCCGGCGCGTACGCAAGGTCATCTGCAGCTTTCCCCGACAGGTCGACAGCCATCACTTCGATGCGCAGTACCGCGCCGGCACGCTGGAACTGGAGTTGGTGCCGCAGGGCAATCTGGCCGAACGCATACGCGCCGCAGGAGCAGGCATCGGTGCCTTCTTCACACCCACCGGGCACGGCACACCGCTGGCCGAGGGCAAGGAGACCCGCGTGATCGAGGGTCGCCCCTATGTGCTGGAGTATCCGATCCACGCGGATTACGCCTTCATCAAGGCCGAACGCGGCGACCGCTGGGGCAACCTCACCTACCGCATGACCGCCCGCAACTTCGGGCCCATCATGGCCACAGCCGCCAAGGTCACGATCGCCACGGTCCACGAAGTGCTGGCGCTGGGCGCGCTGGACCCCGAAGCCGTGGTCACGCCCGGGCTGTATGTGCAGCGCGTGGTGCCGATACCCCGCCAGGCGACCCAGGCAGGCGGCTTCAAGGAGGTGGCGTGACCATGAGCAACCCTGCGCAATCCAACACCGACCAGCAGAACGCCACGCCCCTTCCCCGCTGGACCCGCGAGGAGATGGCCGCCCGCGTGGCCCGGGACATTCCCGACGGTGCCGTGGTGAACCTGGGGATCGGTCTGCCCACGCTGGTGGCCAACCACATCCCCACTGACCGGGAAGTCATCCTGCAGAGCGAGAACGGCGTCATCGGCATGGGGCCCGCACCCGCTGCGGGGCAGGAAGACTACGACCTCATCAATGCCGGCAAGCAGCCGGTCACCCTGTTGCCGGGCGGATGCTTCTTTCATCACGCCGACAGTTTCGCGATGATGCGCGGCGGTCATCTGGATGTCTGCGTCCTGGGCGCCTTCCAGGTCTCCGCACACGGCGACCTGGCCAACTGGCACACCGGCGCGCCAGACGCCATCCCCGCCGTGGGCGGTGCCATGGACCTGGCCATTGGCGCCAAGCGCACCTTGGTGATGATGGAGCACTGCACCAAGAACGGCCAGAGCAAACTGGTGCCGCACTGCAGCTACCCCCTCACCGGCCTGGCCTGCGTGAGCCGCATCTACACCGATCTGGCGGTGATTGAACTGCAGCAGGGACGGGGCCGCGTGGTGGACAAAGTGGCCGGGCTGACCCTGGCCCAGCTGCAGGCCGTCACGGCCATCGAACTGTTCGAAGCATGAATCGGGAATCAAGGAGAACCCCATGACACAGGCCTTCATTTGCGATGCCATCCGTACGCCCTTTGGTCGCTACGGCGGCGCCCTGTCCTCGGTGCGCACCGACGACCTCGGCGCCATTCCCCTCAAGGCACTGATTCAGCGCAACGCCGGCGTGGATTGGGCGGCCATCACCGACGTGATCTATGGCTGCGCCAACCAGGCCGGCGAGGACAACCGCAACGTGGCGCGCATGAGTGCGCTGCTGGCGGGCCTACCGACCGAGGTGCCCGGCTCCACTGTGAACCGCCTGTGCGGCTCAGGCCTGGATGCCCTGGGCTCGGCCGCGCGCGCCATACGCGCCGGGGAGGCGGACTTGATGATCGCCGGCGGCGTGGAGAGCATGAGCCGCGCGCCCTTCGTGATGCCCAAAGCCGAAAGTGCGTTCAGCCGCGCCAATGCGGTGTACGACACCACCATCGGTTGGCGCTTCATCAACAAGCTGATGAAGGAGCGCCACGGCGTGGATTCGATGCCGGAAACCGCCGAGAACGTGGCGCTCGACTTCGGCATCGAGCGCGAGGCGCAGGACCGCATGGCCCTGGCCAGCCAGCTCAAGGCGGTGGCGGCGCAGCGGTCGGGCTTCTTCGATGCCGAGATCACGCCGGTGACCATCGCGCAGAAAAAGGGAGACCCCGTGGTGGTGAACAAGGACGAGCACCCCCGGGAGACCTCGCTCGAAGCGCTGGCCAAGCTCAAGGGCGTGGTCCGGCCCGACGGTTCGGTGACCGCTGGCAATGCATCGGGCGTCAACGACGGTGCCTGCGCGCTGCTGTTGGCTTCCGAGTCTGCAGCCGCCCGCAATGGATTGACGCCGCGCGCCCGCGTGGTGGGCATGGCCACGGCCGGCGTGGCGCCGCGCATCATGGGCATCGGGCCCGCTCCGGCCACCCGCAAGGTCCTGGCGCTCACCGGTCTGTCGCTGGCGCAAATGGATGTGATCGAACTCAATGAAGCCTTTGCTGCGCAAGGCTTGGCGGTGTTGCGCGACCTGGGACTGGCCGATGACGATGCGCGCGTCAACCCCAATGGGGGCGCGATCGCGCTGGGCCACCCGCTGGGCGCCAGCGGTGCGCGATTGGCCACCACGGCTGTAAACCAGCTGCACCGCACCGGTGGCCGCTACGCGCTGTGCACCATGTGCATCGGGGTGGGACAGGGCATTGCCGTGGTGCTCGAGCGGGTCTGAGGGCGGCCCTTCCCTTAGGATGCCGGGATGCAAACGCTCCTTGATCCGGCCATCCTGTTCTTCGTGTTCGGTGCTGCGGCTGGTCTGGTTCGCTCCAACCTCGAGATCCCGCAGCCCATCGCACGCTTTCTCTCGCTGTACCTGCTCATGGCCCTGGGGCTCAAGGGCGGCTTCGCACTTTCGGCCTCGGGCATCACCCATGAAGTCGGGGTGAGTCTGGCCTGCGCCGTGTTGCTGGCGGTGACGGTTCCGGCCCTGGGCTACACCATCCTGCGCCATTGGCTGTCCGGTTTCGACGCGGCGGCCGTGGCGGCCACCTATGGTTCGGTCAGCGCGGTGACGTTCATCACCGCCTCTCAAGTGCTGGACGGCCGCGGCATCGAGCATGGTGGCCACATGGCTGCGGCCATGGCCTTGATGGAGTCCCCCTCCATCATCATGGCGGTGGTGCTGGCCAATATGCTGCGCCGCCAACAGGCTGCCTCGGCGACGCCGGAGGCATCGGGAGCGGCGGGGCCGTCCGGGGCGGCGGGTCTGTTCAGTGCGGGCGCTGGCCCCGTACCGCCGCTGCCCATCGGCAAGGTCTTGCACGAGTCCTTCACCGATGGCGCCCAACTGCTGCTCATGGGGGCGATGGTGGTCGGCCTCGTCACCGGTGAAGCCGGCCAGGCCGCGATGAAGCCCTTCTCGGGTGACCTGTTCAAGGGCATGCTGGCCTTCTTCCTGCTGGACATGGGGCTGCTCACGGCGCGCCACCTGCACACCCTCAAGGGCCTACCGCACCTGCTGCTGGCCTGGGGAGTGATGGCTCCCCTGGCGCACGCCGCCATGGCCCTGGGGCTGGCGGTGGCCACCGACATGCAGGTGGGCAATGCAGCCCTGTTGATGGTGTTGGCCGCCAGTGCCTCCTACATCGCTGTCCCGGCCGTGTTGCGCCACGCGATGCCCGAGGCGCAACCGGCCCTTTACTTCGGCCTGTCGCTGGGCGTCACCTTCCCGTTCAACATCCTGTTGGGCATTCCGCTGTACATCGCGGTGGCTCAAGGGGTCCTGGGACCTCGCTGAAGCGCCTGCCACTGCGCGGGTGTGCCCACGTTCTCCCAGGGCCCCTCCCACACCCGCCCGGCCAGCAGCCCAGCTTGCGCGGCCCGTTGAAGGAAAGGCCCCAGGGCCGCGCGCTGGCCCGGGTGCACACCCGCCACCAGGGCCGGGCGCAAGAGTGCCAGGTTCGCGTAGGTCATCAACCGGGCAGGGAGGGCCGCGCCTTCCGCGGTCGCTGCGGCGCCCGGTGCGGGTAGGCGTTTCAAGCGTCCATCGGGCGTCAAGGCAAAGTCGCCCTGCGGGTGAAAGTCGGGGTTGGGCACCATCCACAGCAAACCCAAGTCACCGGACGCGGTGAAGGCTTCCAGTGCCTCCGGCCTGAAGGCAAACCCCGGTGCGTGGATGTCGCCCGACACCAAGCCGAACGGTTCGTCGCCATTCGGGCTCAGCAGGGGCAAGGCTGTCGCAATGCCGCCGGCGGTCTCCAAGGCGCCCCCGTGGTCCCGCCCTTCGTGCGAGTAAACGATGCGCAGCCCCCAGCGGCTGCCGTCCCCCAAGGCCAGCGGAAACTGTTCCTCCAGCCAGGCGGTGTTGACCACCACCTCGCGCACGCCCGCCTCGGCCAAGGCCCTCAGGTGCCATTCGATGAGGGGCACCCCCCGAACCGGCAACAGGGGTTTGGGCGTGGTGTCGGTCAGCGGGCGCATGCGCTCGCCACGGCCAGCGGCCAGGATCAGGGCGCGGATCGGCCTTGCGTTCATGGAGCCAGTCTAAACGGCGGGATTCGGTGAGCCGTGTTTCGTCGGCTGAGGGGTCCTCGGCCCGTAGAATCACGGGTTTTCCCGCTGTCGCTGCCTGCGCGCTGCAGGCGTTGCCCTCTCGTCCGTGGGGGCCCCAAGCATCCGGGGGCTCAGACGATCGGTCGGCCCGCGAAACAGAGCCTACTCACCATGTCCGCTTCGAAATCCGCCCCCGCCCACTCCGCACCCCTGATGGCCAACGCCATTCGCGCGCTGGCCATGGATGCCGTTCAACAGGCCAACTCAGGCCACCCGGGTGCGCCGATGGGCATGGCGGAAATGGCGGTGGCGCTGTGGGGCCGACACCTGCGCCACAACCCGAAGAATCCGCACTGGGCCAACCGCGACCGATTTGTGCTGAGCAACGGCCATGGCTCGATGCTCCTCTACGCGCTGCTGCACCTCACGGGCTATGAACTGTCCGTTGAGGAGCGGCGAAATTTCCGCCAGCTGCACAGCAAGACGCCCGGTCACCCCGAAGTGGACATCACGCCCGGCGTGGAAACCACCACCGGCCCCTTGGGGCAGGGCATCACCAACGCCGTGGGCATGGCACTGGCTGAAAAGCTGCTGGCCGCAGAGTTCAACCAGCCCGGGCATGCCATCGTCGACCACCACACCTATGTGTTCCTGGGGGACGGGTGCCTGATGGAGGGCATCAGCCATGAAGCCTGCGCCTTGGCCGGCGCCTGGAAACTCGACAAGCTGATCGCCCTGTACGACGACAACGGGATCTCCATCGACGGCAAGGTGGCCCCCTGGTTCATCGACAACACCGCGCAGCGCTTCACCGCCTACGGTTGGAACGTGTTGGGACCAGTCGATGGACACGACGCCGATGCCGTCGATCAAGCCATCGCAAACGCCAAGCAGAGCAAAGCCGGCAAGCCCAGCCTGATCATCTGCAAAACGGCCATCGGCAAGGGCTCGCCCAACCGCGCCAACACGGCCAAGGCCCACGGTGAGCCCTTGGGCGGGGAGGAGATCAAGCTCACCCGCCAGGCCCTGGGCTGGACGCATGAGCCCTTTGTGATTCCAGCGGAGGCCTACGCGGCCTGGAATGCCCATCTGTGCGGCACGGAAGCCGAGGCCCTGTGGAAGGAACGCTTCGCCGCCTACGCGAAAGCCTTCCCAGTACAGGCGGCCGAGTTCGCCCGCCGCATGGCCGGTGACCTGCCGCCGAACTTTGCGGAAATCGCTGAAGGCCTCGTGGGTGATGTGCACGAGAAGGCCGAAACCGTGGCCAGCCGCAAGGCCAGCCAGATCGCGCTGGAGCACTTTACCGCCCGCTTGCCTGAATTGCTGGGCGGCAGCGCCGACCTCACCGGCTCCAACCTGACGCAGACCAAGGCCACGCCTTCCCTGCGGGTCGATGCACAGACCGGGGCCGTGGTGAAGAGCGTGGTGGGCGAAGGCGATGCCGCGCGGGAAGTGGTGGGACGCCACATCAACTACGGCGTGCGCGAATTCGGCATGGCCGCGATCATGAATGGTGTGGCCCTGCACGGCGGCTACATCCCCTATGGCGGCACCTTCCTCACCTTCAGCGACTATTCGCGCAATGCCATCCGCATGGCAGCGCTGATGAAACAGCGGGTGATCCATATCTTCACCCACGACTCCATCGGCCTGGGTGAAGATGGCCCCACCCACCAGAGCGTGGAGCATGCCGCCAGCTTGCGTCTCATCCCGGGACTGGATGTTTGGCGCCCCTGCGACACCACCGAAACCGCAGTGGCCTGGACGATGGCGCTCATCAACCGAGATCGGCCCAGCGCCCTGCTGCTGTCGCGCCAAAACCTGCCCTATGCACCGAAGAACCAGGCCGACCTCATCACGCGCGGCGCCTATGTGCTGGCCGAGCCATCGGAGGTAGGCCTTCAGAAGAGGCCACAGGCGGTGATCATCGCCACCGGGTCGGAGGTGCAGCTGGCCTTGCATGCGCAGACCGAACTGGCGCGCCTCAAGGTTGCGGTGCGCGTGGTCTCCATGCCCAGCACCTCGGTGTTCGACCGACAGGATGCGGCCTACAAGTCCGCGGTCCTGCCCGCCGGCGTGCCGCGGGTCGCAGTGGAAGCCGGCGTCACCGACTTCTGGTGGAAGTACGGCTGTGCAGCCGTGCTGGGTATCGACCGCTACGGTGAATCGGCTCCAGCCGGCGAACTCTTCAAGCACTTCCACTTCACCACCGACAACCTCGTGGCCACGGTGCGGCGCGTGATCGGCCACTGAAGACCACCATCCTCGGCCCCTCGTGGTGCAGCCGGTGCTGCCCATGGGGATGAGCGCGATCCCGGCTCACTGAACATCCCTTTTTCAATCCCAAAGACCCCCTGGAGCAAGAAAACATGACGATCAAGGTCGGCATCAATGGTTTTGGCCGTATCGGCCGCAATGTGCTGCGTTCTGCTGTGCTGAACTTCCCCGACATTGAAGTCGTGGGCATCAACGACCTGCTGGAGCCCGACTACCTGGCCTACATGCTGCGGTACGACAGCGTGCACGGTCGCTTCAAGGGTGAGGTCGCGGTTGACGGCCACACGCTCATCGTCAACGGCAAGAAGATCCGATTGACCGCTGAGAGAGACCCCGCTGCGCTGAAGTGGGGCGAGGTGGGCGCCGATGTGGTGCTTGAGTCCACCGGCCTGTTCCTGGACAAAGCCAGTGCCGAAAAGCACCTGGCCGCGGGCGCCAAGAAAGTGATCATGTCGGCACCGTCCAAGGATGACACGCCGATGTTCGTCTATGGTGTGAACCACGGCACCTACCAGGGCGAGGCCATCATCTCGAATGCCTCCTGCACCACCAACTGCCTGGCCCCGATCGCCAAGGTGCTCAACGACAAGTGGGGCATCAAGCGCGGCCTGATGACCACGGTGCACGCTGCCACGGCCACCCAGAAGACCGTGGACGGGCCTTCCAACAAAGACTGGCGCGGCGGCCGCGGCATCCTGGAAAACATCATCCCCTCCTCCACCGGCGCGGCCAAGGCAGTCGGCGTGGTGATCCCGGCGCTGAACAAGAAGCTGACCGGCATGAGCTTTCGCGTGCCCACCAGCGATGTGTCGGTGGTGGACCTGACGGTGGAGCTCAACAGCGATGCGTCCTACAAGGACATCTGCGCCGAGATGAAGCGCATGAGCGAACTGCCAGTGGGACAAGGCGGCCTCAAGGGCGTGCTGGGCTACACGGAAGACAAGGTGGTGGCCACCGACTTCCGCAGCGATGCCCGCACCTCCATCTTCGATGCCGAAGCCGGTATCGCGCTGGACGGTACGTTCCTGAAGGTCGTGTCCTGGTACGACAACGAGTGGGGCTACTCCAACAAGTGTCTGGAGATGGTGCGCGTGGTGAACGGCTGAGCCTTTTCGTATTCCCGCCACTTTGACGCTGGACGGGGGTGGGATACGCTCAGCGGGTTGGCACTCAAGGAAACCGCTTGATGCGTGCGCTCATCCCCACATCCCTCCACCGGCCAGGCCCCCTGGCCCTGTTGGCCGCTCTCGCAGTGGCCTGTGCGGCGCCGCAGGCCGCCACCGAGCCGGGCCCCCGTTTCGCCCGCAAGGCCCCGGCGGCGTCTGCCGAAGACCCGTCACAGGCGCGTGTCATCGTGAAGTACCGTGCCGACAGCGGCCTGCGCCGTATCCAGTCCAGCGGCAGCGCTGAGGGGGCCGGTACCACGGCGGCTCCTCCGCGGCACGCGGCACGCCTGTCCCAGAGCCTGCGTGCGCCCCTTGAAGATGGGCGCGTGCTCGGGCCCCACACCCAAGCCCTGCGCGGCCAGGGCCTGAGCTCATCGGAGCTCGTGCGCCGCTTGCGCGCCCTGCCAGAGGTGGAATGGGCGGTGGTGGATCAGCGCCGCGGCGTCCACAACCTGCCAAACGATCCGCTGTTTGGGGACAACCAGCGCAACACCACGCCGGTGGCCGGCCAGTGGTACCTGCGGGCACCCACGGGTGATCTGGTGTCGGCCATCAATGCCGTCGGCGCCTGGGCCCTGACCACGGGGGCGCCCTCGGTCACCGTGGCGGTTCTGGACACCGGCGTGCGTCTTGAGCATCCCGATCTGCAGGGCAAGCTCCTGCCCGGCTATGACTTCGTCGACTCCGACCGGGACCGCGCTGGCCGTTTCCTGTCGAACAAGACCGCCAATGACGGGGATGGCCGAGACGACGACCCCACCGACCCCGGCGATTGGACCAGCGCCAATGAGTGCAGTTCGGGTGAACCCGCCAGCTACAGCAGCTGGCACGGCACCCAAGTGTCCGGACTGATCGGTGCTGCGACCAACAACAACCTGGGGATGGCAGGCGTGGGCTGGCAGGTGATGGTGCTGCCGGTCCGCGTACTGGGCCGCTGCGGCGGGTACGACTCCGACATCATTGCCGCCATGCGATGGGCAGGCGGCGTCTCCCAGAATGTGGGCGTCAACGAGGTACTCAACTATCGAAACGCCCATCCCGCACGCGTCATCAACATGAGCCTGGGCTCCCAAGGCAGCTGTACCCCAGCCTACCAAGATGTGGTCAACGAGCTGCTTGCCGCAGGGGTGAGCGTGGTAGCCGCCGCCGGCAACGACACGGGCTTGAAAGTCTCGGTGCCTGCCAACTGCAAGGGTGCGATCGCGGTCTCGGGGGTGCGGCACATCGGCAGCAAGGTGGGGTATTCCAACATTGGTCCTGAGGTGGCGCTGGCAGCGCCTGCAGGCAACTGCGTCAACCTGGAGGGGCCCTGCCTGTACCCCTTGCTGACCACCATGAACCTCGGCCTACGACAGCCGGGGGCGAGCGGATACAGCGACAGCATCGACTACACGGTGGGTACGAGCTTCGCATCACCGCTGGTGGCCGGCACGGTGGCCCTGATGCTGGCCGTTGACCCCACACTGACGCCCTCCAAAGTGCGGGACATCCTGCAGGCCACGGCACGCAGCTTCCCGAGTTCCAGAACATTGGCGCCCGGTGAGAGCCCGGTTCCGGCCTGCCGCGCGCCAGACAACCAGGACCAGCTCGAGTGCTTCTGCACCACGAGCACCTGTGGCGCGGGCCTGCTGGACACCAGTGCAGCGGTGGCCCGCACCTTGGCCCTGCGCCCGGCGCCCCCACCGAACCCCGAGAACGGCGGCAATTCGGGAGGAGGATCGTCGGGAGGCGGCAGCTCGGGCCTGGCCTGGGTGTTGGGCCTACTGCTGGGAACCCTGGCCCTGTGGGCCTTGAACTGGCGCGACCGAAGCCGGCGACTCGGCAGCGGCCGCTGATTCGCCCGGCGCGGGGCGAACCGGCGACGGGGTCGCGGGTGCGGCCCGATTCAGCACGGGTGAGACCACCGGCAGCGCCTGGGGCGGGGTTCCGGTGGGCACGGACCCTGTCGGAACCGTTGCGGCAGGCCTTGAGGCCGCGGGCTCCGCCGCCAACGCCGTCGAAGCCGCGGATCCCGCTGGAGTGCCTTGCGCGGGTGGCTGGGAGGTGCCCACCAAATCGATGCTTTCGGGCTTGAACTGTTGCGCCACACGGTCGGGCTCGCGGGCGGTTTGACCGGGAATCGGCCACACGTTTTCAGCCCAGGGTCCGAAGGCGGCCAGCGCAGCCGCACCATTGGCCACCACCAGCAGGGTCAGCAGTTGGCGATTCATATCAGGGCGCATTGTCCTTCGTGTGGGCCGATCGTGTGGGCCGCGCATCATGCACGAGGTCAGCCCTCCGCGCCGGTGGCCGCTGGTCGAACCTGCACTTCGCCAGCGACGATGCGGTGCAGCACGCCCTCGTGGCGCACCAGCAAGGCGCCATCGTCACCCAGACCTTCACACCAGCCCTGCCGGCAAGGACCGCTGGACAGGCCGACCGCCTGCCCTGTCAGCAGTTCACGCGCTTGTACGGCGCTGCGCAGGGGTGCAAAACCCTGGGCCTCGAACACCAGCAGCGACTCCAAAAGGGGCGGCATGAGGGCACGCCAGAGGGTGGGCGCATCGTCCTGCGGGCGCCATTCGGCCGTACCGGCCACCCCGTCGCAGGACCGATCCGCGGCCAGCAAAGCCGGCGCGTTCACATTCACACCCAAGCCCACCACCACCCAGCGCCCACCCGATGCAGCTGGCAGCGTTTCGATGAGGATGCCGGCAACCTTGCGGCCTCTCGCGCGCGCGGCTGCCTCCCGCGGTTCACGGTCGAACCACCACAGGTCATTGGGCCACTTGAGCATGAGCCAACCCGGGCCCCGCTCGGGCCGGCCCTCAGCCCAGGGTTGCAGCACCTGCGCCACGGCGTGCCCCACCGCGAGGGACAGACCGCCCCACGCAGCGGCGGGATTCAGGCACATCGCCAGGCTGAAGGTCAGGCTGGCACCCGGCACCGCTTGCCATTGGCGCCCCAAGCGACCGCGACCGGCCGTCTGCGACTGCGCCACACGCACCACAACGCTGGGCTCTGAGGCGCGGTGCTCGCGGGCCCAATCAAGCAGGTCGGTATTGGTTGAACCGGTCGAGGCCACGGCATCCACCTCCACACGGGCCGGGCGCTCGCGGCCACGACCCGAATCGGCGGACCACCGGTCCAGGATGTGTTGAAGCTCAGCGGCCACGGCCGCCGTGGGCCAAGCCGAGCCGTCAGACCGATCCGGTGTTGGGTCACTGCCCGCGGGGAAAGCCGCCACGCCGAGGGCCCCGCGCCTCAGCGCTTGGGTGAGAGCATGGTGCCGCGGCAGTTGCGGGCACCGCAATGGCAGGCGAACTTCTTCTTGACGGCGGGCGTATAGCGCTCGTCAATGGTCAGGCCATAGTTGTAGGACAGCTCCTCACCGGCCTTGATGGCGCGCAGGGCTTTGATGAAGACGCGGCCCTCCTCTTCGTCCGCCTCGCAGTTCGGGGCGCAGGAATGGTTGATCCAGCGCGCCGCATTGCCGCCCACATTGGCATCGATCACGCGGCCGTCATCGATGTGAAAGTAGAAGGTGTGATCGGGCTGCGCCGGGTCGTGCGGATGGCGGCGCAAGGCCTCGTCCCAATCGATGAGCTCACCCACATATTCGATGAGCACCTCCCCCTTGCGCAGGGGCTGCGCCGCAAAGACACCCTTGCCGTGCACGCCGCTGCGCCGGACCACGATGCGCCGCCCCCGGACGGCCTCCGATGGGGGGGCGGTCCGGCGCTTGGGAGTGGGAGATGCGGTAGAACGGCCCTTGGCTTGCACGATGGTCGACTTTGGGTACATTGAATTCATGGGTGCGCGCGTGCGTGTGCACACACGGGCGCGTGCACGCACGCGAAGGAATCGCATTGTAGGCAGGCACAGTACCCGCCCCACAAGACCAGGACAAGGAACTGCCAGTCGATGAGCAAGACTCTGATCATTGCCGAGAAGCCCAGCGTGGCACAGGACATCGTGCGCGCGCTCACCCCGGCCGTGGGCAAGTTCGAGAAACACGCCGACCATTTCGAGAACGACACCCATGTGGTCACCTCCGCCGTGGGTCACCTGGTGGAGATCAAGGCGCCCGAGCAATACGACGTCAAACGCGGCAAGTGGAGCTTTGCGCACCTGCCCGTGGTACCGCCGCATTTCGAATTGGCCCCCATCGACAAGGCCAAGACACGCCTGAATGCAGTGGTCAAGCTCGTCAAGCGCAAAGACGTTTCTCGGTTGATCAACGCTTGCGATGCCGGGCGTGAGGGCGAGCTCATCTTCCGGCTGATCGTGCAGTACGCGGGGGGTGAGAAGAAGCCCATCGACAAGCCCATTGAGCGCCTGTGGCTGCAAAGCATGACGCCCCAGGCCATCCGCGACGGCTTTGAAAAGCTGCGCAGCGACGTTCAGATGCGGGGCCTGGCCGATGCCGCACGCAGCCGCAGCGAGGCCGACTGGCTGGTGGGCATCAACGGCACGCGGGCCATGACCGCCTTCAACTCGCGGGACGGCGGGTTCTTCCTCACCACCGTGGGACGGGTGCAGACGCCCACGCTGTCGATCGTGGTGGAGCGCGAGGAGCAGATCCGAAGGCACGTGGCGCGGCCCTACTGGGAAGTCAAGGCGCAGTTCGATGCCCAGGCCGGCCCGTATGAAGGCAAGTGGTTTGATCCTGATTTCAAGAAGACCGACGACACCGACCGGCGGGCCGACCGCCTGTGGAATGAGGATGTGGCCCAGGCTGTGGCCGCCGCCGTTCGCGGGCAAACCGCGGCGGTCAAGGAAGAGTCCAAGCCCACCACCCAGGCCAGCCCAGGCCTCTACGACCTCACCACCTTGCAGCGCGAGGCCAATTCCCGCTTTGGCTTTTCCGCCAAGACCACGCTGTCGATTGCGCAGGCGCTGTACGAAAAGCACAAGGTTCTCACCTACCCGCGAACGGATTCGCGCCACCTGCCCGAAGACTACCTGGGCACCGTGAAGGACACGATGGCCATGCTGGCCGACGAGGCCATGCCGGGCCCGCTGCGCGCACTCTCGGCCCACGCCCGGGTGGCCCTGAACAAGGACTATGTGAAGCCGGGCAAGAAGGTTTTTGACAACGCCAAGGTGTCGGATCACTTCGCCATCATTCCCACCCTGCAAGCCCCCAAGAGCCTGACCGAGGTGGAGGCCAAGCTCTACGACCTGGTCGTCAAGCGCTTCCTGGCCGTGTTCTACCCGGCTGCCGAATTTCTGGAGACCACCCGAACGAGCACGGTGAATGTGGCCGTGCCGGGTGCCGGCACGACCCAGCACTTCCAGACCAAGGGCAAGGTTTTGGTGAATCCCGGCTGGCTCGCCGTGTACGGCAAGGAGGCCCAGGACGAAGACGCCACGCTTGTGGCAGTGGCCACCGGTGAGGTGGTGCGCGCCGAATCGGTTGATGTGGCTGCGCTGAAGACCAAGCCGCCGGCTCGCTACACCGAGGCCACGCTGCTGTCGGCCATGGAGGGTGCCGGCAAGTGGGTGGACGATGACGAGTTCCGCGAAGCGATGGCGGAAAAGGGCCTGGGCACACCAGCCACGCGTGCGGCCATCATCGAGGGCCTGCTCAACGAGAAGTACATGCTGCGCGACGGCCGCGAGTTGGTTCCCACGGCCAAGGCCTTTCAACTGATGACGCTGCTGCGAGGTCTGGGCGTGGAAGACCTGACCAAGCCCGAACTCACCGGCAACTGGGAGCACCAGCTGGCCCAAATGGAGCACGGCAAGCTCTCACGCGACGAATTCATGGCCGAGATTGCGCGCATGGCCGAGCGCATCGTGAAGAAGGCCAAGGAGTACGACCGCGACACGATTCCAGGCGACTATGTGACCCTGGCCACGCCGTGCCCGAACTGCGGCGGGGTGGTCAAGGAAAACTACCGCCGTTACGCCTGCGCCGGCACGAACCGCAACGCCGACGGCGAAGGCTGCGGCTTTTCGATCACCAAGATTCCCGCGGGGCGCGCCTTCGAAGTGGCCGAGGCCGAAGCCTTCCTGCGCGACAAGCGCATCGGCCCGCTGGAAGGCTTCCGGTCCAAGGCTGGCTGGCCCTTCACCGCCGAGCTGCAGCTGGTCCGCGATGAGGAAATCGGCAATTGGAAACTCGAGTTCGACTTCGGTGAGGAAGCCCGGGCTGCCGAGGGTGACGGCGAACCGGTGGACTTCAGCGCTCAGCCCAGCCTGGGGTCCTGCCCGAAGTGCAAGGGTCATGTCTATGAGCACGGCGCGCAATATGTGTGCGAACACGCCACCGGCGTGGCGACCTGCGACTTCAAGAGCGGCAAGATCATCTTGCAGCAACCGGTGCCGCCCGAGGAGATGACGCGCCTGCTGACCACCGGGAAAACAGCCTTGTTGGAGAACTTCGTTTCCAACAAGACGCGACGCAAGTTCAAGGCTTTCCTGGCCTGGGACCCGAAGGCGGGCAAGGTGGGCTTCGAGTTCGAGCCCCGTGCGCCGCGTGCACCCGCCAAGAAGACCGCTGCGAAGAAGAGCGCGTGACCCTCGAGATCTTCTTCAAACTGCTGGTGCTGGTGGCCGTGGTGGGGGCGGGCTGGTACGCCGGCCGCACCCCGCTGATGAGTGGCCCCGAGCCGGTGAAGGCCATCTCCACCTTGGCCTTCTACCTGCTGATCCCGGCCCTGCTCTTCCGGTCCATGGCGACCGTCGATTTGGCGCAACTCCCCTGGACCACCTTGTTGGCCTTCTTCGGACCGGTCATGACCTGGGTGCTGGTGGTTTACGCCGCGCACCGGTGGCGACTGTCCCGACGGGCGGCCACAACTCCCCTGACGGCGGCGGAGGCGGCCGAACCTGCCACCCGCAGCATGATGTTCAGTTTCGGCAACACGCTGCAGGTGGGCCTGCCCCTGGTGGCATCCTTGTTCGGCGACGAAGGACTGGCCATTCACGTGGCCATCATCAGCCTGCATGCCCTCGTGCTGCTGACGGTGAGCACTGTTCTGGCCGAGGTGGACATGGCGCGTGCGCGGCATGCCGAGGTGGGCGGCAATGTCTGGAAAACGGTCCAGCAGACCGTGCGCAACACCCTGATCCATCCGGTGATCCTGCCGGTGGTGGCCGGGCTTGCCTGGAACCTGGTGGGATTGCCCGTGCCCCAACCCATGAACGAGGCCCTGCAACTGCTGGCCTCGGGGGTCGCACCGCTGTGCCTGGTCATGATCGGTCTGTCGCTGTCGCTCTACGGTATCGAAGGCTCGGCACGCGTGGCCGTGGCCGGGACCGTGGGCAAGATGCTGGTGATGCCCGCGATGGTGTTGACGGTGGCGCACTGGGGCCTGGGCCTCTCGGGCCTGTCCCTGACGGTGATCGTGCTGGTCGCTTCGCTGCCCACGGGCAGCAATGCGCTGTTGTTCGCGCAGCGCTACGGCACCCAGGTGCCGCAGGCCACGGCCACCATCGTGGTGGGTACCGTGGCATTCGCGGGGCTGGCTCCCTTCTGGCTGCAGGTGCTCAGCCTGCTGTAGGCAGCTGCGCGACAATGCGGGTATGAACGCTCCCGCCGACATCGCCGTGTACATGACCGGGCTGGGCCGCGCCGCGCGGCAGGCTGCGGTGCACATGGCGCGGGCGAGCACGCGCGCGAAGGACGCTGCACTGCGGGCCCTGGCCCAGCAGCTGCAGGCCCAGGCTGCTGCCCTGCGCGAAGCCAATGAACGGGACATCCAAGCGGCCCAAGCCGCTGGCCTGGCCGCCCCGATGGTGGACCGTCTGCGCCTGACGGAAGGCGCGATTGCCACGGTCGCCGAGGGTTGCCAGCAGCTGGCGGCAATGGCCGACCCCATCGGCGAGATCACGGGTGTCAAACGTCGACCCTCGGGTATCCAAGTGGGTCAGATGCGCGTGCCCCTGGGCGTGTTCGGCATGATCTACGAAAGCCGACCCAACGTCACGATCGAAGCCGCCAGCCTGGCCATCAAGAGTGGCAATGCCTGCATCCTGCGCGGCGGCTCTGAGGCCATCCAATCCAATTTGGCGCTGTGGCACTGCGTGCAGGCTGCGCTGCAAGCCGCAGGGCTGCCGGCCGATGCAGTGCAGTTGGTGGAGACCACCGACCGCGCAGCGGTGGGTCGCCTGATCGCCATGCCCGAATTCGTGGACGTGGTGATTCCGCGCGGCGGCAAAGGCCTGATCGAGCGCATCAGCGCCGAGGCGCGCGTGCCGGTCATCAAGCACCTGGACGGCAACTGCCACACCTATGTGGATGAGGCCGTGGACCTGGCGCTGGCGGTACGCGTGACCGACAACGCCAAGACCCAGAAGTACAGCCCCTGCAACGCCACTGAATCACTGCTCGTGCATGCGGCGCAGGCCCAGGCCTTCCTGCCGCGCATCGGTGCGGTGTTTGCCGCCAAGGGCGTGGAGATGCGCTGCGATGAGGCGGCGGCGGCCATTTTGAAAAGCGTGGCCGGCGCGCACGTGGTGGCCGCCACCGAGGCCGACTGGGGAACCGAATACCTGGCGCCCGTCATCAGCGTGAAGGTGGTGCGCAGTCTGGATGAGGCCATCGACCACATCAACACCCACGGTTCGCACCACACCGATGCCATCCTCACCACCACCCATGCGAACGCCATGCGCTTCCTGCGTGAGGTCGATTCGGCCAGCGTGATGGTCAATGCCAGCACCCGGTTCGCCGATGGCTTCGAGTACGGCTTGGGTGCGGAGATCGGTATCTCCACCGATAAGTTCCACGCACGCGGCCCGGTGGGCCTTGAGGGCCTCACCTCACAGAAATGGGTGGTGCTGGGCCACGGTGAGATTCGCGGCTGAGCCATGCACGCTTCCACGGTGGCGCCCGCCGACCCGCGAAAGGCCCTGGTTCTCTTGTCCGGTGGTCAGGACTCCACCGTCTGCCTGGCCTGGGCCCTGGCGCGCTACGCGCATGTGGAGACCATCGGATTCGACTATGGCCAGCGCCACCGGGTGGAACTGCAGTGCCGCGGCACCGTGCGCAACGCCATCGCGCAAGCCTTTCCCGCTTGGGGTCGCAAGCTCGGTGAGGACCACTTGCTGGACCTGAGCATCCTGGGGCAGATCAGCCAGACCGCGCTCACCGAAGACCGCGCCATCGAAATGCAAGCCAATGGCCTGCCCAACACCTTCGTACCCGGGCGCAACCTGCTGTTCCTGAACCTCGCGGCGGTGGTGGCGTATCGGCGCGGCGCATCGGTGCTCGTGGGCGGCATGTGCGAGACGGACTACTCCGGCTACCCCGACTGTCGCGACAACACCCTCAAAGCCCTGCAGGTGGCCCTGAGCCTGGGGCTGGACGCAGCGATGACGGTGGAGACGCCGCTGATGTTCATCGACAAGGCGCAGACCTGGATGCTCAGCGAAACGCTGGGCGGGTCCGCACTGCAAGCGATCATCCAGGAACACACCCACACCTGCTACCTCGGCGATCGCCAACAGCGCCATGAATGGGGCTACGGCTGCGGCAGCTGCCCGGCCTGCGAGCTGCGCCTGCAGGGCTTTGTGCGCTACCGCTCGGCCCTTGCGGGTACGGCGGCCTAGCCTCATTTATGGATTCGGTGCAGTGGACCATGCTGGGCATCTGCTCGGTGCTCTTCTTCTGGGCTCTGGGCGCCTACAACCGCCTGCAGCGTCTGCGCAATCAGATTGCCCGGGCGGCCGATCAGATCGAGGAGTCGGTGTGCCGCCGCGACGAGTTGTTGGCCGGCTTCCTGACCCTGCTCAAGCCTGCGGCGCATCCCTCCATCGAGCGAACGACGATGGAGGCTGTGGACGCCGCCGGCAGTGCCATCCTGGCAGCGGCTGAATCGCTCAAGGAGCGCCCTGTCGACCCCGCCTTATCGGCACGGGTGGCCGTGGCCGAAGTGGGTCTGCAGTCGGTGCTGTCACTGGTGATCGAACAGGTGGAACAGGACCCGGCCTTGCGGCTTTCGCCCGGCATGCTTGAGCGCCTGGCCGGCATCAGCGAGGCCGAGCGGCGCCTGCGCTTCGGGCGTCAGGTCTACAACGATGCGGTGAAGGTGTACAACGCCGCCCTGATGCAGTGGCCCACGCGGCTGCTGCGGCGCTTGTTCGATCTGCGGGAGGCGGCCGCAATCTGAGCCGCGCCTTCAGCGGTCCCCTACCACTGATGCAGTGGCCAGCAGCTCCTCGAACAGCGCCATGGTGGCGCGTCCGGAAACGGCATAAGGATCCAACGCGGCCGTCTCGGAGTACTTCAGCAGCATCGCGGTGTTGATGCGCGCCATGTTCACCTGGCCCATCGTCCAGCCCGCAAAGCGCCGCTGGCTGATTTCCTCATAGACCAGCAGCACCACTTCGGTGTGTCGCGCATCCGCCAAGATGCGCTGGTACAGACGATTGACAGCGCTGCGCCCGCCCTCCAGCACCTGGATGAACAATCCGTCGGAATGGCACAGCATGCCGGTGATGCCCGCCTCGGTGTTGTGGCTGCGGCTTTGGCGCAGCAGCAGTGCCATTTCCTCAGCGTCCACACCTTTGGCGGCGCGGCTGCAGTACATGAGGCGAACCAGCATCGGGCGGCCCTGTCTTAACGGTTGTTCTTGTTGGCCATCAGCGAGAGGAACTCCCGACGCAGGTCGGCGTCCCGCAGGAACGCTCCCCGCATCACGGAATTCGTCATCACCGATTCGTCATCCTTGACACCACGCCAGTGCATGCAGAAGTGGTCGGCCTCCATCACGATGGCCAGCCCATCGGGCTTGACGCGGTCCTGCAGTTCTTCGGCCAGCATGGTCACCGCTTCCTCCTGGATCTGCGGGCGGCTCATCACCCAGTCGCAGATGCGGGCGTATTTGCTCAGACCGATGAGGTTGGAGAACTCATTGGGCATGATGCCGATCCACACGCGGCCCAGGATGGGGCACAGGTGGTGCGAACAGGCGCTGCGCACCTTGATCGGCCCGACGATCATCAACTCGTTCAGGCGCGAGAAATTCGGGAATTCGGTGACCGACGGCATGGGTACATAGCGGCCCCTGAAGACCTCCTCGACGAACATCTTGGCCACCCGCTTGGCGGTTTCGTTCGTGTTGTGGTCGCTGTCGGTGTCGATGACCAGGGACTGCAGAACGCTGTGCATCTTCTGCGCCACTTCCGACTTGAGTTCCTCCAGCTCGCCTTCGCGGATGTGGGCCGAGATGTTGTCGTTGGCGTGGTAGCGGCAATCCGCGCCGATCAAGCGGTAGCGGATGCGCTCGGATGCGGGCAGGCGCCGCAGCTCTTCCTCCGAACGGAAGATGCCCTGAATGGTGGACGTGCTCATGGGGGTTGTGCTCCTGTGATGCCGCATGGATTCGGCGCACGGGCCAAAACGCCCGTGAAGGAGACCGCCGGTACTGCACAGAAGCGATCGCCGATCGGCATTGTGCGCCCGAATGACGGGCCGTGCCGATGGCCACGCGGGCAGCCTTGATTTGCAGCAGGGATGGGCCTCGAGAGGCCAGCGGCCGATACCGACTGCGCCGCCGCCATGGGGATACGGATGTCCGGGGATAGACTGACCGCATGACCGGTACGCGCAGCACCGCCCCGAAGCCCGGCACGGGCAGCCGCGCGACGAACCCCACGCCCTCCCTGCACCAGCAGTTGGCCCATGTGGCCCACATCCTGCTGCAGGTGCGTGCCGGAAGCGCCCTACCCGACGCCTTGGCCCGCGTGCCGCCGTCCCTGCGGGCCGGCTGCCAGGCCCTGGGCTTTCACGTGATGCGCTGGCTGGGCAGCGCCCAAGCCGCCCGCAAGGCCCTGGCCCCGCGCGACCCCGCCCCCGATGTGGACGCGCTGCTCACCAGCGCACTGGCCCTGATGTGGCCGCTGGATGCCCCCCCCTACCCACCCCACACCCTGGTGGACCAAGCCGTGAAGGCCGCAGCCCGAATGGCTCCCCGCAGCAAAGGCTTCGTGAATGCCGTCCTGCGCCAGGCCTTGCGGGACCCGGCCGGTCTGGAGGATACGGTTCGGCGCAAGCCCGAGGGCCGATTCAATCACCCGTCATGGTGGGTCCGTCGACTGCAGCAGGATTGGCCGGCACAGGCCGAAGCCCTGATGCAGGCCGCTCAGCAACACCCGCCCCTGACCCTGCGCGCCCATGCGCGGCGCGGCGGGCTCGCCGCCCTGAGCAAAGGCCTGGATGCCGCATCCCTGGCATGGCGCCCCTGCGGTCTACCCCGCTCGGCATCGGCCTGCGGTGCCGCCCTGCCGGAACTGCCGCAGGCCTTGGTGCTGAAGCAGGCCGTGCCGGTGGACCGGATTCCCGGTTTTGCCCAGGGCGACTGGTCGGTGCAGGATGCGGCTGCGCAGGTGGCAGCCCCCTTGCTGGTGGAGGGCCTCCTGCGTGCCAAGGCCAAGGGCGTCTGCGCGGACGGGTCGCGCCCGCGCATCCTGGACGCCTGCGCCGCACCGGGCGGCAAGACCGCCCATCTGCTGGAATTGCTGGACGCCGATCTGGTGGCGCTGGACGCTGATGCGCAGCGGCTGGAGCGGGTGGCGGAGACCCTGCAACGGCTGGACCTGGGCAGGGCTGCACGGCTGCTGGCGGCCGATGCCCGGCAGGTGGCCACCTGGTGGGACGGCCGGCCCTTTGATGCCATCCTGCTGGACGCGCCCTGCAGCGCATCGGGCATCGTGCGCCGCCACCCCGATGCCCGGTGGCTGCGCCGGGAGGCGGACATCCCAGCCCTGGTGAAGGTTCAGGCCGAACTACTGCATGCGCTGTGGCCCCTGCTTCGCCCCGGCGGCTGTCTGCTTTACGCCACGTGCTCGGTGTTCAAAGCCGAGGGACAGGCCCAAATCGATGCTTTTTTGCAACGCCAAGGCCTGCCGAGCGGGGTCCTTGACCCTGCCTCGCCGGGCCATCTGCTGCCCCTGGTCGACAATTCAGCCATCTCGGCCCCGGGCGCGGAAGCCGCTGCTCTTCCCGCCTGCGACGGGTTCTTCTACGCCCTGTTGCACAAACCCGGTTCCGCTTGAAGTCCACCCCCAACCCACGCCGCACCCTGCCCGGGTGCGCCACCCAGCCGCGGACATCCGCTGCGGATCGCGTGCGGCTGCCCGGGCTGCTCAGCACCGGGCGCCGACTTGCGCTGCAGCGCACGGCACAGGTGACAGCGGCTGCGGCCCTGTGGCTGGCACTGGGTCCGGCCCCGCAACCGGTTCGGGCGCAGGCTGCGGCGCGGTCCGATGCACCGGGGGTTGAGATCCGCACGCTGAACCTGCGGCGCGAGGACGGTACGGTTTTGCTGGATTTCGATCTCCTGGTGCACCTGCCCGCGGTCGTGGAAGACGCGCTCAACCGCGGTGTGCCCCTGTACTTCCAGGCCCAGGCCACGCTGTTCAGGCCTCGCTGGTATTGGCGGGACGCACGGATTTCCCGCGTCGAGCGGCAGTGGCGCCTGAGCTACCAGCCCCTGACGGGGGTCTACCGCGTCACGCTTGGGTCCATTTCACAAAACCACAACCGGCTGGAAGATGCCTTGGCGGCTGTTTCGCGGCTCGGCCGCTGGCAACTGGCCGACGCCAGCCAAGCCGAGGCCGGTGAACGCCACTATGCGGAGTTCACTTGGCGGCTGGACACCACCCAGCTGCCGAGGCCCATGCAGTTCGGCCTGACGGCCGGAGGCGAATGGAGCCTGGGGGTGGAGCGCACCCTGAGGCTGGAGCCCTGAGGGCCGCATGACCAAGCAGGCTCGGTGGGCCTGGGCCCTGATCGCCGTGGTGGTCGCGGCATTGGCTTTGGTGATCGCCTTCGTGATGGCGTTGACGGGCGAGGTGTCGCGCATCAACGAGCAGCAGGTGGTGTGGCTTTTCCGGATCAACGTCACCGTGGCCGGCGTGCTGGCCCTGGTGATCCTGATCGCCGCGGTGCGCCTGGCCGTTCGCACCCGACGCCGCAAGTTCGGCAGCCTGCTGTTGACCAAACTCGCCGGCATCTTCGCATTGGTGGGTGTGGTGCCGGGTCTCTTGCTGTACCTGGTGAGCTACCAGTTCGTTTCGCGCAGCATCGAAAGCTGGTTCGATGAGCGTGTGCAGGTGGCCTTGGACGCCGGCCTTTCCCTGGGAAAGGCCACCCTGGACGATGTGCAGGTGGATGTGGGGCGCCGCACCCGCGAAGCGGCACAGGCCTTGTCCGAGCGTGAAGAACTGCCCAGCGCCCGTGCGTTGGAGCGTCTGCGCGAACAGTTGCAGGCCGATCAACTGGCCGTCCTCGGCGCGCAGGGTCAGGTGCTGGTTGCTGCCAGCGATACGCAGATCCAGGGCCTGCTGCCGGAGCGCCCTTCGGCGGGCCTGCTGCGACAGGCCCGCCAGTCGCCCCACTACAGCCAGTTGGAGGGGCTCGACGATGTGGTGGCTGGCGCCGAGGACCTGGCTCGGGCATCACCCGCCCTTGAGGAGGCGCTGAAACGGGTGCGGGTGCGGGCCTTGGCTGTGGTGCCGGCGCGCGGCCTCGGTCTGATGGACGACACCCGCTACCTGCTGGTGGTGCAGGCCATGCCGCCGGCCCTGGTGCGCAATGCGCTGTCGGTGCAGTCGGCCTACACCGAGTACCAGCAGCGCGCCCTCGCGCGGGATGGGTTGCGGCAGATGTACATCGGGACACTCACGCTGTCCCTGATCCTGACCGTGCTGGGTGCGGTGATCCTCGCTGCGGTGTTGGGTCAACAGCTGGCCAAGCCCCTGCTGCTGCTGGCCGACGGTATGCGACAGGTGGCCGCCGGCGACCTCAGCACCAAGCCTGTATTTGCTTCGAAGGACGAAGTGGGCGGTCTCACGCGCAGCTTCGCCGAGATGACCGATCAACTGCGGCAGGCCCGTGCGCAGGCGGATGGCAGCCTGATGCAATTGGAAACCGCGCGCACCCGGCTGCAGACCATCCTGGACAGCTTGAGTGCCGGCGTGATCGTCTTCGACGCACAGCGGCGAATCGACACGGTCAACCCCGGTGCCACCCGTATCTTGCGCTTGCCGCTTTCGGTGTACCGCGGTCACGAACTCGACGAGGTTCCCGGACTCGTTGATTTCGCAGAGGCCATCTGGAACCGCTTCGAACTGCATGCGGACAGCCCCGAAACCGGGGAGCGCGACCACTGGCAGGACTCCTTCGAGTTGCCCTCGCCGGGAACCGATCAGGACACCTTGACCCTGCTCGTGCGCGGCGCGCGCCTACCGCTGCACCAGTGGCTCATGGTGTTCGACGACATCAGCGAGGTGATCTCGGCGCAGCGTTCGGCCGCTTGGAGCGAAGTGGCGCGTCGCCTCGCCCATGAAATCAAGAATCCGCTGACACCGATCCAGCTGTCGGCAGAACGCCTACAGCACAAGCTGGAAAGCAAGCTTGAAGGGGGCGACCAGCAGCTCTTGGCACGATCGGTGTCCACCATCGTGGCGCAGGTTCAGGGTATGCAGCGCCTGGTCAACGACTTCCGAGACTACGCGCGGCTGCCCTCGGCGCTGCTGGCACCGCTGGACCTCAATGCCCTGGTCACGGAAGTGACCGCCCTGTACGGCGCCGCGCTGGAACAGGGGCGCCTGAAGCTCAGCCTCCTGCCCGATCTGCCGCCCATCATGGGCGATGCCTCGCAGCTGCGGCAGGTGATTCTGAACCTCACCCAGAATGCCCTGGATGCGGTAGAGGCCCAGCCCGACGGCCGGGTGATACTCCTGACCGAAGTGGCGCGTAACGAGGATGGACAGGTGCGTGCGGTGCGTCTGAAGGTGTTGGACAACGGCCCGGGCTTTGCCGAAAAGGTGATGAAACGGGCCTTTGAGCCCTATGTCACCACCAAGGCGAAGGGAACGGGGCTGGGCCTGGCGGTGGTGCGAAAGATCGCCGACGAACACGGCGCACGCATCCGGTTGGGCAACCGCCGCGACGAACTCCAGGGAGCACCCGAGGTGCAAGGTGCTCAGGTTTCGTTATCATTTTCAAAACTGGCGACTGCAGCGGGCGCTTCCACAGCAGCCGAGCCGGCGCACTGAGCTTCATGGCCACCATACTTGTCGTCGACGACGAACTCGGCATCCGCGCGCTGCTGACCGAAATCCT
>JBMSQF010000030.1:0-30819 GCA_049423145.1 Burkholderiaceae bacterium
CGGTGTTGACCGTCACGCCCTTGTTGGCCATCTCCTGGGCCAGGGCCATGGTGAAACCGTGCATGCCCGCCTTGGCCGCGGAGTAGTTGGTTTGTCCAGCCTGGCCTTTTTCCCCGTTGACCGAAGAAATCTGGATGATGCGGCCCCAGCCGCGTTCGACCATATCCGGCACCACCTGTTTGGTGACGTTGAACATGGAGTTCAGGTTGGTGTCGATCACGGCATCCCAGTCCTCGCGGGTCATCTTGAGGAACATGCGGTCGCGGGTGATGCCCGCGTTGTTGACCAGGACATCGATGGGGCCATGCTCGGCCTTGGCCTTGGCGAAGGCCTCTGTGGTCGAATCCCAGTCGGACACATTGCCCACACTGGCGTAGAAGGTGTAGCCCAGCGCCTTTTGCTCGGCCAGCCATTTGGCGTGGTCCCGCGTGGGGCCGCAACCGGCGATGACCTTAAAACCGTCCTTGTGCAGACGCTGACATATGGCGGTTCCAATGCCACCCATACCGCCGGTGACGTAGGCAACTTTCTGACTCATAAGGGTCTCCATCCTCTCGAGGTTTGAGGGCTCTGAATCACGGCCCTCGGTTGGGAAATCGTCCGGGTACGAAGAGCCAGTCTCCCTATCGTAGGAGCCGCCACGCGCCCGTCAATTCGGGTTTGGGTCAACGCTCCACCGCCAAGGACACACCCATGCCGCCACCGATGCACAGCGCGGCCAGTCCCTTGCGGGCGTCACGGCGCTGCATTTCGTGCAACAGCGTCACCAGGATGCGGCAGCCCGAGGCGCCGATGGGGTGGCCGATGGCGATGGCCCCGCCGTTGACGTTGACGCGGGCGGGGTCGATGTCCAGTGCCTTGTTCACCGCACAGGCCTGCGCGGCGAAGGCTTCATTGAGCTCAAACAGGTCCACGTCCTGCGCCTTCCAGCCGGCGCGGGCCAGTGCCTTCTGGGACGCCGGCACCGGGCCCATGCCCATCGTGGCGGGATCCAGCCCGCTCGTGCCGAACGAGGCGATACGCGCCAAGGGCTTGAGACCCAGGGCGGCGGCCTTCTTCGCGCTCATGACCATCACGGCCGCGGCACCGTCGTTGATGCCCGAGGCATTGCCCGCGGTCACGCTGCCCGCCTTGTCGAAGGCCGGGCGCAGACCAGCCAGTGCCTCGGCATTGGTCTTCTTGTTGATGAATTCGTCGCTGTTGAAGACGATCGGGTCGCCTTTCTTCTGCGGAATCGTGACCCCCGCGATCTCATCCTTGAACTTGCCCGCTTCCTGGGCAGCGGCAGCCTTCTGCTGGGAAGCCAGCGCCAATGCATCCTGCATATCGCGCGTGATGCCATGAGCCTTGGCCACGTTCTCGGCGGTGATGCCCATGTGGTACTGGTTGTAGACATCCCACAGGCCGTCCACGATCATGGAGTCGACCATCTTCCAGTCGCCCATGCGTTGACCGTCACGGCTGCCCAGGAGGACATGGGGACTGGCACTCATGTTTTCCTGGCCGCCGGCGATCACGATCTCACTGTCGCCCCAGGCCACGGCCTGAGCGGCCAGCATCACGGCCTTCAGACCGGATCCGCACACCGCGTTGATGGTCAGTGCCGGGGTTTCCTTGGCCAAGCCAGCCTTCATCATGGCCTGGCGTGCCGGGTTCTGACCCACGCCCGCAGCCAGCACCTGACCCATGATGACCTCACCGACCTGGTCGGCGGCCACACCCGAGCGGCGCAGCAGTTCTTGAATCACGATGCTGCCCAGGTCGGCTGCCGGGGTTTTGGCCAGTGTCCCACCGAACTTGCCCACGGCCGTTCGCGTGGCCGCGACGATGACGATGTCTTGTGTCATGGAGTGTCTCCTGAAATTTGAAACGAAATGTTGCGCAAGCGGGTGCGGGCAGGCCTGAGCCTGATCAGGCCTTTTGCTTCACATAGCGCCCCGGTGCAGGCTCGATGGCCTTGTACTGGCGGTTGCCCGGGGTCTTGGGTGCGGCCACCTTCTGGCCGCCGTGGCCGGCCAGCCACTTCGACCAATCGGTCCACCAGGATCCGGGATGCTCCCGAGCGGCATCGAACCAGTCCTCAGCCTGCTCAACCAGGCGATCGTTGGTCCAGTAGTTGCGCTTGCCCTTGGCTGGCGGATTGATGACCCCGGCGATGTGGCCGGAAGCGCCCATCACAAAGCGCTTCTTGCCCTTGATCATCTGGGTGCTGCGATAAGCCGCGTCCCAGGGAACGATATGGTCTTCCCTCGAGGCGTAAAGATAGAACGGAGCCTTGATGGCGCCGACGTCCACCTTCTCGCCGCAGGTGATGAGCCGACCCGGCACCCGCAGTTCGTTTTGCAGGTACAGATGCCGCAGGTACCAGCAGTACATGGGTCCCGGCAGGTTGGTGCTGTCGGAGTTCCAGTACAAAAGGTCGAAGGGGGGTGGGGTCTCGCCCTTCAGGTAGTTGCCCACCACGTAGTTCCACACCAGATCATTCGGACGCAGGAAACTGAAGGTGGCGGCGAGCTCCCCGCCCTTGAGCAGGCCAGGGCCGCTGGGGGCATCGGGGCCGATGGTCATCTCGCGCATCTGCACCGAGGGCTCATCAACGAAGAGATCCAAGATGCCGGTGTCGGAGAAGTCCAACAGCGTGGTCAGCAGGGTGACGCTCGAAGCCGGCTGCTGGCCGCGTGCGGCCAACACGGCCAGGGCGGTGGTCAGGATGGTGCCGCCCACGCAGAAGCCCAGCATGTTGAACGCATCCTTGCCGGTGATGGCCCGCACCACCTCGATGGCCTTCAAGGGGCCCTCGGCGATGTAGTCGTCCCAGGACTTGGCCGCCAAGCTTTCATCGGGGTTGCGCCAGCTGACCACGAACAGGCGGTGGCCCTGTTCGACCGTGTAGCGGATGACGGAGTTTTCGGGCTGCAGGTCCAGGATGTAGTACTTGTTGATGCAAGGCGGCACGAAGAGCATGGGGCGCTCATGCACCTCAGCGGTCAGCGGCTTGTACTCGATGAGCTGCATCAGCTCGTTTTCATAGACCACGCTACCTTCGGTGGTGGCCACGTTCTGGCCCACTTCGAAGACGGTTTCGTCCGTCTGGCTCATGTGGCCCTGGCGGATGTCGGCGAGCAACTGCTCCACGCCCTTGGCGATGCTCTGCCCCTGGGTATCCAGGGCCTTTTTCTGGGCCTCAGGGTTGAGCGCCAGAAAGTTGGCGGGACTGGCGGCGTCGATCCACTGCTGCACCGCAAAGCGAACCCGGGCCTTGGTCTTGGCATCGCCTTCGACCGCCTCAGCCATTTCCAGCAGGGTGCGCGCGTTGAGCAAATAGGCCCGTGCCGTGAATGCGGCCAGCGGATTGGTGGTCCAGGCCTCCGCGGCGAACCGGCGGTCCTTGATGGGAGCCGTGTCCGTCGGCGCCGTCAAAGCGGTGTTCCACAGGCTGCTCATCTCTTGCAGGTAGTTCTGCTGCAGCCGCGCCATTTCCTGCATGGGCAGGGCCAGACCGGCCATGGACTTCAGGGCCTGCCCAACGGCTTCGCCGAAGGCTTGTGCATTGCCGCCCATGTCGGCGAGTTTGGGGTTCTTCTTGGCCACGGAGATCTCCTACTGCTGCAACTCGGCGTGCTCAGGCCCGGCCCGCCGTTCTTGTCCCAATCCGCTGGATGCATGAAGCCCGAAACCCGACACTCTATCCGGGCAATCTTTCCCGCGAATGACGGCTTGCAAGCCCCTTTCCACACAATGGAGGCCAGCGCCCGGAATGGCCCGGCCGCTGATGCGGTGGCGGCCACGGGGGTCGCCACCATTTTCGGGAGCCCTATTCATGTACCTGGTGGCCATCGCCTGGATGTATGTCGTGCTGATGATGGCCCTCGTGGAAGCGCTGTCGCCGCAGGGGACCGTGCTGGGTGCGCTGTTCACCTTCGCCCTGTATGGCTTGCTGCCATTGGGAATCGTGATGTACCTCATGGGCACCCCCATGCGCCGACGGGCCCGCATGGCTGCTGTCGCCTCATCCACGCCGCCAGACACTGGCCGCCAGGCGGCCGGTGAGCCCGTCGCGCCGGAAAGAAAAGAACCGTGACGGGTCGCTGAAGGTGCAAAGCCCGCTGGCCGTCACCGTGTTCAGTCCCAGGGCCTGGAGGCGGTCCCGGGCCAGGCCCGGCAGGTCGGCATGCCAGCGCGGGAATCCATCGGCCCGCGGCGTGTAGACAAAGCGGTCCCCGGCCGCGGCGGGGTGCTGGGCCGCAGAGGGGTCGCGACCAAAGGCCTGGAGAACCTCGCCGCCGACTTCAAAAGCCTTCGGCCCGATGCAGGGGCCCATCCAGGCCAGGAGGTCCGCCGGTTGTGTCTTCGTGGCGCCACAGAGCGCGCGCACCGTGGCCTCCAGTACACCGGCTGCCAGCCCTCGCCAACCCGCGTGGGCTGCCGCCACACCGCGTCCGAACCGGTCGGTGAACAGCACCGGCAGGCAATCGGCCACCAGCACGGTACAGGCAACGCCCGGACGGGTACAGACGGCGGCATCGGCCGGCGGGAGATCTTGGACGCCCTCGTCGAGGTTCACCACCGCGGTGCCGTGCACCTGGCGCAGGAACACAGGCGCCGCGCCGATGGCGTCGCGGTAGGCCGCAATGTTGACCGCCACGGCCTCGGGTGCATCGCTTGTGCCGGCCTCGTCTGCGGCTTGATGCGGCCGCAGGTTCAGGCGGTCGAAGGGTGCGGTGCTGACCCCGCCACGCCGCGTGCTCATGGCAGCGCCTACGGTGGCGGGGATGGCCCAGGCGGGGATCAGCAGTTCGGGAGCAGGCGACACGGCGGCTTGATCGAAGGGTCGGTGCCGGGCACTATTCCGCGTCCGGACAGGCCGAGGGCTGCGTGTCGCGAAACGCCGGGAGGGTCATGCACTGCTCGAAGATCCGCATCACATGGGGCACATGGTCAAGCCGACAGTTGAAGCGCTTGGCGTTGAAGATCTGGGGCACCAGGGTGATGTCGGCGATGGTGGGGACATCCCCATGGCAATAGACCCCGGTGGCCGAATGGCCCGCCAGCTGGGCCTCCACGGTGGCCAGGCCGGTTTCCACCCAATGCCGGTACCAGCGGTTCTTGTCGTCTTCGCTCAGCTTGAGATCGGCCGTCAGGTAGCGCAGGACGCGCAGGTTGTTGATGGGGTGGATCTCACAGGCGATGTCGTAGGCCAGTGCCCTGACGCGGGCGCGCCCCGGCGCGTCAGCCGGCAGGAGCGGCGGGTGCGGATGCGTCTCTTCCAGGTACTCGACGATCGCCAGGGATTGGCTGATCAGGCGCCCGTCGTCCTCGCGCAGCGTGGGCACGAGACGCGATGCCGACACGCTGGCGTAGGACTCCTTGAACTGGTCGCCACGCGCGATGTGAACCGGGGTGTAGGTGTAGTCGATAGCCTTGAGTGCCAGCGCAATGCGCACGCGGTAGGAGGCCGACGAGCGGAAGTAATTGAAGAGTTCCATCTGGGGATCCGTGTTTCAAACAATCGCAGGACTACACTGGTGGACATGCTGCTGAGCAAGCGTCCGAGGATCATGCACTGCCGTGCCTGCGGCACCGGCGTGGAATACCGCGTTCCGCCGGACGACAACCGGGAGCGGGCCATGTGTGGCGGATGCGGCCACATCCAGTACGAAAACCCGCTCAATGTGGTGGGGACCGTGCCGGTTTGGCAGGGCAAGGTGCTGCTGTGCCGCCGCAACATCGAGCCGCGGCTGGGGTTCTGGACCCTGCCCGCGGGCTTCCTGGAACTCGGAGAATCCACGGCTGAGGGCGCGCTTCGCGAGACGGACGAAGAAGCCGGTGCGCGCATCGAGCTGAGGGACCTGTTCTCCCTGCTCAACGTGGTGCAAGTCGGCCAGGTGCACCTGTTCTACCTGGCGGATCTGCTGGACGACCGCTTCGATCCAGGCCCGGAAACCCAGGAAGCGCGCCTGTTTGCGGAGGACGAGATTCCCTGGGACGACCTCGCCTTTCGCACGGTGAAACTGACACTGCAGCGCTTCTTCGACGACCGACGCGCCGGCCGTTACGGGTTGCACTGCATCGATCTGCGCTGACGGCACCGCACACCCTACTTTCGTGCCGGTGGCAAATCGGTGCAGGAGCCGTGCGCCACTTCCGCGGCCATGCCGATGCTCTCTCCCAGCGTCGGATGCGGGTGAATGGTCTTGCCGATGTCCACGGCGTCAGCGCCCATCTCGATGGCCAGGGCAATCTCACCAATCATGTCACCGGCGTGGGTACCCACGATACCGCCGCCCAGAATCCTGCCGTGGCCGTGGGCCTCCGGTGAATCGTCGAAGAGCAGCTTGGTGAATCCCTCATCACGCCCATTGGCGATCGCACGACCCGAGGCACTCCAGGGGAACAAGCCCTTCTTGATCTTGATGCCCTGCGTCTTGGCCTGCTCCTCCGTGAGCCCCACCCAGGCCACTTCAGGGTCGGTGTAAGCCACGCTGGGGATCACGCGGGCGTTGAAGGCAGCCGCAGCCAGCTCCGCCTTGCCCTGCAATTCGCCGGCGATGACTTCAGCCGCGACATGCGCCTCGTGGACCGCCTTGTGCGCCAGCATGGGCTGGCCCACGATGTCACCGATGGCAAAGATGTGCGCCATATTCGTGCGCATCTGGATATCCACATCGATGAAGCCTCGGTCGCTCACGCGCACACCCGCCTGGTCGGCGGCGATCTTCTTGCCGTTGGGCGTGCGTCCCACGGCCTGCAGCACCAGGTCGTAGAGACCTTCGCTCTTGGTACCGTCCAGGCCCTCGAATTGAACCCTGATGCCCTCAGGTGTGGCGGTGGCACCCACCGTCTTCGTCTTCAACAGGATGTTGTCGAAGCGGTGCTTGTTCATCTTCTCCCAGATCTTGACCAGATCGCGGTCAGCGCCCTGCATCAAGCCGTCCATCATCTCCACCACATCCAGTCGCGCGCCGAGAGTGCTGTAGACGGTGCCCATCTCCAGGCCGATGATGCCGCCGCCGATGATGAGCATCTTCTTCGGAACTCCCTGGAGGCCCAGAGCGCCGGTGCTGTCGACGATGCGGGGATCGTCCGGCAGAAAGGGCAGGCGCACGGCCTGCGAGCCCGCGGCGATGATGCAGCGCTTAAAGGCAATGACCTTCTTCGAACCGGTCTTGTCCTGAGCGGCGCCGGTGGTCTCTTCCACCGTTACGCGGTGGCTGGCGGTAAAGGCGCCATAGCCGCGCACGATGGTGACCTTGCGCATCTTGGCCATGGCCGCCAGGCCGCCGGTGAGCTTGCCGATCACCTTCTCCTTGTGGCCGCGCAGTTTGTCGATGTTGAGCGTGGGCTTGCCGAAATCCACGCCGAGATCGGCCATGTGGCTGACCTCGTCCATGACAGCGGCCACATGCAGCAGCGCCTTGGAGGGAATGCAGCCCACATTCAGACAGACACCACCGAGCGTGGCATAGCGTTCGACAAGCACCACCCTCAGGCCCAGGTCTGCCGCGCGGAAAGCCGCGCTGTAGCCGCCGGGGCCGGCGCCAAGCACCAGCAGGTCGCAGTCCATGTCGAAAGGCGAGCCGTCGTCGCCCACGGTGGTAGCGGTGGACGCGCTGGCGGGCGCCACAGCGTTGGATGATCCTGAAACCGGGCCGGACGGAGCGGCGGGCGAGGCCGCTGCAGGTACCGCGTTCGCGGTGCCGGACGAAACCGAGGAAGCGCCAGCAGCGTCCGCGCTGGCCGACGATGCAGAGCCGTCCACATCCAGCGACAGCACGACCGAGCCCTCGCCCACCTTGTCGCCGAGCTTGACCTTCAAGGCCTTCACCACACCGGCGTGGCTGGAGGGGATTTCCATGGAGGCCTTGTCGGACTCCACGGTGATGAGGCTTTGCTCCACCTTGATGGTGTCGCCTGGCTTGACCAGCACCTCGATCACGGCCACTTCCTTGAAGTCGCCGATGTCGGGAATCTTGATGTCGATGGTTGCCATCACACGTCCTAGTCAGTGGGGGACAGAGCCCGACCGATGGTCCCGGTCTGTCCCGCCATTCATCACAACATCGTCCGACGGAAGTCGGCGAGGATCTGGCCCAGATAGGCATTGAAACGCGCCGCGGCCGCGCCATCGATGACGCGGTGGTCCCAGGTGAGCGACAAGGGCAGCATCAGGCGCGGCGTGAAGTCCTTGCCGTTCCATACAGGCTCCATCTGGCTCTTGCAAACGCCGAGGATGGCCACCTCGGGCGCATTGATGATGGGTGTGAAATAGCGCCCACCGATGCCGCCCAGGCTGCTGATGGTGAAGGTGGCGCCGCTCATGTCCGCGGGCCCGAGCTTGCCATCGCGCGCCTTCTTGGCCAGCTCCGACATCTCCTGGCTGATCTGCAGGATGCCCTTCTGATCGGCGTTCTTGATCACCGGCACCACCAAGCCATTGGGCGTGTCGGCGGCGAAGCCGATGTGCCAGTAGTTCTTGACGATCAGCGCGTCGCTGCCGGATTCGACATCGAGGGAACTGTTGAACTCCGGGAACTTCTTGAGCGCGGCCACGCAGGCCTTGATGAGGAAGGCCAACATCGTCACCTTGATGCCGCTCTTCTCGTTTTCCTTGTTCAGCTGAACGCGGAAGGCTTCAAGTTCGGTGATGTCGGCATCGTCGTGGTTGGTGACCGCCGGGATCATCACCGCGTTGCGCAGGAGATTGGCACCGCTGATCTTCTTGATCCGACTCATCTCCTTGCGCTCAACCGGTCCGAACTTGGCGAAGTCCACCTTGGGCCAGGGGATCAGGCCGAGCGCTTCACCGCCTGCACCCCCTCCAGCGGGGCCCCGAGCGGCCTGAGCCAGGGTCTGCACCGCACCGGCCATCACTGACCGGGTAAAGCCTTGCACATCGGTCAGCGTGATCCGACCCTTGGGGCCGCTTCCCTTGACTTCAGCCAGCGGAACCCCCAGCTCACGGGCAAACTTGCGCACCGAGGGCGATGCATGCGGCAGGCCCTGCGCCGGTGTGGCCGTGGGGTTGTGGGCCGCAGCCGCGATGGGCTGTACCGCCGCAGGAGCCACGGCCGGGGCTGCGATTGGCGCCGGCGCAGAAACGGCCGCTGGTGCCGGTTCCGGTGCCGCGGCCGCAGGCGGTGCCGCCGCACCCGCCCCATCGGCCTCCAGCAACACCACCAGCGAACCCTCGCCAACCTTGTCGCCCAACTTGACCTTGAGCTCCTTGACCACGCCGGCGTGGCTGGATGGGATCTCCATGGAAGCCTTGTCACTTTCCACCGTGATCAGGCTTTGTTCGACCTTCACCGCGTCGCCGGGCTTGACCAGCACCTCAATGACCGCGACTTCACTGAAATCCCCGATATCGGGAACTTTGACTTCAACCAGTGCCATGTTCGTGTCTCCGGTCTTCGTTCAAGCGAACAAGGGGTTGATCTTCTCGGTATTCAAACCGTACTTCTTGATGGCTTCAGCCACCTTGGCCGCCGGCACCTTGCCGTCATCGGCCAGGGCCTTCAAGGAGGCGACCACGATGTAGTGGCGGTTGACCTCGAAATGCTCCCGCAACTTCTTGCGGAAGTCTGACCGGCCAAAGCCGTCGGTGCCCAAGACGGTGTAGCTCTTGTCCTTGGGAATGAAGGCGCGGATCTGTTCGGCGTAGTTCTTCATGTAGTCGGTGGACGCTACCACCGGCCCGGCTTGCGTGGAGAGCTGCTGCGTCACGTAGGGCACGCGCTGCGCCTCGGTCGGGTGCAGCAGGTTCCAGCGGGCACAGTCCTGACCCTCGCGGGTCAGTTCATTGAAGCTGGGGCAGCTCCAGACATTGGCCACCACGCCCCAGTCCACTGCCAGCAGCTTCTTGGCCTCCAGACTCTCCCTCAGGATGGTGCCGGAGCCCAGGAGGTTCACGCGCGGGGCGGCCTTGGCACCTTCACCGGCTTCCAGGAGGTACATGCCCTTGATGATCTGTTCCTCGGTGCCCGCCTTCAGGCCGGGCATCGGGTAGTTCTCATTGAGCAGGGTGACGTAGTAGAAAACGTTTTCCTGCTTCTCGACCATGCGCTTGAGGCCGTGGTGCAGGATCACCGCCACCTCATGCGCAAACGTGGGGTCATAGCTCACGCAGTTGGGAATGGTGCCCGCCAGGATATGGCTGTGGCCATCCTCATGCTGCAGGCCTTCTCCATTGAGCGTCGTACGGCCAGAAGTGCCACCCAACAGGAAGCCACGGGCCTGCATGTCGCCGGCGGCCCAGGCCATGTCGCCGATGCGCTGGAAACCGAACATCGAGTAGTAAACATAGAACGGCACCATGATGCGGTTGTTCGTCGAGTAGGACGTTGCAGCGGCGATCCACGAGCCCATACCGCCGGCCTCGTTGATGCCTTCCTGCAGGATCTGGCCCGCCTTGTCCTCGCGGTAGTACATCACCTGGTCCTTGTCCACCGGCGTGTACTTCTGGCCTTCCGGGTTGTAGATGCCCACTTGCCGGAACAGCCCTTCCATCCCGAAGGTGCGGGCCTCGTCAACGAGGATGGGCACCACGCGCGGTCCCAGGGCCTGGTCGCGCAACAACTGCGTCAGAAAGCGCACATAGGCCTGCGTGGTGGAAATCTCCCGGCCTTCGGCCGTGGGTTCCAGCACCGCCTTGAAGGTCTCCAGCGAAGGCACGGTAAAGCTCTCAGCGCTCTTGGTACGCCGGTGCGGCAAGTAGCCGCCCAGGGCCTTGCGGCGCTCGTGGAGGTACCGCATCTCCGGCGTGTCATCGGCCGGCTTGTAGAAGGGAATCTTGGGCAGCTCGCTGTCGGGTATGGGGATGTTGAATCGATCCCGGAAGTGGCGGATGTCCTCGTCGGTGAGCTTCTTGGTTTGATGGGCCGTGTTCTTGCCTTCACCCGCCTTGCCCATCCCCCAGCCCTTGACCGTCTTGACCAGCAGCACCGTGGGCTGCCCCTTGGTGTGGTGGGCCCGGTGGAACGCGGCGTACACCTTGGAGGCATCGTGGCCCCCGCGGCGAAGGTTCCAGATGTCCTCGTCCGTCATCTTGGACACCATCTCCAGCGTGCGAGGGTCACGGCCGAAGAAATTCTTGCGGACGAAGGCGCCGTCGTTGGCCTTGAAGGCCTGGTAGTCGCCATCCAGGGTGTCCATCATGATCTTGCGCAGGGCGCCATCCTTGTCCCGAGCCAGCAGGGCATCCCACTCCTTGCCCCACAGCAGCTTGATCACATTCCAGCCCGCTCCGCGGAACTCACCCTCCAGCTCCTGGACGATCTTGCCATTGCCGCGGACCGGGCCGTCGAGCCTTTGCAGGTTGCAGTTGATGACGAAGACCAGGTTGTCGAGGTTCTCGCGTGATGCCAGTCCAATGGCGCCCAAGGATTCGGGTTCATCCATTTCGCCGTCGCCGCAGAACACCCACACCTTGCGCTGGGAGGTGTCGGCAATGCCCCGGGCGTGCAGGTACTTCAGGAACCGGGCCTGGTAGATGGCCATCAGGGGCCCCAGACCCATGCTGACCGTCGGGAACTGCCAGAACTCCGGCATCAGCTTGGGATGCGGGTAGCTCGACAGCCCCTTGCCGTCGACTTCCTGGCGGAAGTTCAGCAGTTGTTCTTCGCTCAGACGGCCCTCCAGAAAGGCCCGCGCATAGATGCCCGGGGCGCTGTGGCCCTGGATGTAGAGGAGGTCGCCCCCGTGCGTGCCACCCTTGTCGGTGTCATCGGCATGCCAAAAGTGGTTGAAGCCGGCGGCAAACATGTGCGCCAGCGACTGGAAGGAACTGATGTGGCCGCCGAGGTCACCGCCGTCCTCGGGGTTCAGCCGGTTGGCCTTGACCACCATGGCCATCGCGTTCCAACGCATGTAGGCGCGCAGACGACCTTCGAGCTCCAAATTGCCGGGGCTGTGCTCTTCTTCGGTGGGTTCGATGGTGTTGACGTATCCCGTGGTCGCGGAAAACGGCATGTCGATGCTGTGCTCGCGCGCGTGCTCCAACAACTGCTCCAACAGGAAGTGGCCGCGTTCATGGCCCTCGCTGTCCAGCACCGCAGAAAAGGCATCAAGCCATTCCCGGGTTTCCTGTTCGTCGAAGTCCTGGGGCTGGGACGGGTTCATGTCATCTCCTTCCGGTCGGTTGCTCTTGTGAATTCGGCTGCGCTTGGAAACCAGCTGCGCTTTTGGCTTGCCTTCAGCTTGGACGGGAGTGTCGCAGAAAGTTTCCAAAATTCCAAATGACGCGAATGCGTTTCTTATTATGAAACTTACAACAGTCGATCCACCGCATTGCCACACCCGGCAGCACACGAACCATCCCGCCCTGCGCACGACCTGATAATTCGGGGATGCCCCCCTCGAAGTCCCCCCGATGGTTCCCCCGAAAGAGCGTGGAGGGCATCAAGCGCTTGGCCATGCGCTGGTGGCGGCGCCAATCGCCCTCCCGCCAAGACCGCTATGTCATCCTCGGGCCCCTGATCTCGGTGCTCCTGTTTCTGACGGTCATCTCCACCACCTTCTGGTTCCTTCGCGCCGAAGAACTCACCCATGAAGAGGAAGCGGTCGCCCGCGCCGGCGAAATGGCGCAGCAGCAGATGCGCCTGCGCCTGCTGGATCACCAGGAGCAACTGATTCGATTGGCCCGGGAGATTTCCACGCGGGACATCGGCCGCGGTGGATTTGTCGAACAGGCGCAGACGCTCACGGGGGACCGCCCGGAAATCACGCGCATGCTGTGGCTGGGCCCCACGGGACAGATCCGACTGCCCTTCGACCCCTACCCCATCAGCGGAGACCCCCTGGCCGGTGCAGAAAGCGAGTCGGACGCACCGCCGATGCTGCCGGGATCGCCCTCGGTTCAGGCTTTCTTGGAAGTACAAACGCGACGGCAACCCGCCTACTCCTCCGACTATTGGGACGACCATGGGCGGACCGTGGTCCGGATGGTGGTGCCGCTCCTGGCCAGAGGGGAATTCATCGGGGCACTGGCCGCCGAGGTAGACCTCGAGCGCCTGCTGCGCCACTCCGTGGCGGATGATTTGATGCGGCGCCACACCTTGTCCATCATGGGATCCGATGAACAGGTCGTGGCCACCACCGGAGATCTCACGGGGGCGGCGAACAACCTCCGTGCCGGGCGTGTCCACGAGGTTCCCCTGAATCCGCTCGGGCCAGGGCTCTTCCTGCGAACCCAGGGGTGGCGCACCTCATCCAACCTCATTGGCAATGTCTTGTTCTGGATGGTCGTGGGTCTGTCGGCCCTGACGGTGTGGATGCTACTGGGCTCGCTCACCCACCTGCGCCGACGCAACCAGATGCAGGCCACGCTGATGCAGGAGACCAACTTCCGCCGGGCCATGGAGAACTCCATCCTTACCGGCATGCGGGCCATGGATCTCCAGGGCCGCATCACCCATGTGAACCGCGCCTTCTGTGAGATGACCGGCTACTCGTCCGAAGAACTCATCGGCCGCGAGCCTCCCTATCCCTACTGGCTGCCCGATCGGATCGATGAAACCATGCAGTTCCTGCAGCAGGAACTGATGGGACGCACGCCCTCGGGCGGCATCGAAGTCAAGGTGCGGCGCAAGGACGGCGAAGTCTTCGACGCGCGGATGTATGTCTCCCCGCTGGTCGACCACCGGGGCGAGCAAACGGGCTGGATGACTTCGATGACCAACATCACCGAGGCCAAGCGGGTGCGGGACCAGTTGACCGCCTCGCATGAACGCTTCACCACGGTGCTGGAGGGGCTTGATGCCGCCGTGAGCGTAGTGTCCATGCGCAGCGGGGAACTGCTGTTTGCCAACCGGTCCTATCGGGTCTGGTTCGGTAGCAGTCCTCGCGGGCATCTTCTGTTGTCCGAAGGCAGCGCGCCCGAGGCCTCATGGCTCCTCGGGCAAGCCGACGAACGCGACGGCGGCGGCGAAGACCCGCTACAGGGACTGCCCACCGAGAGCCTTACCGCGGCCGGCACCGACCCGCAGGAGGTGCAGGTCGAGTCGCTGCAAAAGTGGTTCGATGTGCGGTCGCGGTACCTGCAGTGGACCGATGGCCGGCTCGCGCAAATGATCATCGCCACGGACATCACCGCCCGTCGTCGCGCGGAGGAAGCGACGGCGCAACAGGCTGAGAAAGCCCAGGTGACCAGCCGCCTGGTCACCATGGGCGAGATGGCCAGCTCGGTCGCGCACGAACTCAATCAGCCGCTGACGGCCATCAACAATTACTGCCATGGCATGGTCAATCGGGTGCGTGAGAGCGCCATCGACAAGGAAGACTTGATCGCCGCATTGGAGAAGACCGCACGCCAAGCCGAGCGGGCCGGACAGATCATCCACCGCATCCGGGCTTTCGTGAAGCGAAGCGAGCCGCAGCGCCAGGCAGCAGACGCCCGCAGCATCATCGACGATGCGGTCGAATTGGCCAACATCGACCTGCGGCGCCGCAAGGTGCAACTCAACACCTATGTGGCCCAGCGGATGCCCGCGCTGTATTGCGATCCCATCCTCATCGAGCAGGTTGTCCTCAACCTGGTCAAGAATGCGGCAGAGGCCATCGACATCGCCGACATGCCCCCATCCCGTCGGCGCATCGAGTTGCGGGTCGTGCCGCGGCAAACCGAGGACGGGGAATCCGTGGTGGAGTTCAGCATCACCGACACGGGGCCGGGCATGGCCCGCGAGGTGCTGGATCGGATCTACGAAGCCTTCTTCTCCACCAAGCGTGAAGGGCTGGGCATCGGACTGAGCCTGTGCCGCTCGATCATCGAATCCCATCGGGGGCGGTTGGCGGCCGAGAACCTCTACAATGGCGAGCTGGTCAGCGGGTGCCGTTTCACCTTCACCTTGCCGGTAGACACCACGATGCGCCTTGATGCCTTGCCTGATGGCGAGGCCGCCAGGCGGCCCGAAGCTTCCACTTCTGCTTGAATCCATGAGCTTGATCCCGAAGAAAGGCACGGTCTATGTCGTCGACGATGACGAGGCGGTGCGCGACTCCCTCCAGTGGTTGTTGGAGGGCAAGGACTACCGAGTGAAATGCTTCGATTCGGCGGAATCATTCCTATCCCGCTTTGATCCGCGCGAGGTCGCTTGCCTCATTGCCGATATCCGAATGGACGGGATGAGCGGGCTGGAATTGCAGGACCGCCTCCTCGAGCGTCGCAGTCCGCTGCCCATCGTGTTCATCACCGGTCATGGCGACGTGCCGATGGCGGTTTCCACCATGAAGAAGGGCGCGATGGACTTCATCGAAAAGCCCTTCAAGGAAGCGGAACTGCTGGGCCTCGTGGAACGCATGCTCGACCAGGCCCGTGCAGCCTTCAGCCAGCACCAGGAGCAGGCCAGCCGCGACGCCCTGCTCTCGCGCTTGACCACCCGTGAAAGCCAGGTCCTTGAGCGCATCGTGGCCGGGAGACTGAACAAGCAGATCGCCGATGACCTCGGCATCAGCATCAAGACGGTGGAAGCCCATCGGGCCAATATCATGGAGAAGCTCAACGCCAACACAGTGGCCGACCTGCTGAAGATCGCTCTGGGCGCCCAGGCGACTGCCAAGTCCTGAGCACCGAGACGCATGAACATGGCGGGGCCTGCGGGCCCCGCATCCATTTGAACGCCTGCACGGCTGCACACCCAACGCCATGACTGCCCACCTCATCGACGGCCTTGCGCTTTCCAAACGCCTGCGCAGCGACATCGCGACCCAAGCGGCCGGACTGACGGCGCGTGGGCGTCGCCCCGGGTTGGCCGTCATCCTGGTCGGCGATGACCCCGCCTCGGCGGTCTATGTCCGCAACAAGGTGGCCGCCTGCGAGGCCACGGGCATTCTGTCCGTGCTGGACCGTCACGGTGCCGACATGAGCGAGGCCGCCTTGCTGGCCCGCATTGCAGAGCTCAATGCAGACCCTCGCGTGCACGGCATCTTGGTGCAGATGCCCCTGCCCCGGCACATCGATGCGCACCGTGTGATTGAGGCCATCAACCCCGCCAAGGATGTGGATGGCTATTCGGTGCTGTCGGCGGGACAAACGCTGACCGGTCTCCCAGGGCTGCGCCCCTGCACGCCATTCGGTTGCATGAAGCTCATCGAGAGCACCGGGCAATCGATCCAGGGGCACCACGCGGTGGTGATCGGCCGCAGCAACACGGTGGGCAAGCCCATGGCACTGCTGCTTCTGCAGGCCAACGCTACCGTGACCGTCTGCCACAGCGCCACGCCCGACATCGGATTTCACACGCGGCAAGCGGACATCGTGGTGGCGGCGGTCGGCCGCGCGGGCATGCTCACCGCTGACATGGTCAAACCAGGTGCCATCGTCATTGATGTCGGCATCAACCGCCGAGCCGATGGAGCACTCTGCGGTGATGTCGACTTTGAGGCGGTTCGAGAGGTGGCCGGCTGGATCACACCGGTTCCGGGTGGCGTGGGTCCCATGACCATCACCATGCTCCTGGCCAATACGATCCAGGCCGCCGAGCGTGCCGCCTGAGCGCGGCTTGCTCATGTAGCCGTCCATGAGCTTCCGGTTGAACCTTCGTCGGCATTCAGAATCCATCTCCCCATGAAAACCAGCAATCCCCTGACCGAGACCAATGGACTGCCCCTGTTTGATGCCATCGCGCCCGAACATGTCGAACCTGGAATCTCCGAACTCCTCGACCACGCCGCTGATGCCCTGGAGAGAACCGTCAGTGAACAAATTCCCGCCCGCTTCGAGGCGGTCTCGGCCGTTCTCGATGTGGCCACGGAACGCCTGGGTCGCATGTGGGGTGCCGTGAACCACCTCAACGCTGTGGCCGATACGCCCGAACTGCGTGCGGCCTACAACGCCTGCCTGCCCAAGGTTACGGAGTTCCACACGCGCATGGGCGCTGACGAGCGGCTGTACGCGAAGTACAAAGCAATCGCGGCGGGGCCGGAAGCCGCCAGCCTGAGCACACCGCGCAAAACGGTGCTCCAGCATGCACTGCGCGACTTCGTCTTGTCGGGCGCCGAACTCCAGGGCCCAGCCAAGGACCGCTTTGCCCAGATCCAGGAGCGCCACGCTGCGGTGTCACAGAAATTCAGCGAGAACGTGCTGGACGCCACCGATGGCTTCGCGCACTACACCGCCGAAGCGGACTTGGCCGGCGTCCCCGACGATGTGGTGCAGGCTGCACGCACGGCTGCACAGGCGGATGGCCGCGAAGGGTGCAAGCTGACCCTGCACTTTCCGAGCTACTTTCCCGTGATGCAGTATGCGCACAGCCGCGCGCTGCGCGAGACCCTGTACCGTGCCTACACCACGCGGGCCAGCGAGTGGGGGCCGACGGAGCGTGACAACACGCCGCTCATGCGCGAGCTGCTGGAATTGCGCCAGGAAGAGGCCGTATTGCTGGGCTACAAGAACTACGCCGAGGTGAGCTTGGCGCCCAAGATGGCGCGATCGCCCCAGGAGGTGCTGGACTTCCTGCGTGACCTGGCGCGCCGTGCCCGCCCCTATGCCGAACGCGACATGGCCGAACTGCGCGGGTTCGCCGCCCGGGAACTGGGCCTGCACGACTTTCAGGCCTGGGACCAGGCCTATGTGAGCGAAAAGCTCAAGGAAGCCCGGTACGCCTTCAGCGAACAGGAGGTCAAGCGCTACTTCACCGAAGACCGGGTGCTGGGCGGCCTGTTCAAGATCATCGAGACCGTGTTCGAGGTGGCGATCCGACCCGACACCGCACCGGTGTGGCATGAGCATGTTCGCTTCTTCCGTGTCGAGCGCGGCGGTGAACTGGTGGCGCAGTTCTATCTGGACCCCTATGCGAGGCCCGGCAAGCGGCCGGGCGCGTGGATGGATGACGTGCGGGGACGATGGCTGCGTCCGGAGGGAACCCTGCAGACCCCAGTGGCGCACCTCGTTTGCAATTTTGCGCCCCCACTTCCGGGTCAACCCGCCTTGCTCACCCACGACGACGTCATCACCCTCTTCCACGAGTTTGGGCATGGCCTGCATCACATGCTGACGCAGATTGCCGACATCGGCGTGGCCGGCATTGCCGGTGTCGAATGGGACGCGGTGGAGTTGCCCAGTCAGTTCATGGAGAACTTCTGCTGGGAGTGGGACGTGCTTCGCCACCTCACGGCCCACGTGGAGACGGGCGATGCCCTGCCGCGTGCCCTCTACGACAAGATGCTGGCCGCCAAGAATTTCCAAAGTGGTCTGCAAACGCTGCGGCAGGTCGAATTCGCCCTGTTTGACATGCGCCTGCACACGGAAGTCGACAGCGCTGCACGGGTGCAGCAGGTGCTCGACGAGGTGCGCGCGGAGATCTCGGTCAATCCACCGCCCTCATTCAACCGCTTCCAGCATGCCTTCTCGCACATCTTTGCCGGTGGCTATTCAGCGGGCTACTACAGTTACAAGTGGGCGGAAGTGCTGAGCGCCGATGCCTGGAGCGCCTTTGAGGAATCCGAGCCCTTGAGCGTGACCACCGGGCGGCGCCTTCGCACCGAGGTCTTCGAGCGCGGCGGATCACGCCCGGCCATCGAGAATTTCAAGGCCTTCCGAGGACGCGACCCCTCCATCGACGCCCTGCTGCGCCACCAGGGTATGGCCGCCTGACAGGCGGACGGTTCAGGGGCGTGCGCTGCCCTGGCGCACGCGCCCGGCCAGCCCCATGGCTGGGCGCTGCGCCCACAGGAGCAGCGCGGCCATCATCCACAGCGGTGCCGCCGTGGTCAGGGTGACCGACATCACACCGTACAGCATGGGCATGCCCACGGTGGCGGCGTTGGTGACGGTCATCCGCAGGCCCAGTGCCTGGCCCTGCCGGTCGGCAGGCGTGACCTGGTGCAGCATGGACAACACCATGGGCTGCACCGAACCCAAGGCCAGTCCCAAGAGGGCCGATCCGGCCATCAAACCCACCAATCCCGGCAACCAGACATAGACCACCAGCACGCCAGCGGCCAGGGCCATGGCACCGCGCAGCATCAGGGCCTCTTCGATGCGCGAGGCCCAAGCGACGATGAACAGGCGCACCGCAGTTGCTGCGGCTGCAAAGGCCGCAAATACCCCCCCGATTTCAGAGGCGCTGAGCTCTCGGAGGTGCCCCACCACCGGCACGGCGAACGTGTGAGCGTCCCAGGCCGCGGCCATGGCCAGGTTCAACAGGAGCAGGATGCGCAGCGGCGGTGAGCGCAGCAGGTCCCAGGCCGATGAGGAAGAGCCCGATGACGCGGATTCGGTGATCGCTTCAGAGCACTGATGTGACGAGACCGGGGCTTCGCGCACCTCGCCAGTCCTCGCGTGCGCATCCAGGTGCCGGCCCACCCGGGCCAACAGCACATAGCCCAACAGAGGCAACAAGACGCAGACCACAAAGGCCCAGCGCATGCCGGCATGGTCGATGATGAAACCGAAGGTCAGCGGGGCGGCCATATTGGACAGCGCCGGGCCCAGCGCCACCCAACTGAAGATGCGCTTGAGATCGTGCCCCTGATGAGCCAATTGACCCGCCTCGCGCTGGATGGCCACGGCGGCCACGCTGAGTGCACCCCCGGTGAGGAGACTGGCCAGGGCCACCGTGCCCAGGTGCGGATCCATGGCCACGGCGCCCGTCCCGGCCAGGCCCATGAGCGTGGCCACCCGGACCGGTCTTTGCAGACCGTGGCGATCGGCGAGTCGCCCGGCCCACATGGACAGCAGGATGGGCGCGACCGCGAACAAGCTGATGATGAGGCCGACCATGCGCTCGTCATACCCCTCGCGCAGTACCCACAGACTCGCCACCACGCGGGTGGCCGCCATGCAGGCATGCAAGGCAATCAGCCCGGTGATAAGCCAGGTGAAGGCCGGTGGCAGTCGAAGGCGGGGCGAGCCGACGGTCACGGGGCGGCTTCGGTGCCCTCGACGGCATCCGGCTCTTCGGGCGGCTCCACCTCCTCCTCCAGGGGCAGACCCATCAGCCGTTCGGTGGCTGCGCCGGGCAGTGCCTGCACCTCACGCAGCTTGCGACCCATGACACGGGTGCGAACGGCAGCCGCTTCGATGGTGTTGGATGCCTCTTGCAGCTTCTTCTGGGTCTTGGCCAGGATTTCGCCAAACCTGCCGAACTCGGTCTTGACGGCGCCCAACACCTCCCAGACCTCGGCACTGCGGCGCTCAAGGGCCAGGGTGCGGAATCCCATCTGCACGCTGTTGAGCATGGCCAGCAAGGTGGTGGGGCCCGCCAAGATGACCCGGTTCTCCAATTGGAGGGCCTGCATCAGGCCGGGCCGGCGCAAGACCTCGGCATACAGCCCCTCGGTGGGCAAAAACAGGATGGCAAAGTCGGTGGTGTGGGGAGCCGCGATGTACTTGACCTGAATGCTGCGTGCCTCCAGGCGTATGCGTTGCTCCAGGCCCTTGCCAGCCACCTCCACGGCCCCGGCGTCGCTGCGCTCCTGCGCATCGATGAGACGCTCGTAGTCTTCCCGAGGAAACTTGGCGTCGATCGGCAGCCAGATGGGCGCTGCATCATCTGGGACCAGTGCCGTGGCACCGGGCTCGGCAGGCCCGGCCTCGCGGGCGGCACCGCCCGCGCCAAGGGCCGCCGTCCCCGAACGCTGCGGCAATCGGATGGCGAACTCAACCCGCGCACCGGTGCCCGGCACCACTTCCACATTGCACGCGTACTGCTCTACCGTGAAGACCTGCTCGAGCAAGGCGCCCAACTGCACCTCACCCAGGATGCCGCGGGTCTTCACATTGGTCAGCACCTTGTTGAGCGAGCCCACGTCCCGGGCCAGAACCTGCATATCGCCCAGTCCCCGGTGCACCAAGTCCAACCGCTCGGCCACCTGACGAAAACTCTCGCCCAGTCGTTGCTCCAAGGTCGCATGCAGCTTCTCATCGACGGTCTGGCGCATCTGCTCGAGCTTCTTTTCATTGCCCTCTTGCAGCGCGGCCAGACGCGATTCGACCTGGGTGCGCATTTCGCCCAGACGCGCATCCATTTGGGCACGCATCTCGGCCAGGCGCGCATCGTTGTGGGCCGAGAGGTTACGCAACTGCTGGGCCAAGGAATCGGACACCCGTTGCAGCGCTTCGCCCTGGTGGGCCGACTGCTGCTGAAGCCCGCTGCTCAGGGTCTGTTGAACCGCGCCCAACTGCAGCCGAAATCCATCGATCTGTTCATTTTGGATGCGCGCCACCTCGCTGCCCTGTTGGAGCAGGGACTGCTGGGCCTGCGCCATGTCGGCCCGCTGCCCCTGGGCGGTTCTTTGCAGTTCATCGCGCAACTGTCGCTCCAGGGACACCTGAAGCGGCTGCAGGCGGGCCACCACCTGGTCAGCGGCCTGTTGGGCGATCAGGGCCGCAGAGGACTGCCGCGCGGCCGCGTCCTCCGCTTCCGAATGCGGGGCCAAGGGCCGAGAGAGGCGCCTGAGCGCCAGCAGGAGCACCCCTGCACAGACCAGGGCAAGGACCGCGAGGACCACCACCAAGGCCAAGGGAATCGGGGAAGACGCGTCGTTCATGCAGACAGTATTCCCGTGGGGTGGCTCACCGGCTGAGCCACTGCGCCAGGATTTCGCCGTTGATCGGCGTGGGCGGCGTGCGGCCCCCAAAGGCTTCGATCAGGTTGCGGGCCGCGAGATCGGCCATGGCCCGGCGTGTGGCGATGGTGGCACTGCCGATGTGCGGGGCCAGCACCACGTTCGGCACCGCCAACAGCCCCGGGTGCACCTGCGGCTCCCCTTCATAGACATCCAGCCCGGCAGCGGCAATCACCCGGTTCTGCAGCGCCTGCGCCAAGGCGGCATCGTCCACCACCCCGCCACGCGCAATGTTCGTGAGGGTTGCGGTGGGCTTCATCATCGCCAATTCGGCTGCGCCGATCGCATGATGGGTCTGGGCCGAGTACGGCACGACGATCACCAGATGGTCGCACTGCCGAAGAAGGGCCTCCTTGCCCACCCACCGCGCACCGCCGAGTTGGGCCTCGACGGCCTCGTCCAGCCGTGACCGGTTGTGGTAGATCACCTTCATCCCAAAGCCGTGCGCCCCCCGGCGTGCGATGGCCTGACCAATGCGGCCCATCCCCAAGATACCCAGCGTGCTGCCGTGCACATCGCACCCGGCCAGCAGATCGATGGTCCAGCGCTCCCATCGCCCGCTGCGCAGGAAATGCTCGCTTTCCGAGAGCCGCCGCGCGGCAGCCATCATGAGCATGAAGCCCATGTCAGCCGTGGTCTCCGTCAGCACCTCGGGCGAGTAGGCCGCCAGCACGCCCGCACGCGTGCAGGCCGGCACATCGATGTTGTTGTAGCCCACGAACATGGTGGCCACCATCCGCAGCTTCGGGCAGGCGGCCAGCAGCGCCTCATCGATGCGCTCGCTGCCGGTGATGAAGACGGCGTCCTTATCGGCCAGCCGCTGCGCCAATTCCTGCGGCGACCACACCGTGTCGTCGGGGTTGAACTCCACCTCGAAGTGTGTGCGCAAGGCTTGCAAGGTCTCGTCAAAGACGCGCCGAGCCACCAGAAGTTTGGGTTGGGTCATGAGGAGTGTGTCCAGAGTGCGTACGGGCGTGGGTGGTGCGTCACCGGAACCAAACAAAGGTCATGACGATGAACAGGGGAATCAGCACGGCACCACTCCAGGCCATGTAGCCGAAGAAGCTGGGCATGCGGATGCCGCGGTCTTCGGCGATCGCCTTGACCATGAAGTTCGGGGCATTGCCGATGTAGGTGTTGGCTCCCATGAACACCGAGCCGGCCGAAATGGCGGCCAAGGTTGCGCTCAAGCTGGTCATCAGCACCGCGGCGTCGCCACCGGCGAGGTTGAAGAACACCAGATAGGTCGGCGCGTTGTCGAGGAAGGAACTGAGCACGCCGCTGAACCAAAAATAAGCCCAAGGCAGTGGCTGGCCATCGGGTCCGGTCACGGCGCGCGCCACGGCCGCAAAGGCGCCTTGCTCCCCAGCCTTGAGCATCGCCAGCACCGGGATCATGGTCAGGAAAATGCCAATGAAGAGCTTGGCCACCTCCTGCATCGGCGCCCAGGAGAACTGGTTCTTCTCACGAACACCGGCCGGCGTGATCTTCAAGGAGACAAAGACGACCGCCACCAACAGGACATCGCGCACCACCTGCTGCAGTTCCACTTCGGTGCCGTAGACATCGAAGGAAACACCGGGCTTCCATGTGCCGCTCATCAAGACCAGGCCGACCACCGCCAGCAGCGGCAGAAAGTTCACCACACCATCCAGACCGAACTTCTCATCGTCAGGCGTGGGATCCACAGGCATCACACCTTCGCGCCTGTAGAACCAGTTGTCGAGGAACCAGAAGATCACCAAGAGCGCGCCGACCAGAAACAGGGTCTCCGGAAAGATGGTCTTGACGGTCCAGAAGAACTCCACGCCTTTGAGGAAGCCCAGGAACAGCGGGGGATCGCCCAGGGGCGTCAGCGACCCGCCGGCGTTGCTGACGATGAAGATGAAGAAGACCACCACATGCGCCACGTGCTTGCGGTTGTCGTTGGCACGGATCAGGGGACGGATGAGCAGCATGGACGCACCGGTCGTTCCCATCAAACTGGCCAGCACAGCCCCAATGCCCATGATCTTGACGTTCGTCCAGGGGCTGCCGTGGAGGTTGCCCCGAACATAGATACCGCCGGCAGCCGTGAACAGAGCCGTCAGCAGCGCGATGAAGGGGATGTATTCCGCCAAGAGCGCATGCACGACCGCCCCGGAAGCCGCCCCGAAGCCAAAGACGGCCGCAAAGGGCAGCAGAAAGGCGAGCGACCATCCCAAGGCGATCTTGCCGAAATGGTGGTGCCAAATGCCCGGGATCGCCAGGGGCATGATGGCGATCGACAGCAGCATCCCAGCAAACGGAATCCCCCACCAGGCCGAGAGCGCCGCCCCATCGATGTCGGCGGCGTTCGCAGCGGTGGTCAACAGCGCCAAGCTGGCCACGGCCAGACGGGGAACAGTGGTGAGGCGCATGCTTTACTCCATGAATCTTGAAAAGGCAGCAGCCGGTTCTCGCTCGGTCTTGAGTTGTGCCACGGGCGGGGTGTTGTCCGCATAACCCAGCGACATGCCGCACACGAACACCTCGTCCGGGCCGGCGCCAATGAAGGGCAGGATGATGCGGTGGTATTGGTTGAAGGCCGCTTGCGGGCACGTGTCCAGCCCGTGGGCACGGGCCGCCAGCATGAGGGTCTGCATGAACATGCCGTAGTCGAGCCAACTGCCCTGCCCCATCACCTTGTCGATCGTGAACAGGAGCCCCACCGGTGCGCCGAAGAAGTGGTAGTTCTGCCCGTGCTGCTCGTGCATCCCGGCCTTGTTGTCCTTGGTCAGCCCCAACAGACCGTACATGTCCCAGCCGATCTTGCGACGGCGGTCGATGTAAGGCGAAACCCACTGCGCCGGGTAGTAGTCATAGGCTTCCGTGTGGCGCGCCCGCTCCTGCGGATCGTTATAGGCCGCAAGGATTTGCCCGCTGAGTGCATCCTTGGCCGCGCCGGTGAGCACGGTCACCTTCCAAGGCTGGGTGTTGGTTCCGGACGGCGCGCGCGCGGCGAGGTTGAGCAAGCGCTCGATCAAGGCACGGGCCACCGGCTTGTCCTGGAAGGCCCGCACCGAGCGGCGGGTGATGATGGCGTCCTCCACGGCCTGCGTGGAAGCCGGCGTGACGGTGGGCAGATGTTGGGGATCGGGGATGAAGTTCATGCGGCAGCCGTACGGGGTATCAGGTTGATTCGGTCCAACGCCGCAGCCCGACACGCCGGCAGTGCAGCGCTGGGGGTTTCGAGGGCGAGACGCGGTGCGTTCATCCCTTGGATTGTTCCATCGAACGGCGTGCGGCCAATACCTGCCATTGCGCCAGGCACAGCCGCAAGGTCTGCTCATGCACATCCACGGTGTCGTCGATGCAGTGTCCGTAGCCGCCGGCCATGCTCACCGCCAGCGGAATGCCCCGCGCGGCACAGGCCTGCAGCACGCGGCGGTCGCGCTCCGCCAAGCCTTCGCGCGTCAGCTTCAGCCGTCCCAGTCGGTCGCCTTCGTGCGGGTCGGCACCTGCCACATAAAACACAAGCCCCGGAGGCTCTTGGCCATGCGCGTCGAAGGCCTGCTGCAGTGCGCCATCCAAGGCCGCCAGATAGTGCGTATCGGAGCATCCGTCGGGCAGTTCCACGTCCAGGTCACTGGGTTCCTTGCGGAATGGAAAGTTGCGCGCGCCGTGCAGGCTCAAGGTGAAAACGCTGTCATCGTCCTTGAAGATCGAGGCGGTGCCATTGCCCTGATGGACATCCAGGTCCACCACCAGCACGCGCAGGAGCGCACCCCGCCCCCGCCGGTGCCATTCCGCCTGCATCAACCGCGCCGCCACCGCCACATCGTTGAACACGCAGAAGCCGCTGCCCTTGCCCGCATAGGCGTGGTGGGTGCCCCCGGCCAATTGCGCGGCCACGCCCTCCTCCAAGGCCACCCGCGCCGCGGCAATGGTGGCGCCCACCGACCGGCGGGCGCGCTCGGCCATGGCTGGGCTCCAGGGGAAGCCGATCTCACGCTGCTGGGCTGCGGACAAGAGACCCTCGGTGACGGCGGTCACGTAGACCGGATCGTGGGCCAGCGCGAGTTCGCCGTCCATGGCAGCCGGCGCCTCGCACAGCTCAATAGCGGGCCACCGTTGAAGCAGACGATCCCTCAGCAGGCTGTACTTCGCCATGGGGAATCGATGCCCTGGCGGCAAGGGAAGAACAAAGTGGTCGCTGTAGAAGGCTTTCACGGGCCCGGAGTCTGCCAAGGCCCGACCGGGCATGTGCAGTGAAGGACTTCGCTATTGCTGCGATGCAACAATTTATTGCATTCTCGGACCTGAACGCTTACACTCAGAGATTGCTGCACCGCACCATCCGTGCGGGACAGCCCGTATCTTCCGCATGGGCCCCACGGCGCACACCCAGCGGTTCCTTTGCACGGCGCCAATCAGCCCGAAGGAGTAGACGATGCTGACCCCCGAACAGATGATGGCCGCTCAGAAGGCAAACATGGACACCTTGCTGAGCCTGACGCACAAGGCATTTGAGGGCGTGGAGCGCCTGGTCGAATTGAACATGCAGATCGCCCGCGCCGCCATGACCGATTCCGCGGACACGGCCAAGGCAGCCCTGAGCGTCAAGGATGCCCAGGAACTGTTGGCTCTGCAGACCAGCCTCCTACAGCCCACCGCCGAAAGAGCGGCGGCCTACCAGCGCAGCCTTTATGAGCTGGCACAGCAAACAAACGCCGAATGGATCCAGGTGGCCGAGGCGCAAATGGCCAAGGCTCAGAAGGACCTGAACACCATGATCGACACCGCCACCAAGGGTGCCCCAGCCGGTACCGAAAGCGCCGTGGCCCTGGTGAGGTCGGCTGTGTCGGCCGCCAACAACGCATTCGAGAGTGTGCACAAGGCTGCGAGACAGGCCGCCGAAATGGCCGATGCGAATCTTCAGGCCATGGCCGGCACCGCGATGGCCGCCTCCAGGGCAGCGGCATCCAAAGCAGCCGCCGCCAAGGGCAACCGCAAGAGTGCCTGAATGCGCCGCCGTTAGAGCGGCTGCGCCAATGATTTCAGCCGCTCACGGATGACCGACAGTTGGGCCAAGGCCGCCGTTCGGCCGGCCTGTATGGCCCTCTGGCGGGCTGAGAAGTCGGCGCTGCCCACGCCGGCCAGGGCCGGCTTCAAAACCACATCGGCGTCGCGCAACTCGAACTGGTTGATGCTTTTGCCCATGATGGAAAAGGTCTGCAGCAGCAGGCTGAACGGGTCGTTCGTCGGCTGCCCCTCCGGAGGGGTTGAAATGTCCACGGCGATCACCATCTCGCCGCCCATCTCGCGCGCATAGCGCACCGGGACCGGTGAGACCAGCCCGCCATCCACATACTCTCGGTTGGCGATGCGCACCGGCTGAAAGACAGCGGGCACCGCACTGGATGCACGGACCGCCTGACCAAGATCACCCCGGCGAAACAGGGTGCCTTGCCCAGAGTCCAGGTCGGTGGCCACGATGCCCAGCGGCATGGGCAACTGCTCGATCAGGCGGCCCTGGGTTTGTTGGCGCACATAGCGCGCCAATGCTTCACCGCGTATCACACCGCGGCCCGGGAAGGACCAATCGGTGATGGCCGACTCGTCCATGCGCAAGGCCAGTTTGGCGAGCTCCATCCCGTTGAGCCCTGAGGCGTATAGAGCCGCGACCAAGCTGCCTGCCGATGTACCGGCCACGCAGTGCGGCTTGATCCCCGACTCCTCCAACACCTGGATCACGCCGATGTGGGCAAAGCCACGCGCCGCACCACCCCCAAGCGCCAGGCACAGTCGCGGCGCCCTGCGCACGGCAGGGGCGGCGGTGGGCATCTGAGGTTCAGAGGCGGATGGGCCCGCTGGCGCAGGAACGGCAGGGGTGGACACGGTTGCAGTCACCGGGCTACCAACCCCGCCGGCAGGGCCACCTGCCCCTCCTGCGGTCGACGATGGCGCCGGTGCAGCGCCGGCCGGCGCCGTCGCCGGCGCACCGATGCCTGTCGTGCGCAGGCCCGGCGCAGCGCAACCCGACAGTAACAGCAGGAGCACGAGCCACTTCATCGCTCTTGTTCACCCCATCTCAAACCAGCATCAATCGAAACCCAAGCCCTGCGTACCCATGACAGAGCCGTGCGAGCATACGCGCTGCACCAACGGTACGGTCACGGAGGGTCGACGATCTGAATGGACATCGCCAAGTGTCCACTTTGAGTGACAATACAAGGGTCGGCACCGTTGGTTCGCCCTCCTAAAATGAAGCACTTGGCCGTTTCGCCCCGTCGATTTCACGACGCGAAAGGGCCATTCATCCTCACCCGCGAGACTGCTCATGACCCATGTTGTTCTGGAATCCTGCATCCGCTGCAAGTACACCGATTGCGTGGACGTCTGCCCGGTGGACTGTTTCCGCGAAGGCCCCAATTTTCTGACCATTGACCCGAACGAGTGCATCGACTGCGCTGTCTGCATCCCCGAGTGCCCCGTCAATGCCATCGTTCCGGAAGAGGATGTCCCGTCGGACCAGCAGCATTTCATCGCCCTGAATGCCGAACTGGCCAAGAAGTGGCCCAGCATCACCAAGCGCAAGACGCCCCTCCCCGATGCCGACGAGTGGAAGGACAAGACGGGCAAGTTGAGCGAACTCAAGCGCTGATAAAAGGGCGGCGGAAGTGTCGTCCGGCACGCCGCAGCAATCAAACCTCGGGCCCGTGGGTTTTTCCCCCAGGTCCTACACTTGCAACCAATGCGCGGCCTTGCGTTCATTTCAGGGCCCCGCAGACGCTAGGGGTGCCCCAGGCCAATCGGTCACGGGCTGAGAACACACCCTAAGAACCTGTCCCCTTCGGGGGGTGAGGCTTCGCAGCAGCGGCGCCTCATGAGGTCATCCTCGCGCAGGGAAGCGAGCTCGGCGACGGGCCGCTCACCACCCTCTTCGGTGAGCGCTCTGATCCTGTGGCACGTCGCCCTGCCATATCGTCTGAAAGCACGACATGGCATTTCTGGTTTCTTTCCGCAGCAGCTCGCATCTCGCGCTGGCATCGGCGCTGTGCAGTCTCTTGGCCCCCGTCTTGACCCCTGCGTCCGCACAGACCAATGCCGCAACCGGTCCTGTCGTGGCCTCAGCTTCAGCGGCCGAGCGCGTCACGGTCACGGGCCGAACGAGCACCCTCCCCGGTGTGGCTGGCTGGGACACGCCCACCCGAGAAGCGCCGGTTTCGGTCAACCGAATCAGCGCCGTCGACATCGTTGGCAGCGGCGCCACGCGCTTGGCCGATCTGGTCGGCTTCGACAGCTCGGTGACGGACGCCTACAACGCGGCCGGCTACATCGACTATCTGACGATGCGCGGCTTTGTGATCGACAACCGCTACAACGTGCGGCGCGAGGGGCTCCCCATCAGTGGCGACACCGCCATCGCCTTGGAAAACAAGGCTGCCGTGGAGGTGCTCAAAGGCACCAGCGGCCTGCAGGCCGGCACCAGCGCGCCTGGCGGCCTGGTGAACTATGCCGTCAAGCGCCCCTTGGTGCATAACCACGCGGAAGCGCGCCTGCAATGGAGCGCCCGCAACACCCTGCTCGGCGCGGTGGACTTGGGCGGGCGGATCGGACCGGGCGGCACGCTGGGCTGGCGGTTCAACGCCGCCCATGAACAGATTCGACCGGAACTGCGCCATGCGGACGGCATCCGCCAGTTGTGGGCGGCGGCCGGCGAATGGCGCTTCCGCGAAGCAGCCCTGCTGGAAGTCGAGACCGAATGGAGCCGTCGAGCGCAGCCCACGCAGCAGGCATTCAGCCTTTTGGGCAACCGACTGCCTGCCGTGCCTGACCCGCGCTTGAACCTCAACAATCAGCGGTGGAGCCTGCCCGCCGTGTTTGAAGGTCGAACCGGCAGCATTCGATTCACCCACCTGCTGTGGGGCGGCTGGCGGGGCGTCCTGCAGGCTGGTACGCAGCGGCTGCAGACCGACGACCGCGTGGCTTTTGCCTACGGCCGATTCGACCCCGTGACCTATGACTGCAACCCCTGCGATCGCTTTGGTTCGGACGGAACCTTCAGCGTGTGGGACTACCGCAGCGAAAACGAGCAGCGCCGCACCGATGCCCTGCAGGCCGAGCTGCTGGGCCGTGTGGTGACGGGTGCTCTGCGACACGAGCTGCGCATGGGCGTCCTGCAGTCGGAGCAGCGGGTGGACCTTCAAGCTCAGGCCTACAACCTCGTGGGACTGGGGAATGTGCAGGGCACGGCGGTACTCCCTGCAGACGGCACCGCCTACGACCCCAATACAAACCGCAAGGAACGCACCCGCGAGTGGTTTGTGCAGGACCGTGTTCCGTTGAACGCGCGTTGGACTGCATGGCTGGGCTTGCGGCACACCGCGTTCGAACGGCGCAGCGTACGCACCAACGGCAGCCGCGCCACTTCTTATGACGATGCATTGACCACGCCCTGGTTCGCCTTGAGTGTGCGACTGAGCCCGAGCCTGATGGCCTTTGTCAGCCGAGGCGAGGGGGCGGAATCGCAGGTGGTCCCGAACCGACCCAGCCAGTACACCAATGCAGGCCAAGGCCTGCCCGTGCTCAAGTCGGTTCAAGAGGAGTGGGGCATCCGAGGAGGTTCAGCGCTCAGCAATGGCAGCGGACTGCAGTGGCAGACCACGCTGTTCCGCATCACCCGCCCCACCAGCAACCTCGATGCCTGCGCCAACCTTGGCATCTCACCCTGCACCGGACGGACCGATGGTGACGTGCGACACCAAGGGCTTGAAGCCGGGCTCCAGTGGGCGGTAGCGCCCTGGTCGCTGAGCCTGCAAGCCACGATCCTGGATGCCCAGCGCCGGGGCAGCACGGCCCAGCCCGAGCTCAATGGCCGGACCCCGACCAACGTGCCGGCGCACGTGGTGCGGGCACGGGCACGATGGACGCCCGCATTCATGACAGGCTTGGCATTGCATGGAACGATCAGCCACGAAGGCCAGCGGCCGGTGCTGTCCGACAACAGCCAAGTCCTGCCCGGCTGGACGCGTGCGGACGCCCTCCTCACCTGGACGCCAAACGCCTCACGCCTGCAGTGGCTGCTCGGCGTGGACAACATCGCAGATCGGCGCTACTGGCGTGAAGCGCCTTACCAGTTTGGCCATGCCTACCTCTACCCCGGAAACGTGCGCTCATGGCGAGCCGGCGTCTCGGTCTCGATGTAAAAACCCGCTATACTCATGGGCTTGCAGCAGTTCCCCGATAGCTCAGTCGGTAGAGCGCCGGACTGTTAATCCGTAGGTCCCTGGT
>JBMSQF010000031.1:0-30443 GCA_049423145.1 Burkholderiaceae bacterium
GAAGGCTTCGGCTGGCAGGGTTTGGCTGTCATAAACCAGACGATCGGTTTCCAGGCTGCTGCGGCGCGGCCGGTAAAGGCTGGTGCCACCCAGCCGGGCATCCTCGAAGAGATAGAGCACCGAAGCGGCAAACAGGACCTCTTGCGGGTGGGCGGCGATGCGGTCGCGGTGACAGAGCCATTGCACGGGACTGAGTTGGGCTGGGGCCGTTGTGACCAAACTGACCCGGGCCGTGAGCCCCAGGGTTCGGCGCGCACCCAGACGCGCGCGAACGTGTTGGTTGAAGTGCTCTTCCAATGGGCGTGCAATGGCCGCCTCAACGGGCGCGACCCGCCCAGGATAGGGGTAGCCTTCAGGCGCCATGAGGGGCTGCCTGCAGGCCCACGCGCGAACCTCCTCGGCGTTGAGCAACACATCATCCAAAACGACGCAGACCGCGCCCTCATGCGCAGGCACGACCGACAGCCGTGGCCGGGGATTGAAGCGCGGTGCCGGCGCATCCGCGGCTGTTGAAGCGGATGTGGACATGTGTTGATGGTTTTCCCGCTGGGCGGTGTGATGTAGTTTTCCTACATTTTCACCCATGAAATCGGAGCGCTTGCACAGGGGGGGCGCGGTGGCGCCGCGCCGCCGTTTCCTGCGCCGCATCGCTTGTTCGTCCCTGGGCCTGGCGGCCGCGCTGGGCGCGCCTTGCGCGCACGCCGCCCGCCCACCGCTGGTGGTGTGGCATACCCCCGAGGGCGCGCGCGCCCTGCGTGAATCCAGCGTGGGGTTCACACGCGAGACCGGCGTGCCGGTGGTGGTTGAAACGCCCGACGAAGGCCCCGCCAAGTTCCAGCAGGCCGCTGCAGCGGGCAAGGGCCCGGACCTCTACGTCTACGCACACGACCGTATCGGTGAGTGGATCGCCGGCGGGCTGCTGCATTCGGTCAGCCCCCATCGCGCGATGCTGCAAGACATCGACCCCCTGGCCTGGCGCGGTTTCACGCATCAGGGGCGGTTGTGGGGCTACCCGATGTCGGTGGAGGCCATCACGCTGGTCTACAACAAAGCGTTGATCCAGCGCCCGCCCCAAACCTGGGATGAAGTCTTCGAGATCGACCGGCGCATGCGCCCGCTGGGCCGTCGCGCCATCTTGTGGGACTACACCAACAACTACTTCACCTTCCCCCTCCTGGCTGCGCATGGGGGCTACGCCTTCCGCCGGCGCGAAGATGGCAGCATCGATTCGCTGGACGTGGGCGTGGCCAACAGCGGCGCGGTGCGGGGTGCGCAAGTGGTGGAGCGCCTGATCCGTGAGGGTGTGATGCCCGCCGGCAGCGGCTACCCCGAAATGGAGGCGGCCATGGGCTCGGGTCGGGTGGCCATGATGATCAACGGGCCTTGGTCCTGGGTGAACCTGCGCCGTGCGGGCATCGACTTTGGGGTGGCGCGCTTGCCTCGCCTGGATGGTCGTGCCTGCGTGCCTTTCGTGGGGGTCAAAGGGATCATGGTGAATCGGGCCACACGCCAGCGCGAGCTGTGTGCCGAACTCGTGGAGCACCACCTGCTCTCGGCATCGGGTGTTCGCCGGCTGAATGCGGCAGAGCCCCTGGGCGCGGTGGCCAGCCGTGAATACTTCGCCGAGTTGGCGGTGGACGAACGCATCCGCACCATCATGGAATCGGCCCAGGATGGCATTCCCACGCCGAGCAATCCGGAGATGGGCCGGTTCTGGTCGGCCATGAAGACCGCATTGACGAACCTGTCCGAAGGGCGCCAGGAGGCGCGGGCCGCCCTGGAAGCCGCTGCGCGGCGCATGAAGGGCTGAGAGGGCCGCGTGGCGACACCCTGGTTCAAGCGTGCCCTGTGGCCTGCCGCACTGGCCTTGTTGGGCCTGTGGGCCGTGATGGCCGTGCATGCATCCGGCCAGTCCTTGCTGGCCACCGTGCTGTTGTGCATCACCGGGCTGGGCGTATGGACCTATGCCTCGACCCGCACCCATGCGATGCGTTACCTGTTTCCGGCGGTGGGTGCGGCCCTTCTCTTCGTGGCCTTCCCCATGGCCTACACGGTGGGCATGGGCCTGACCAACCAAAGTTCGCGCAACCTGGTGGAGCAGAAGGAGGCCAGGCTGCAGCTGCTGCAGGAACGCATCGTGGACCCGGGCACGCAAAGGCCCTTCGAGTTGTGGCTGCGTGATGACCGCGCCATGATCAAGATAGCCTCCGAGGTTCAGGGAGGCCAAGCCTGGTGGGCCGCTTCGGTACCGCGCAGCCGTGGTGTGACGGCTGGCAGCAGTGGCGTGCCGCTGGTCATGGCGCTGGAGCCCGAGGGCCAGGCAGCGGCTGGTCAAGCGGGTCAGGCGTCGGTTCCCGGTGCTGTTCAAGCCACATTGGCGCAGCGCGTGGAGTGGCTGGAGAGCGTGAAGGCGCTGCGATTTGCGCCGCCGGATGGATCGGCCGCCCTGCAGGTGGTGAGCTTGCGAGAGGTGGCGGCGGCCACGCCGGTGTACGAATCGTTGGACGACGGTTCACTGCGCGAAGTGAGCACCGGACGGCGCTTTGCAGCCGATGAAGGCACCGGGTTTTTCACGGCCGAAGATGGGGCCACCCTTCAACCGGGCTTTCGCGTGTTCGTGGGCTTGCAGCACTATGTGCGCTTGTTCACCGAGCCGAATTTCCGTGAGCCCTTCCTCGGCGTGTTCATTTGGACGGTCGCCTTTTCGGGTCTGACGGTGCTGGGTGCGGGTGCCCTGGGGCTCTTGCTGGCCAGTCTGCTGAATTGGGAGTCCCTGCAGGGACGTTCGGTTTACCGCGTGATCCTCTTCCTGCCCTATGCCGTGCCGGCGTTTCTCTCCATCCTGGTGTTCAAGGGGCTGTTCAACCAGAACCTCGGTGAGATCAACCTGATCCTCCACGGGCTGTTTGGCATCAAGCCGGCTTGGTTTTCCGACCCCCATCTCGCGCGCTTGATGCTGTTGATCGTGAACATCTGGTTGGGATTCCCCTACATGATGGTGTTGTGCTCGGGGCTCATCCAATCCATTTCCTCCGACCTCTATGAGGCATCGGCCATCGCCGGCGCCACGCCTTGGGATAATTTCCGCCGCATCACCCTGCCGCTGATCCTCAAGCCGCTGACGCCCTTGCTGATTTCGGCCTTTGCCTTCAACTTCAATAATTTCGTACTGATCAGCCTGCTCACCGGTGGACGCCCCGACCACCTGGACAGTGATGTACCGGCGGGCACCACCGACATCCTGGTGAGCTACACCTGGCGCATCGCCTTCCAGGATTCGGGCAACCAGTACGGCTTGGCGGCTGCGATCTCCACAGTGATCTTCCTGTTGGTGGCGGTGATCACCTTGGTGCAGATGCGGCTGACCCAAGCATCGGATTCCAAGAAGGCCGTGCCCTAGGAGGAACAAGAGATGGCCATCGTGCAATCAAGGCATCGGCGTTGGCGCTTGTGGGCGGCCCACCTGTTCTTGCTGGCCATGTGTGCGGCCGTGCTGCTGCCTTTCCTGGTGGTGCTCTCGGTGTCGCTGAGGCCTGGAAATTTCGCCAGCGGGTCTCTCTGGCCCAGCGAAATCAGCCTGGAGCATTGGCGCTATGTCCTGGGGTTTCCGGTGCCGGATGCGGGGGGCGTGATGCGCGTCCCCGACTTGCCGGTGCTCACCTGGCTGTGGAATTCGGTGAAGGTGGCGATGCTCTCGGGTGGGGTGACGCTGGTGTTGTCCACCACCGCCTCTTACGCAATTTCGCGCATACGCTTCAAGGGGCGGGAACGGGTGCTGGTCGGCCTCACGCTGATGCAGGTATTCCCCGCCGTGCTGGCACTGGTGGCGCTGTATGCCATCTTCGATGGTCTGGGGGCCGCCTTCCCGGCCATCGGTCACAACACGCACGCGGCGCTTGTTCTGGCGTATTCGGGGGGGCTGGCCATTCACATCTGGACGCTCAAGGGCTATTACGACACGCTGCCCACCGAGGTCGAGGAGGCGGCAATCGTGGACGGTGCCACGCCCTGGCAGGCCTTTCGCAAGGTACTCCTGCCGATGGCGCTGCCGGCGCTTGCCGTGGTGTTCGTGCTGGCCTTCATCGGGGCCATCATCGAGTACCCGGTCGCCTCCATCCTGCTGACCCAACAGGATCAACTCACGCTGGCCGTTGGGGCCAAGCTTTTCGTGCACGAGCACAATTTCCGCTGGGGTGACTTCGCCGCTGCAGCCATCCTCTCGGGCTTGCCGATCACGGTCGTTTTTTTGGTGGCGCAGCGTTGGCTGGTCTCGGGGCTGGCCGCCGGCGGGGTGAAGGGTTAGCCGCGGGCTTGGGTGCCCCGATCTGCCAGCCCCAGGGCGGCAAGGTGATGCGGCCAAGGGCCTTCTGAGCCCGTGCGCTGAGGTTCACACTGATCTGCAGGCGCGCACTGCCGCGCGGGCCTTTGCGCTTGAAGGTGATCACTTGCGGGTTGGTATCGGGCACCCACTCCAGGCCATCGAAGGTCAAGGGCGCCTGCAGCGCTGCATGGGTGCTGCGCCACTTGAGCAGCCGCGTGTAGAAATCGGTCTGCGAGCGGGTGCCCCAGTCCACGGGATCCTTTTCAAAGAAGGCCAGGCGCTTGCGACTGAACGATTCTTGACCCGAGTACAGCAGGGGTAGGCCCGGCAGGGTGGCGGTGAGCACGGCCATCGCCTGCGCCGCTTCGGGCGTGCGATAGAGCTCCTCGTCCGAGCCGTGCCAACTGTTGATGTCGTGGTTGGTGATGAAGTTCATCCCGATCGACCCCACGGGGTAGCGCTTGACGCGGTCGATCCACCAGTCCATCAGGGCTTGTTGCGGTGTCACACCGGCTTCCAGCCGGCTTTGCGCGATCTTCTCGAGGGTTTGCTGCAGTTTCCAGTCGTAGGTGGCATCGAAGCCTGCCCGGTGCATCTCCGGCGCATCAGCCTCGGCCAACATGAACAGCGGGCCGTCTTGCTGCAGCACCTGACGCGCCAATTCCCAGAAGCGCGTTGGCAGGTAGGCGGCGACATCACAGCGAAATCCATCCAGGCCCACCTCGCGGCGCCACCACCGCATGGCCTCCATCATGGCCACCCACAGCTCGTGCTGGCTGTAGTCCAGCTGTGCCACATCTTCCCAATATTCAGTGTCTGCCGGGTCGTGGGGATTGGCCTTGACCGCCTGGATCTCACCCGCATCATTGCGGCGGTACCAGTGGGGGTGCTGGGTGATCCAAGGATGGTCCCAGGCGGTGTGGTTGGCCACCCAGTCGAGGATGACCTTGATGTTGAGCCGGTGAGCCTGATTGACCAGGTCCTGGAGGTCGGCCAGGGTGCCGAACTCCGGATTGACGGCGGTGTAATCCTGGATGGAGTAGTAGCTGCCCAGCGAGCCTTTGCGCCGCACCTGCCCAATGGGTTGCAGCGGCATCAGCCACAGGATGCCCACGCCCAGCGCGCGGATGCGTGGAAGGTCTGCCGTTACCGCTCGCAGCGAGCCTTCCGCGCTGTGCTGGCGGATGTTGACTTCATAGATGGCACTGTAGGCCGTCTGTTCGATGGTGCCCGCGGCAACAGCACCGGAGGGATGGGGCTTGGTTTGAGCATGCATGGGGCCATGAGCGACGCCGAACAGGGCGGCAGCGCTGCGCAAGAGGGTTCTTCGGTGCATGGGTCGGATTCAGCGCACCCGCTTGTAGGTGGTGTAGCCCCGTTCGGCTTGCACATGGGGTTGCAGCACGCGCATTTCCCAGGGCTCCAGCCGCACCTCCAGCAGGCCCGCCAGAAAGGGCGTGTGGCCGCGACCGGGCTCCAAGAGGTCGTTCACCGGTGAGTTGTTCATCAACCTGGAATTGGCCACGAGCACGGTTTCCGCAACGGGACGGTCGGAAGGATTGGCCAGAACGATGACGGTCTCGCCCACGCGGTCGGTGTGGCGCTCAAAGGCCAGCAGCCGCTCGCACTCGACCGCGCGCCAGTCACCCACCCGCAGCGCTCGCTGTTGCCTTCGCAGGGCGATGAGCTGCCGGGTCCAGCGCAGGGTGGGGTTGTCCTCGGTGGCCAGGTCCCAGCGCATGGGGGCGCGCATTTCGGGGTCGGCGCCGCCTTCCATGCCCAGTTCACTGCCGTAGTAGAGGTTCGGTGCGCCGGGGAGGGTGAACTGCAGCAGCTGCGCCATTTTTCGTGCGCGTTCATTGGGCAGGGCGGTAGCCACGCGGACCGTGTCGTGGTTATCGAGCATCAGCCAGGATTTCAAGAGGGGCTCGGTGCCACATTCGGCCACCATGCGGGCCATCATGCGCAGGGCCAGCGTGGTGGTGATCCGTCCGTCCAGGCAGCGCAGGACGATCTCCCGCAGGCTGAAGTTCATCACGCCATCGACCGCAGGAAACCACTCCTTGGGCCAGTTCCACAATTCGCCCACGACCAGCGAGCCGGGTTTTTCTTCGTGTGCGGCCTGGGTCAGCGCCTGGAGCAGGTCCATGCCGATGTCGTGTGCCACATCGAGTCGCCAGCCATCGACCCCGTCACGCAGATAGCCGCGAACCACCGAATCCCGGTCACCCCACAGCCAGGCCTGCACCGAGGGGTTCTCCATGTTCAGCTCGGGCAGGTTTTCTGCCTGCATCCACGACCGCGCGCCGCCGGGCATGCGCTCGTCGAACACGAACCAGTTGCGCCAAGGGCTGGCCGCACTGCGCAGGGCGTCCTGAAAGCGCGGCGCCTGGCGACCCATGTGGTTGAAGACGCCATCGAGCACCAGTTTCATGCCATGACGGTGGAGTTCATCGGCCAGATCCTTGACGTCCTGGCGCGTGCCGTATTCGGGCGAGACCTCGGCGTAGTCAAGCGCGTCGTACTTGTGGTTGGTGTAGCCGTGACAGATGGGGTTGAGGTAGAGCACGTCGGCGCCAAGGTCGATGATGTGCCGTAGGTGGGTTCGCAGGCTCTGTAGGTCGCCACCCCAGAAATCGATTTCGTGGCTCCACACACGAGCGTCTTCCAGGAACTGGCCTTGACGGGGGCATTCGCTCCAGTCGCGCAGCCGCTTGGGCGCCGGGTAGAGATGACGCTTGGCCGGAAGCTGCGCGCTGGGTGCATAGCGGTCGACCAACACCTGGTAGGTGATGGCGCCGTTGCGCCAGTCGGCATCGCGGGCTTCGAAAAGGCCTACCGGTCCGGGGCTGGGGGGTGGAGCGCTTGGGGCCGTGTCAGCCATGCGGGTCAAGCGGCTTGCGACACCACGGCGCCGTCGAGGCGCCGGAGTGCGGCACCGGATTCATCGAATGCGTAGGTCAATGCCGGGTCCACCTGCAGCCGCAGACCTTGGCCACCGTGTACACGCACCAATCCGTCGAGTTGAACCGTGGCCGGGGTGCTTTGCCCAGGCAGGGCGCAATACGCGACGGTCGAGCCGCCCAGCGCTTCCACAAAATTCACCTCGGTGGGAATGAGATTGCCGCTGGCCTCCGGTCTCGCGACCGTGAGGTGTTCAGGGCGGAGCCCCAGCGTGAGGCGCTGGCCGGCGTGCGAGGCGGAGCCATCGATGGCGCAACCGATGGTGGAGCCGTCGGCCAGCCGCACCAACAGGTGCTGGGCGCTGGCCTGCTCCACCACCACCGGCAGGAAGTTCATCTGGGGAGAGCCAATGAACCCCGCCACGAATTGATTGCACGGGTGGAAGTAGAGCTCCATCGGCGCCCCGACCTGCTCCACCTTGCCGGCTGACAGCACCACGATGCGATCGGCCAGCGTCATGGCCTCCACCTGATCATGGGTGACGTAGACCATGGTGGTTTTGAGTTGCTCGTGCAGCTTGGCGAATTCATAGCGCATCTGCACGCGCAGTGCGGTGTCGAGGTTGGAAAGCGGTTCGTCAAACAGGAACACCGACGGTTGGCGCACGATGGCGCGGCCGATCGCCACGCGCTGCCGTTGACCACCGGAGAGGTCCTTGGGCTTGCGATCCAGCAGATGTTCGATGTGCAGGATGCGGGCTGCGTGGCGCACGGCCGTTTCGATTTCCGCCTTGGGCACCTTGGCCAGCTGCAGGCCAAACGCCATGTTGTCGAACAGGTTCATGTGCGGATACAGCGCATAGCTTTGGAACACCATGGCGATGCCGCGTTCCGAAGGCGCCGCATCGTTCATGCGCCGTCCGCCGATGTACAGATCGCCCGCGCTGATTTCCTCCAGGCCTGCGATGCTGCGCAAAAGGGTGCTCTTGCCGCAGCCCGACGGTCCGACGAAGACCATGAACTCGCCGTCGCGGATTTCCAGGTTGATGCCCTGGAGGATGCGCGCGCTGCCGTAGGCCTTGTCGACGTTGACAAGCTTCACATCCGCCACGGGGCATGTCCTCCTTGGGTTTTGCGCACAGGGTTCATTCGGATGATTTTCTAGGAAATTTACAGGGGCAATCATCCGGGAAGATGGGGATGTAACTCGATTGATTCCGGGAAAGTCTTTGTGAATCAATGCGTTGACGTCACATCGGGTTAACCCGATGTAGTAAAACTACAGAAGTGTGGCCGCCGTGGGCAGAATTCGGGTGGCTTTGACCCGCCTCAGGACCCCCGTGGGACCCCGTGGGCATTCCCGACCATTTCCCGATGCTCAAGACCCTGCGAGAGACTCCGACCATGACGGCCCAAACGCTTGATCCCGATTTGCTGGCAGCGGCTGTGGCGCAGGCCCAGGGGCGCGCGCGCGCCGAGGGCGTGGCCTTGTCGCCCGCTGCGGTGCTGCGCGCCGTGGCGCAAGCCTGCCGGGGGCCGCTGGAAGATCGTTGGGCGCGCACCCAGGACGACGATGTGCAAAGGCTCCATGCCTTGATGGATTCGAGGACATCCGCCGGTGCGCAGGGCTCGCGGCGTGTGCACTACCTTTCCATGGAGTTTCTGATGGGCCGCGCGCTCCACAATGCCCTGTCCGCCTTGGGACTGCGCGATGGATTGGAAGCGGCCCTGCAGGGCAGCGGCGCCACGCTGGCCGATGTGCTGGAGAGCGAGGGGGACGCCGCACTTGGCAATGGGGGCTTGGGTCGATTGGCCGCATGCTTCTTGGATTCGTTTGCCGAATTGGGTCTGCCGTCGTTTGGGTATGGCATGCGATACCGCTATGGCATGTTCGCTCAGCGCATCGTGGACGGGCGGCAAAGCGAGGTCCCCGACGACTGGATGCGCGACGGCAATCCGTGGGAGATCCTCAGACCCGATGTTCGGTACCCGGTGCACTTTGGTGGACGCGTGGTGCAGGAGGGCGTGAAGCGGCGATGGGTGCCCAAGGAAACGGTGATGGCGCAGGCCTACGATTTCATCGTGCCGGCGCATCACAGCCCACGCACGTCCACCTTGCGGCAATGGCAAGCCGTTTCCCTGCAGCCAATCGACTTTGAACTGTTCTGCCGTGGCGAGTACGAGGCCGCCGGCCGTGCCCAGCACGACGCTGACCTGTTGAACTGGGTGCTTTACCCTGACGACAGTACTCAGCAGGGACGCCGCTTGCGATTGAAACAAGAGGCCTTCCTGGTCAGCGCGTCCTTGCAGGATGTCCTTTCGCGCCACCTGCGCGAGGTGGGCAGCCTGACCGGTCTGTCGCTGCGCAATGCGGTTCACCTCAATGACACGCACCCGGCCCTGGCACCGGCTGAGTTGATGCGTCTGCTGTTGGATGAACAGGGCATGCCTTGGCCCGAGGCCTGGGCGATCACATCGCAGGCGATCTCTTACACCAACCACACGCTGATGCCCGAAGCGCTGGAGACCTGGCCCGTGTGGATGTTCGAGGAGCTGCTGCCGCGGCACCTGGAGATCATCTATGAGATCAACCACCACTTCCTGGAGGCGGTGAGGGCCCGGTTTCCCGGTGATGGCGGCATCGCACAGGCCTTGAGCGTGGTGGCCGAGCACGGCGAGCGCCGCCTGCGCATGGCCAACCTGTCGATCATCGCCTCGCACCGGGTCAACGGTGTGTCGGCCTTGCATTCCGACCTGATGGTGCAGACGATCTTCGCGGATTTCGCGCGCTTGAGCCCCGAGAAGTTCCACAACGTGACCAACGGGGTGACGCCCAGGCGTTGGCTGCAGCAGGCCAACCCGGCCCTGTCGGCGGTACTGGATCGGGCCTTGGGTGCGGCATGGCGGCAGGATCTGATGGCGCTCAAACAACTGGGCGCTCGCGCCGAGGACAGTGCACTGCAGCAGGCGTTCTCGACCGCCAAGTTGGCCAACAAGCAACGACTGGCGGAGCGCATTCGTCGTGAAGTGGGCATTTCGGTGAATCCCCATTCCCTGTTCGATGTGCAGGTCAAGCGGATCCACGAGTACAAACGGCAGTTGCTCAACATCCTGCAGGTGGCGGCGCGCTACCAGGCCATCCTGGCCCATCCGCAGGGGCTGGAGGGCAGGGCGTGGGTGCCGCGCACGGTGGTGATGGCGGGCAAGGCGGCTTCGGCCTACCGCACGGCCAAGCTCATCATCCAGCTCGCGCACGACGTGGGACGCGTGATCAACAGCGATCCCCGTGTGCAGGGCCTCTTGAAGTTCGTGTTCCTGCCCAACTACAGCGTGAGCCTGGCCGAGGTGATCATTCCGGCGGCTGATCTCTCCGAGCAGATCTCCACCGCAGGCACCGAAGCCTCGGGTACCGGCAACATGAAGTTCTCACTCAACGGAGCCCTGACCATCGGGACCTGGGACGGTGCGAACATCGAGATGGCGCAAGCCATGGGCGTGGATGAGATGTTCATCTTCGGATTGCGCACCGAGCAGGTGAATGATCTCAGACGCCTGGGCTATGACCCACGCCTCTATGCGGAGCACAGCCTGGCCCTGAGCCAGGTGCTCGACGCGCTGGCGGCCGGTGACTTTTCACCGGGTGACCGCGGTCGGTATGCGGGCCTGGTGCAGGAGCTTCTCGCGCACGACCCCTACTTGCTGCTGGCTGATTTCGACAGTTATGTTGCCGCGCAGACTGCAGTCGATGCGCTGTATGCGCAGCCGGGCGCCTGGCAGGCGCGTGCCATTCGGAATGTGGCCGGCATGGGGCCGTTTTCTTCCGATCGCACCATCGCCGAGTATGTGGACCGTGTCTGGAGTGTGAGCAGCCTGTGATCGAGGACACCGATCTGGAGCTGTTGGCCAACGGCCAGCACCCGGCACCCTGGCGGGTATTGGGCGCGCACGAGCTCAGCGATGGGTCGGGTACCCGGTTTGCCGTCTGGGCGCCGAATGCGCAAGCCGTGAGCGTGGTGGGCGACTTCAATCACTGGGACGGCCGGGTGAACCACCTGCACAACCGGGGCCGAAGTGGCGTCTGGGAGACCGTGGTGCCGGGCGTGGCGTCGGGTGCGCTCTACAAGTTCGAACTGCACGACTCCAGCGGGAATCTATTGCCCCTGAAGGCCGATCCCATGGCACGACAGGCGCAGTTGAGACCCGACAACGCCAGCGTGGTGGCGCCCCTGCCGCCGCTCAATCCCTTGCCCGCGGGCCGCGCTCAGGCCAATGCACGGCAAGCGCCCATTGCCATCTACGAGGTTCACCTGGGCTCCTGGCGCAAACGTGCCGACGGTGGATTTCTCTGCTGGGATGAACTGGCCGGACGGCTGCCGGACTATGTGGCGTCCATGGGCTTCACCCATGTGGAGCTGATGCCCATGACCGAGCATCCTTTTGATGGCAGCTGGGGCTATCAGACCTTGGGAGCCTATGCCCCTTCGGCGCGCTTCGGCCCAATGGAGGCCTTCCAGCGCTTTGTCCGAGCCTGTCACGATCGCGGAGTCGGCGTGCTCTTGGACTGGGTGCCGGCACACTTTCCAATGGATGCCCATGGTCTGGCCCGTTTTGATGGAACCGCGCTCTACGAATACCAGGATCCTCGCGAAGGCTTTCACCAGGACTGGAACACCGCGATCTACAACTTCGGCCGTTGGGAGGTGCGCAACTTCCTGATCGGCAGCGCCCGCTATTGGATTGAATGCGGTGGTGTCGATGGCCTGCGGGTGGACGCCGTGGCATCCATGCTGTATCGCGATTACTCGCGTGCGGACGGCCAATGGATTCCAAATGTGCACGGTGGCCGCGAAAACCTGGAGGCCATCGATCTGTTTCGCTCACTCAACAGCATTCTCGGCAAGGAGTGCCCCGGTTCCATCACGGTAGCCGAGGAGAGCACTGCCTTTCCCGGTGTGAGTGCGCCGGTGAACCATGGCGGCCTTGGTTTTCACTACAAGTGGAACATGGGTTGGATGAACGACACCCTGCGCTACATGCAACAGGACCCGGTGCACCGCCGTTGGCACCATGACAAGATGCGTTTCGGCCTGGTGTACGCCTTCAGCGAGAACTTCGTCCTGCCCCTGTCCCACGACGAGGTGGTGCATGGCAAGGGTTCGATCCTGAGCCGCATGCCTGGCGACGACTGGCAGCGCTTTGCCAATTTGCGGGCCTACTACGGCTTCATGTGGGGGCACCCGGGCAAGAAGCTGTTGTTCATGGGGCAGGAATTTGCGCAGCCTTGGGAATGGCAAGACGCCCACGAATTGCCCTGGGGTTTGCTTGACGAGCCCCGCCATCAAGGCGTGCAGCAACTGGTGCGAGACCTCAACACCCTGTACCGCCGTGAATCGGCTTTGCACCAACTGGACTGCATGCCCGAAGGATTTGAGTGGCTGGTGGTTGACGATGACCAGAACAGCGTATTCGCCTGGGCCCGCTACGACGGTCGGGGTGGAGCGATTCTGGTGGTGTGCAACTTCACGCCGGTGGTTCGCCAGGGCTATCGCATTGGATTGCCGGCCCACTTGGAAGGGACTTGGCGCGAGGTCCTCAACACCGACGGGCAGGCGTATGGCGGTTCGGGTGTGGGCAACGGGGGTGTGGATCAGCGGGTCGAGGCGGTCCCGGCGCACGGGCACTCGGTCAGTTTGTGCCTGACCTTGCCACCGCTGGCCACCTTGATGTTGACGCGATCAGCCGAACATTTGTCGCTGAGTTGAATCCCATGACACGGCAGCGCTTCACGCCGGAGGAGGGTCGCAACCATCCGATGGGTGCGCATCCGCGGGATGGTGGGGTCAATTTCGCGGTCTTCTCGCAGCATGCCCAGGCCATCGAGCTGTGCTTGTTCGATGCTGACGGTACAGGCGAGACCCAGAGACTGCGTCTGCACGGACCCCATGACGGCGTGTTCCATGGGTTCGTGCCAGGTCTGCGTGTGGGACAGGTGTACGGCTTTCGTGCGCACGGCCCCTATGCACCTGGACTGGGGCACCGTTTCAATCCGGCCAAGCTGCTGCTGGATCCCTGCGCGCGGGAGATCCTGGGACGATTCGAGCACCGCGACGAACACCACGGTCATGTGCGCGGGCATCCTGACGGGGTCCGCGTACCCGACGCGCGAGACAACGCATCGAATGCCTTGAAGGCGCGCGTGGTGGCCGGCTTGACCGCCTCTCAAGCCCAGGCGCTGAGCCAGGGGCGACCGCGGTACCCCAAAGACCGTGTTGTGTTGTATGAAGTGCATGTCAAGGGTTTCAGTCGTCTGCATCCCGATGTGCCCGATGAGCTCAAGGGTACTTATGCGGGCTTGGCGCACCCGGCCTGCATCGACCATTTCAAGCGCTTGGGCGTGACGACCCTGTCACTGCTGCCGGTGCACTACGCGGTGGATGAGCCGCATCTGCTGAAATTGGGAAAGTCGAATTACTGGGGCTACAACACACTGGGATTCTTCTGTGTCGACCCCCGATGGTCGCGCTCTCCGCAGGACACGGCGGCCGCCACCGAAGAATTCCGGCAGATGGTGCAGACGCTGCATGCCGCCGGCCTGGAGGTGGTGATCGATGTGGTCTACAACCACACGGCCGAGGGCGGCGAGGACGGTCCCACCTTGTCTTTCCGGGGTCTGGATCATGCCAGTTGGTATCGGTTGATGCCCGAAGACGCCAGCCGTTGCGAGAACTTGACCGGTTGCGGCAATACGCTGGCCCTGTGGCAGCCGCGTGTCACCCAGTTTGTGTTGGATTCTTTGCGTCACTGGGCTCTGGAGATGGGCGTCGACGGTTTCCGTTTCGATCTGGCCGCTGTGCTGGGCCGCACGCGCGGACAGTCCTTTCAGCCCGACGCGGCCTTCTTGACGGCGCTCCGGCAAGATCCGGTGCTCGCCGATGTGCACCTGATTGCCGAACCTTGGGACAGCGGGCCCGATGGTTACCAAGTGGGACGGTTCCCGGGTGCCTTCCTGGATTGGAACGACCGCTTCCGCGACGCGGTGCGGGGCTACTGGCTGTTCGGTGCTGCAGGACTCAATCACCGGGCACACGCGAGTGCCGTGACGCGGGGTGAATTCGCACGGCGACTGGCGGCCTCCAGCGATCTTTTCCACCACTCCCAGCGGCGACCTTCGGCAAGCGTGAACTTCGTGACCGCTCATGACGGTTTTTCGCTCCGAGATGTGGTGAGCTATCACCGCAAGCACAACCTGGCCAACGGCGAAGACAACCGTGATGGACGCGACAGCGAATTGAGCGCCAATTTCGGGGTGGAAGGCCCGACCGATGATCCCGGCATCCATGAAATACGCGGTCGGGTGCAGCGCGCCATCATGGCCACGCTGCTGCTGTCACAGGGAACGCCCATGTTGGCAGCGGGTGACGAACTGGGCAAGACCCAGCGCGGCAACAACAATGCCTACTGCCAGGACTCGCCGGTGAGTTGGCTGGATTGGTCCTCGGTTGATCGATCCATGCTCAGCTTGGTGCGCAGGGCGCTGACCCTGCGGGCTGAACACGAGTGTCTGCGTCACGACCAATGGTTTGCGGACCATGCCGATGAAGACCGGCTGCCCAAGGTGACGTGGCTGGGTTTGGACGGTCAAGGGTTGCAGCCCCAGGATTGGCAGGATGTGCAGCACCGTTCGCTGGTCTGCCGGTTCAGCGCACCGAAGGGCCCTTCCGTCCTGGCCGTGTTCCACCCGCATGCGCAAGAGGCTGTCATGCCGCTTCAGGGTCGTTGGCGTGTGGCGTTGGACACCACGCAGGATGACGCTGGAGCGTCCCTCAGCGGCCAAGTGGTCGAGCGCTCGATCGGCATCGCGGCGCGCAGCGTGGTAGTGCTGCTCTCGGTGCCGTGAGGTTAACCGTTTCTCAAAAAGGTTCGAAGTACCCAAGATGGATCTGACCCAAAGAACCAGCGGGATCCTCCTGCACATCACATCGCTGCCCGGCCCCCATGGCATTGGCGACTTCGGCCCGGATGCGCGCCGTTTCATCGACTGGCTCCAATCGGCTGGACAGACGGTTTGGCAGTGGCTGCCCACCACGCCCATCGGTCCTGGCAATTCTCCCTACCAGAGCGTTTCGGCATTTGCGGGCAGCCCGCTCATGGTGGCCTTTGAGCCCTTGGTTGCGGAGGGTTGGATCGACGCTGAGGCCTTGCAGGGCGCACCCGTTCGGGCAGACGGCGCCCGGGTGGACTTCGAAGCCCTGGTGCCCTGGCGTCTGGCGCGATTGCGGGCGGCCCATGCGGGTTTTGAGCGCAGGGCCACTGCCGAGCAGCGGCGGTCACTGGCCGACTGGCGGAAGGATCAGGGGTGGTGGTTGGATGATTACCTCCTTTTCATGGCTTTGGAATCGGCCCATGGCGGTCAACCCTGGTGGACATGGGCCGCTGGCTGTCGGGATCGTGCGCCCGGAGCGCTTCAACAGGCGGCTCAGGCCCACGCCGCCGAGATGAACTTCTGGGCTTTTGTTCAGTGGAACTTCGATACGCAGTTGGCTGACTTGCGTGCCTATGCGGCCGATCGAGGCGTGCGCATCATGGGCGATCTGCCCATCTTCATTGCGCACCACAGCGCGGACTGCTGGGCGCGGCCCGATCTCTACGAACTGGACGAAGGGCACCAGCCCACGGTCGTGGCCGGTTGCCCGCCCGATGATTTCAGTGAGGATGGTCAACGATGGGGGAACCCGTTGTACCGCTGGGACCGCATGGCGGCCGAAGGCTACCGCTGGTGGACGGCGCGCGTGAGGCGTGCATTGGCGCAGGCCGATGTCTTTCGCATCGACCATTTCCGAGGTTTCGCGGGTTACTACGAGATTCCCGCTTCATGCTCCACGGCGCGGGAAGGCCGGTGGGTGCCGGGCCCCGGAAAGGCTCTTTTCGATGCCATCGAAAAGGCGCTCGGACGCTTGCCGATCGTGGCCGAGGACTTGGGTTTGATCACGCCGGATGTGATCGACCTGCGTGACGGTTGCGGCTTCCCCGGCATGCGCATCCTCTCCCAGGCCTTCGGTGGCGATGCCACGCACGAATTTCTGCCCCACAACTATGTGGCCAACACCCTGGTCTACACCGGCACGCATGACAACGAGACGGTCAGGGGCTGGTGGAGCACGGCCACACCGGCGGAGCGCCACTTTGCGGCGAGTTATTTGGCCGCCTGGGACCACGATATCCATTGGGCCATGATCCGTGCTGCCGCACAGTCGGTGGCCTGTATGGCGGTTTACCCCTTGCAGGATGTCTTGGGTCTGGGCGCCGAGCACCGGATGAATTTGCCCGGCTCCATGGGGCCGCACAACTGGACCTGGCGCTTGCAATGGCCGATGCTGGACGAGGAGTCGCGCCGGGTGCTGGCGCTGGTCACGGCCGCGAGCGGGCGTGGGCCCTTCAATCTGCTGGGTTGAGGTCCCAGACCTGCACCGATTGCGGTGCCAGCAGATGCCCACTGGTCCGTAAGGGTCCCAGGCGAGACGGTTGTTGCACGCGGCCGGCCATCTGCGACTCAGAGGCCCAGAGCAAGCGCGCACGAACCGTTGGAGCCGGTTCAGTGGGCACCGTCACGGTCTTGGTGGTCTGGCCGTAGTTGATCAGCACGAGCGTGCGTTCGCGGTCCAGCGTTCGTTCAAAGCCCATGACAAGGCCGTCGGCAAAGGCATGGCGCCACTGGCCGCGGGCAATCGATCCTCGGCTGTTGCGCAGTTGAAGCATGTCCTTGTAGTGGCGCAGGATCGACCGCGTGCCCGCGCTTTGTGCCAAGACGTTGTGGCGGGCTGCATTCGGTGCCGCGGACCGGAAGGGAATGCCCGTCGTGAAGCCAGCATGCGGCCTTGTGTCCCAGCTCATCGGGCCTCGTATGGGCTGGTCTCCCGGCAGGCCGGGCAGACCCGCCTGACCAATTTCTTCCCCGTAATAGATGAAGGGCGTACCGGGCATCAGCAGGTAAGTGGCAGCGGCCAGCTTGTAACGCGCCTCATCGCCACCAAACTGATCCCATGCGCGCGGCCCAGCGAAGATGTCATGGTTCGATAGGAAGGTGGCCATGCCGGGTGGCGCTGTTTTCCAGTAGTCGACCATGGCTCGGACCGCGTCCTCATCACCCTTGGGAGCTGCCACGATGTGCGGAACCAGTCCGAAGGCAAATGCGGCACCGCAGATGTCCGGACGACCGTAAACCTCCGGGCTGGTCGTGGCCTCACAGACGGTGTAGCGCTTGGGGTAGGACTTCACCAAGTCCTGCAACTGCCGGGTCAATGCCCGGCTTTCCGGCTGGTCGTTCCAGTCCCGGGCATTGTTTTCAACCATGTGTGGCACGGCATCCAGGCGCACGCCATCGAGGCCCATGTTCATCCAGAACCGCAGACTGTCGAAGTGATAGCGGAGTGTGGGTTCATGGCGCAGATTGAAGTCCGGCATGTGTGCGCCGAAGGTGCCGAAGTAGTGCCCGCGTGCGCCCGGTGGCGGGGGTGGAAGATCCTTCCACTCGCCCTTGAATTCCCATGGCCTGGAGCCTTCGTGGTACCAGGGGTTCTTGCCCCAGATATCCCAGCCGACGGGGGCTTCGGTCGACCAGAGGAACCAGTCTCGATAAGGGCTTCGGGGATGGGCCAGGGCGTCGCGGAACGGCGGGAACTCATGCGATGCGTGGTTGATCACGTAATCCATGATCACGCCGATGCCGCGGCGGTGGGCCTGCCGCAACAGTTCCCGCATGTCTTCGAGGCTGCCGTACTGCGGCTCGACACGGCGAAAGTCGGCGGTGGCGTAACCGTGATCTCGGTCGGCGCTGAGGGTCACGGGCATCAGCCAGATCCCGCGCACGCCGAGTCGCTGAAGATGGTCCAAGCGCGAGATGAGACCCCGTAGATCGCCGACACCGTCCCCGTCACTGTCCTGATAAGCGCGAACGAAGATCTCCATGAACGCCCCGTGATGCCAATGCGCATCCAGGCCGTTGTCGCGCGGGACCGCGGCCACAGGGCGGGTATCGAAGCCGGGAGGGGCCGCTGGGGTGTGTGTCGGTGGAGCGCTCTTGCAGGCCACCAAAGCGGCCACGAGCAGGGCAGCCGGCACCCGCAACAGCAGCGTTCTGTTCACTTGAGGTCCAGCACCCGAAGGCTGCGGGCGGCCACCTCCACCTCAGCCTGCCCCGCTTGGGCGCTGGTGACCGGCATCCCTTGGGGCCACAGCGTGGTCAGCACACCGGCCGATGGCAGGTCGGTGATCGTCAGCCGCGCGGGCTGAGCACCGTAGTTGATGAGCACGAGTGTGCGTTCCTGCCCGAGCGTTCTGGTGTATCCCAGCACCGACCCCTGCACGAAGGGTTTGTCGTAACCGCCGCGCGCGATGGAAAGGCGGGTGTTGCGCAGGCCGATCATGCTCTTGTAGAAGTTCAGCAGGGAGTCGGCCTGCGACTGCTGGGACTGCACGTTCTGTGTGGCGACATTGGCCGAAAGGCCGCGGTAGGGAAGGCCGGTGGTGAATCCGGCCCGCGCGGTGTCGCCGGTCCAACTCATGGGGGTGCGCAGCTTGGGGTCTCCCGTGAGCGTGGCCGACGCCGCCATGCCGATCTCTTCGCCGTAGTAGATGAAGGGCGTTCCCGGCAGTAGGAGGTAGGTGGCTGCGGCCAGCTTGTAGGCCTGCGTGTCGCCCGCGAGTTGATTCCAGATGCGGTTGCCGGCGAATTCGTCGTGATTGGCCAGGAAGGTGGCAGTCCCCGGCGCGGCCGTCAGGAAGTAGCGCCGTACCGCTTCGATGTCTTGGGTATTGCCGCGGGCTGCGCCGAGGATGCGGCCATTGAGATCGAATCCGAAGGCGCTGCCGCAGGCGTTGGCGAAGCCCTGGGAGTCATCCGGCGATTCGCACACCATGAACCGCCGCCCATAGCCGCTCAGCACGGTGTTGACGCGCTGCATGAAGGCTCTGCTGTCCGGCTGGATGTTGTAGGCCAGCGGTCCGTTTTCGATGAGCAGCCCTACGGCGTCAAACCGAAAACCCGCAATGCCGCGATTGAGCCAGAAGCGCAGGTTGTCGTGGTGCCAGGATTCAACGGCAGGTGTGCGGAGATTCCAGTCGGGCATCTGGTGCCAAAAGGGTGCGTAGTACCAGCCGGTGGCGTCTTGCCGCCAGGGGTTGCCGTTGAACACGGTCCAGTTCAGCGGCGCGCTGTCCTGCCACACATACCAATCGCGAAAGGCATTGTCTTTGGCCGCTCGTGCGTTGATGAAGGCCGGGTGCTCGGCAGCGCTGTGGTTGATCACATAGTCCAGGATGACGCCGATGCCGCGCGAGGCGGCCGCCGCGATCAAGGCATCCAAGTCGGCCAGCGTGCCGAAGGCGGGATCAACATGGCGATAGTCCTTGACCGCGTAACCGTGGTCACCGTCCTGACTGGGGTGTATCGGCATCAGCCACAGGCCGCGAACGCCCAGATCCTTGAGGTAATCCAGGCGTGCGATGAGCCCCTTGAGGTCTCCGATGCCGTCGCCGTTGCTGTCTTGGTAACTGCGCACGAACACCTGCATGAAGGCGCCGTTGTGCCAGCCCTCGGGCAGGCCCAGGGCCGTGTTCTGCGCCATCACCGCACTGGTGTCAAAAGTGGGCAGATTCGTCGTGCTGGGCGGCGTCACCGGCCCCGACGATCCTCCCCCCGCGACCGGAGGGCTGGCCGTGGTTTCGCCTGATCGGCCGCCGCCGCAGGCGCTCATCGATGCCGCAACCCCGAGGCCCAGGGTCACAGCCCCCAGCAGGTGCCGCAAGTGCGGCCACGGTGACGCCGAGAAGGTAGTTTTACTACGCACTGTGGAGCAGGACCACCCGGTGAAGCGCGGCTGCATGGGCGGCTGAAGTTGAAGCCATTCGGACAGTTTAGTGGCTCGTCAGTCGCGATTTATGTAGTAAAACTACCATTTCGGCGTCCATACCCCACCGACTCATCGTGCCCCACGACATCAACCGCCACCGCGCCTGGATGCTCACGCTCGCCGTGGCGGGCAGCGCCGCCATCTCTTCTGTGGCCGCCCCGGCAGAACCCGGTCCGCGCGCGCTTGCCAATGCCTGCCAGGCCCCTTCGGCGGCCCAAGCCGTGGGGGCACCGGCATCGCCCGATTGGCGCGCGCTCACGGCGCAGTCGGCATGGGTGGACGAAAGGACGGTCCGCATGGCGCCTGGCCCAGCGGCTGCGGCGGATCGGCATGCCGTGGTGCAGTGGGCGGTGGCTCAGGGGCATGACCTTGCGAGCCGGTTCCAGATCGCGGCGCCATTGCCGGCAGGCACACGGGTACATGCCCTGTTTACCCTCGAGCCGGCCGCGCGTGATCGGCTGATGGCATCCCAGGCCGCTCGGGCCACCTCCCACCTGGGGATGGGGTGGGTGATGACTTTGGGGGATGCGTTCGGCGGTGATGCGCCTGCACTCAGGGCCTTCCACCGTGAAGTCTCGGTTCTGGTGGGCCTGGATGCGCAGGGCCGCGTGCGGGTTGCCGAGCGCCTCCAGGCGGCACAGGCCCTGGATGCGAGCTTTGCGCCGCAAGCCGAGCGGGCCCAATTGGGTGTTCAGTGGAGGCCTGGGCAACCGGGCTCGGTGGAGTGGAACCTGTGGGCCCCGACCGCCCATCGGGTCTGGGTGTGCGTCCACGGTGCGAGAGGCCAGGGCCTCAAGGCCGTGTTGAACGCCGAGCGCCTGGAGGAAAGCGGCATCTGGCGTGCACGCCATCCGCAGGATCTTCGTGGCTCGACCTATCGCTACTTGGTGCAGGTGTTCGTGCCCCAGGCCGGATGGTTCATCAACCGCGTGACCGATCCCTACTCGATCAGCCTGACAGCCGATTCCCAACACAGCTACATCGGCGATCTGGATGACCCGGACCTGGCGCCTCGTGGCTGGAAGCGCCACGCGCGCCCGGCCGCACCGGCCGCGTCGGTGGACATGGTGATCAGCGAGCTGCATGTGCGCGACTTCTCGGCCAACGACCGCAGCGTGCCGCCGGCCTTGCGCGGCAAGTACCGCGCCTTCACGCGGCCGCAGAGCCAGGGCATGCGGCACCTGGCGGAGATGGCAGCCGCAGGACTCACCGATGTGCACTTGCTGCCGGTGTTCGATTTGGCCACCGTGCCCGAAGTCGGTTGCCTGACACCGGATGAGCGGGGCTTGCGGGCGCGGGCACCCGACTCAAGCGAACAGCAGGCGGCGGTGCAGGCCACGGCGGCGCAAGATTGTTACAACTGGGGCTACGACCCCTGGCACTTCAATGCGCCCGAGGGCAGCTTCGCCACGGACGCGGGCGATCCCGCAGTCCGTATCAGGGAGTTGCGCGAGATGGTGATGGCCTTGCATGGCCTGGGCCTGCGTGTGGGGATGGACGTGGTCTACAACCACATGTCGGCCGCGGGCCAGGATGCGCGTTCGGTGCTCGACCGCATCGTGCCCGGCTACTACCACCGGCTGAACCTGCGGGGGGAGGTGGAGCGCTCCACCTGTTGCGACAACACCGCCACCGAGCATCGGATGATGCGCAAGCTGATGATCGATTCGGCGGTTCTGTGGGTGCGTCACCATGCGATCGATGGATTTCGATTCGACCTGATGGGCCATCAGCCGCGCGAAGCCATGGAGGCGCTGCAGAAGGCCGTCAACCAGGCCGCAGGGCGTTTCATTCCCCTGATCGGTGAGGGATGGAACTTTGGCGAGATCGCCGATGGGGCGCGCTTTGTGCAGGCCTCCCAGTTGTCGCTGGTCGGCAGTGGCATTGCCACCTTCAACGATCGGCTGCGCGATGCCGCGCGAGGCACGCGACACGGGGATGATGTGAGCACCACGGTATCGCGCAAGGGGTGGCTCAATGGTGCACAGGGCCGGGAACGTGCCGAGGCAGCTGATCTGATTCGCGCGGGCCTGGCCGGGTCCCTGGCGGACTATCGGATGATGCGCCACGATGGGCAGCGGCTGGCCTTGAAGGACTTGCCCTACGGCGGACAGCCTGCGGGCTATGTGAGCGATCCAAACGAAGTGGTGAACTATGTCGAGAACCATGACAACCCCACGCTGTTTGACCTCAATGCCTTCAAACTGCCGCTGTCGGTGACGGCCCTGGAGCGGGCGCAGATCCAGGTGCTGGGCTCGGCCTTGGTCGCGCTGTCGCAGGGGGTGGCCTATTGGCATGCCGGCCAGGAGATCCTGCGTTCGAAGTCCATGGACCTCAACAGCTTCGATTCGGGAGATTGGTTCAATCGACTGGACTGGTCACTTCAGGACAATGGTTTTGGGGCGGGTCTCCCGCCGGGACAGGACAGCCGCCCCTTCTGGCCCGTGATGGCACCGCGCCTGGCGCACCCGGGCATCAAGCCGCCCCCACCGGTGATCGCCTTCAGCAAGGCCGCTCACCTGGACTTGCTGCGCCTGCGGGCGTCCACACCGTTGTTGCGACTGCCGTCGGCCCAGGCGATACGCGAGCGCCTGAGTTTTCCAGTGCCGGTGCAGGGGCCGAATGCGGCGGTGATCGCCATGCAGATCGATGGCCGTGGATGGCCGGGATCGCCTCATCGGGCCGTTTTGGTGGTGTTCAACAGCGATGAACAGCCGCAGCGGCTGCTGTTCGAGAGTGTTCGCGGCTTCGGCGACTGGGAATTGCACCCGGTACACCGCGCGCCCCAGGCGGCCGATCGCCGGGTGGCTGCTGAGGCGCGCCTTAACTCGGCCTCGGGCGAGGTCCAGGTACCGGCGCGCAGCGCCGTGGTGTGGGTGATCCCGTGACCCCAGGAGACGCCTGCCCTTGGGTACCGGTTGCGCGCCGCTGATATTCTCAGGCCATGTTCACTGGAATCGTTCAGGGTGTGGCCACCGTGGGTGCGCTCACCGACCGTCCTGGCCTGCGCACGCTCTCCGTGGTGTTCCCGCCGGGGTTTCTCCGTGGAGTCGAGATCGGCGCGAGCATTGCCCTTGACGGGGTGTGCCTGACGGTGACGCGCTTCGATCAGCCCGCGGACACGGCCGAATTCGATGTGATGCAACAGACCTTGTCATTGACCACCTTGGGTTCCCTGTCGGTGGGCTCGCGTGTGAATGCCGAGCGCGCGGCGCGTGAGGGTGCTGAGGTGGGCGGGCATCTCTTGTCCGGCCATGTGGACTTTATGGCCTGCGTCGCCCAGATTCGACAGCCGCAGAACAACTGTGTCCTGAGGTTTGCGGTACCGGCGCCCTGGATGCGCTATGTGTTCGCCAAGGGCTATATCGCTGTCAATGGTGCAAGCCTGACCGTGGCCGAGACGGGCCATGAGGAGGGTGGCGGCGGTTGGTTTGAAGTGTGGCTGATCCCGGAGACGCTGCGAATGACCACCTTCGGCGGGAAGCGGGAGGGCGACGCGGTCCACATCGAAATCGAGCGCAGCACGCAGGTGATGGTGGATACGGTCAGGCGCGCCGTCGATGAGCGCCTGGGGCCTTTGTTGCCGGCGCTTCAGGCCTGGGCACGCAGCCAGGGCTTGCCGGGGCTGGAGGGGTCGGCCACGCCAGACGGCGGTGGCGGGCTCACGAAATGAGCCACACGTTCTTCTGGCACGACTACGAAACGTTTGGCATCGACACCCGGCGCGATGCGCCCGCGCAGTTCGCTGGCATCCGTACCGATGCGGACTTGAACGCGATCGGTGAGCCGGTGATGCTGTACTGCAGACCGCCGCGTGACGCGCTTCCCGACCCTGCCTCCTGTCTCATCACGGGTATCACGCCGCAGCTGTGCGAGGCCCGAGGATTGACCGAGGCGGATTTCGCCCGCCGAGTCTTGGAGGAATTGGGGGCGGAGGGCACCATCGGCGTTGGCTACAACAGCCTCTCCTTCGACGATGAGGTGACCCGTCACCTGTTTTGGCGCAACCTGATCGAACCCTATGGGCGCGAGTGGCAGAACCAATGCAGCCGCTGGGATCTGTTCAATGTGGTGCGCTGCACGTTTGCCCTGCGACCTGAGGGCATCAACTGGCCTCTCAAGGACGATGGACGGCCTTCGCTGAAGCTGGAGCACCTCAGTGCAGCCAATGGTCTGGTGCACGATGCGGCCCATGATGCGCTGAGCGATGTGCGAGCCACGATTGCACTGGCGCGCCTGCTGCGTGAGCGCCAGCCCCGGCTGTTTGATTACTGCCTGAGTTTGCGCGACAAACGCAAGGTTTGGGAGGTGATCGGCCCTCTCGATGAGGGTCGGCAGCCCTTCCTGCATGTCTCGGGCAAGCTCGATCCCGCCCATGGCTACACCGCGGTGGTATGGCCGCTTGCGCGCCACCCCACCAATGCCAATGAAGTCATCGTTTGGGACCTGGCCGAGGACCCGCGCGCCTTGCTGGGCCTGGGTGCGGCCGAGATTCGGCAGCGCCTCTTCACGCGGCGGGAAGACCTGCCCGAAGGCCTTTCGCGCTTGCCGATCAAGTCGATCCATGTCAACCAGAGCCCGGTGGTCATCAAGCACCTGGCCACGCTGGGCGAAGCCAGAGCGTCTCATTGGGGCATCGATGTCGATCGGGCCCTGCGCCACGCGGAGCAGGCGCGCCTGCATCTGGCGGCCCTGGCGGCGATGCCTTGGGCAGAGGTGTACGCGCGAGGGCCTGCTGATGATCCGGTCGCGCTGGATGCGGAGCAAACACTGTATGGCGGACCGTTTCTGTCCAATGACGACCGGCGGCGACTGGAGCGCTTGCGACTCTTGGATGGGGCAGCATTGGCCGAACAGCGCCCGGTGTTTGATGATGGGCGGCTGGACGACTTGCTGCTGCGCTACCGCGCCCGCAATTGGCCGAACAGCTTGAATGAGGATGAACAGGCTCAGTGGTTGAGCCACTGCCGCGCCCGGCTGCATGAGGGCAAGGGCGGCCACCGGACGGTGGCGCAGGTGCTGGAGCGTATCGACGAACTGGCCGAGCAACGGATGGCCGCTGGCGACGAGAGGGGGCAGGCGGTGCTCGAAGCGCTGGTCGATTGGGTGGAAGCGGTCACTCCCTAGGCCGTCAACATTGAAACGGGGCCCGCAGGCCCCGTTCCATTGGTGCGAAGGCGACGGTTCTCAGACCGTCACATCCTTGGCCACTTCAGCGTACTCCTCGATCTGGTCGAAATTCATGTAGCGGTAAATGTTCGCGGCGTCCTTATTGATGATGCCAACCGCTTCCTGATACTCGGCCAGTGTCGGGATGCGGCCCAGCTTGGAGCAGACCGCCGCCAACTCGGCCGAGCCCAGGAACACATTGGTGTTCTTGCCCAGCCGGTTGGGGAAGTTGCGCGTACTCGTGGACATGACCGTGGCGCCTTCGCGCACCTGGGCCTGGTTGCCCATGCACAGACTGCAGCCCGGCATTTCGGTACGGGCACCCGCGGTCCCGAAGGTGGCGTAGTGGCCCTCCTTGATGAGCTCGCTCTCGTCCATCTTCGTCGGCGGCGCCACCCACAGTTTCACCGGAATGTCGCGCGCACCCCCAAGGACCTTGGCCGCGGCTCGGAAGTGGCCGATGTTGGTCATGCACGAGCCGATGAAGGCCTCATCGATGGGCGTGCCGGCGACTTCGCTCATGAACTTGGCATCGTCCGGATCGTTGGGGCAGCAGACGATGGGTTCCTTGATCTCGGCCAGATCGATATCGATCACCGCCGCGTATTCAGCGTCCTGATCGGCCTCAAGCAATTCGGGCTTGGCCAGCCAGGCTTCCACCGACTTGATACGGCGCTCCAGCGCGCGCTTGTCCTGGTAGCCGTTGGCAATCATGTTCTTCATCAGGACGATATTCGAGTTCAGGTACTCGATGATCGGCTCCTTGTTGAGCTTGATCGTGCATCCGGCTGCGCTGCGTTCTGCGGAAGCATCGCTGAGCTCGAACGCCTGCTCCACTTTCAGGTCGGGCAGGCCTTCGATTTCCAGCACACGGCCGCTGAAGATGTTCTTCTTGCCCTGCTTGGCCACGGTGAGCAGTCCCGCCTTGATGGCGTACAGCGGAATGGCATGGACCAAGTCACGAAGCGTGACGCCCGGCTGCATCTGGCCCTTGAAGCGAACCAGCACGGATTCGGGCATGTCCAGCGGCATGACGCCCGTGGCCGCACCGAAGGCCACCAGACCCGAGCCCGCAGGGAAGGAGATGCCGATGGGAAAGCGCGTGTGCGAGTCGCCGCCGGTGCCCACCGTATCGGGCAGCAGCAGGCGGTTGAGCCAGGAGTGGATGACGCCATCGCCCGGGCGCAGGGCCACGCCGCCGCGGTTGCTGATGAAGTTCGGCAGCTCGCGGTGCATCTTGACGTCTACGGCCTTGGGGTAGGCGGCCGTGTGGCAGAAGGACTGCATGACCATATCAGCGCTGAAGCCGAGGCAGGCCAGGTCTTTGAGCTCATCGCGTGTCATGGGGCCGGTGGTGTCCTGGGACCCTACGGTGGTCATCCGCGGCTCGCAATAGGTGCCGGGGCGGATGCCCTGCTGATGCCCGCCCACGACGGGCAAGCCACAGGCGCGGCCCACCATCTTTTGGGCCAGCGTGTATCCTTTGCCGGTGTCCTTGGGCGCCTGCGGCAGGCGGAAGGCGGTTGACGCGGGAAGGCCAAGAAAATCGCGCGCCTTGGCCGTGAGTGAGCGGCCGATGATGAGGTTGATGCGGCCACCGGCGCGCACTTCATCGAGCAGCACCTCGCTCTTGAGCTTGAACTCGGCCACGGTGCTTCCGGCCTTGGTGATCTTGCCGTCATAGGGCAGGACTTCGATCACATCGCCCATCTCGAGCGTGCCCACATCGACCTCAATGGGCAGCGACCCGGAGTCTTCCTGCGTGTTGAAGAAGATGGGGGCGATCTTGCCGCCCAGCGTGACACCGCCAAAGCGCTTGTTGGGCACGAAGGGGATGTCCTGGCCAGTGGCCCAGATCACGCTGTTGGTGGCGCTCTTGCGCGATGAACCTGTGCCGACCACGTCGCCGACATAGGCCACGAGGTGTCCCTTCTTCTTGAGGTCTTCGATGAATTGCATGGGGCCCCGCTTGCCATCCTCCTCGGGCTTGAAGGCCGCATCAGGCCGGGTGTTCTTGAGCATGGCCAGGTAGTGCAGCGGAATGTCGGGGCGGCTCCACGCATCCGGCGCCGGTGAGAGGTCGTCGGTGTTGGTCTCGCCCGGCACCTTGAAAACCGTGACGGTGATGGACTTGGGTACTTCTGGGCGTGAAGTGAACCATTCGGCATCGGCCCAGCTTTGCATCACGGCCTGGGCCTTGGCGTTGCCCGCGCGGGCCTTCTCGGCCACGTCGTTGAAGTAGTCGAACATGAGCAGGGTCTTCTTCAGTCCCTGGGCGGCGGTTTCCGCCACGGCGGGCTCAGCATCGTCGAGCAATTCGATCAGCGGGTGCACGTTGTAGCCCCCGACCATGGTGCCCAGCAGTTCGGTGGCCTTGGCGCGGCTGATCAATGCCACTTGTTCGTCGCCGTGTGCAAGGGCAGCCAAGAAGGAGGCTTTGACCTTGGCCGCATCGTCCACGCCGGGAGGAACGCGGTGGGTCAGCAGGTCCAGCAGAAAAGCATCCTCGCCGGCCGGCGGGTTCTTGATCAGTTCGATCAGTGAGGCAACCTGCTTGGCGTCCAGTGGAAGGGGCGGGATGCCCAAGGCGGCGCGTTCGGCGACATGGGCTCGGTAGGCTTGCAGCATGGTACGGCTCCGGTTCGGGTTTGCTTTGCTATTTTATGTCTTATATAAGACTTCGCCACTATCTTGCCGCAGGGGGTTCTGGGGCGGGCGCCGGTGGATCCGCTGGCGGGCGGGTGCTTTCCAGGGGTGCTGAGGACGGCATGGCGGTCAACTGAGGGGAGGGCGCTGAGGCGGGTGCTGAGGCGGGTGCTGAGGCGGGTGCTGCAGCAGGTGCACCGATGCCGAGCCCTTGGGCGGGGGGCGCGTTGGCAGCCGCTCGTTTGGCTTCGTGGTGCGCATCATGCAGGCATTCGTCGGCCACGCGTTGGCCCACGCGCGTATCCATGAGCATGCTCTTGAAGGCGATCTGCACCATCAGGTAACGCCCGGTGACATCTTCGAGCCGGATGGCGCCGGTGCTGGAGAGCACCGGGCGGGCCGTGATGCTGCGCTTGTCGAATTGGAGGTCGATGTAACCCTCATGCTTGGGGTGCGCCAGAACGCGGATGGCGCGCTTGAATTCGCACTCGTACTCGCCGATGTGGGTCAGGGAAAAAGCATGCTTCTGAGCCTCGTCGGCCATCGCCAGCGCGGTTGCAGCGGCCGCAGCGGCTGCGCCGGCTGCCGCTGTGGCCTTTCGGGTGGCCGCGCGGGCGCGTTCAGCCGCCGAAGGGGATGCGTTGGCCGGGGCGGGTGCTTTCTTCTGCGCAGCCTTGGCGGTGTTGGCGGCCCGTGCGAATTCGGGCACCGTCAGCAGAAGCAATGAAAGTGCGAGGACCATCGGCATACTCGCTGCACGCAGCGTCCTCAGGAAGCGTTTCAAGCGTGTTCTCCCTCAAACCAATGGGCCGGCAGATCGCTCGGAATGCGTGATGCAGGACCGTGATCGGTGCGATGGGCCCGTTGCAGCAGTTGCCAGAAGTAACGGTAGCTTGCGCGGTCGTGCAGCGTGTCCCGGTGGCGCACAGGAGCCCATTGGGCTTCTTCAGCTGCCATCAGGATCTCAATGGCTTGGGCGATCTCTTCATCCGATGGTGTGAAGGCGGCGACGATGGTCCTGATTTGGTCGGGGTGGATGCTCCACATTCGTGTGTAGCCAAAGTCCAGCGCGGCCTTTCGGGCGGCGGCTTGCAAAGCCGAGAGGTCCTTGAACTCCGTGACCACACTGTGGGACGGAACCTTGGCGTTGGCATGGCAGGCCGCTGCGATTTCCAACTTCGCACGGACCACCAGGGGATGGGTGAACTGCCCGTGGACACCCATGGCGGACTGGGGAATGGCACCCCGGTGGGCGCTGACGAAGTCCATCAGGCCAAAGGAGAGAGACTGGATGCGCGGATGGGCGGCCAATGTGGACACCTCGCGCAGGGCGCCATGCGTTTCCACCAGCGCGTGCAGGGGGATGTGGCCGCCGCCCAACGCATCAATGACCGAGGCCGCATGGGCAAGGTCGGCCACGCCCCGCGGTTTGGGGATCATCAAGTAAGCCGGCGGACGCACGGATGCGATCACCACCCGGGCCACGTCTTCGAAGCGGGCGTGCTGGACATCCAGTAGTCGCACGCCAACCCGACCCCAACGGTTGTCGGCCCCACCCAGCAGTTCGGCGATCAAGTGGGCATGCTCCACCTCGCCGCCCACCGGCGCACCGTCTTCATTGTCCAGCGTGACATCAAACACGGGTCCGAGTTCGGCCTGCAGGGCCAGGCTTTTGCGCATGCGGGCCTCGACGCCGCTGTAATGATCGCAAACGGGCAAGGACGACGGGCGATCCTCCTCCTCAAACAGCACCTGGGCTGGGCTGGCAGAACGGGCGGACAAAGGAGGCACAGCAACACCTCAAAAGAAGAAGGGCCGGTGACCCGAGGGTCGCCGGCCCTGATGGTTCAGGCCCAACTGTAGTACGCCCGGCGCTGCTTGTGGCTGAAGGGCGCCGCTGGGGTCTGCTGCCGTTTACAGCAAGTGCTTCACGCCGTCTTGTTCGCCTTGGAGTTCGGCCAGTGTCTTGTTGATGCACTCTTGGCTGAAGGCGTCGATCGGCAGGCCGTCGACGATCTTGTACTCGCCATCGGCGCAGGTCACGGGGTAGCCGAACATCACCTCTTTGGGAATGCCGTATTCGCCGCTTGAGGGCACGCCCATGGTCACCCAGGCGCCATGGGTGCCCAGGGCCCAATCGCGCATGTGGTCGATGGCGGCGTTGGCCGCAGACGCCGCCGAGGACAGGCCGCGCGCTTCAATGATGGCCGCACCCCGCTTGCCCACGGTGGGCAGGAACACATCCTTGTTCCAGGCGTGGTCGTTGATCATGTCCTTTACGCTGACACCATCAATGGTGGCGAAGCGGTAGTCGGCGTACATCGTCGGCGAGTGGTTGCCCCACACAGCCAGGTTCTTGATGGAGGCCACCGGCTTGCCCGTCTTGGCAGCCAGTTGGCTGAGCGCGCGGTTGTGGTCCAGACGCAGCATGGCGGTGAAGTTCTTGGCCGGCAGATCGGGCGCGCTCTTCATGGCGATGTAGGCATTGGTGTTGGC
>JBMSQF010000032.1:0-27548 GCA_049423145.1 Burkholderiaceae bacterium
GTCCGGAGCCGACTCCTGGGTACACCCTAGATGGTGCATGCACGGCGTCCTTCACGGCCGGCTGCGCGCCCAGCGTCGCCACAGCGGCGGCAGGACCACCACCGCCACGACCACGGCCAACAAAGCGAGCGACACGGGCCGGTCCAGGAACACGCTCCAGCGGCCCTCGCCAATGGACAGGGCATTGCGCATCTGCGCTTCGGCCATCGGGCCCATGATCATGCCCACGATGACCGGCGCGGTGGGGAAGTCCAGGCGCCGCAGCACCACGCCGAGCAGGCCAATGCCCAGCATGAGGAAGAGGTCGAAAGCACTCTGGCGCATCCCGTACACCCCCACGGTCGCGAAGATGAGGATGCCCGCATACAGCGGCGCCCGCGGGATGTGCAGCAGCTTCACCCACAGGCCCACCAGGGGCAGGTTCAGCACCAGCAGCATCAGATTGCCGATGTAGAGGGACGCGATCAGGGCCCACACCAGATTGGCCGAGGTGGTGAACAGCTGGGGGCCGGCCTGAATGCCGTAGTTTTGCAAGGCCGACAGCATGATGGCCGCCGTCACGGTGGTGGGAATGCCCAGCGTCAACAGGGGCACGAGGGCCGCCGTCACCGAGGCGTTGTTGGCAGCCTCGGGCCCGGCCACCCCCTCGATGGCACCGGTGGTCCCGAATTCCTCGGGGTGCTTGGAGAGCTTGCGTTCGGTGGCGTAGCTCAGGAAGGTCGGAATCTCTGCACCGCCGGCTGGCAAGGTGCCAAAGGGAAAGCCGAAGCCTGTCCCGCGCAGCCAGGCGGGCCAGGAACGGCGCCACTCCTGTCGGGTCATGTGCACACGGCCCGAGGTTTGAATCTTGGACTCCCTTCGGCCCTCGTACAGAGCGGTGTAGAAGGATTCACCCACGGCGAACAGCCCGACGGCCACCAACACCACTTCGATGCCATCCATGAATTCCGGGATGCCACCGGTGTAGCGCACCTCTGCGGTGATCTGGTCAATGCCCACCAGGCCGATGGCCAGGCCGATGAACAGGGACGTGATGCCCCGCAGGGCGCTGTTACCCAAGACGGCGCTGACCGTGGTGAAGGCCAGCAGCATCAGGCAGAAATACTCCGGCGGGCCCAACTGCACGGCGACATGGGCCACCCAGGGCGCGAAGAGCGTCACCAACACGGTGGCGATGGTGCCCGCCACAAAGGATCCGATGGCCGAGGTGGCCAGCGCCGCACCGGCACGGCCGCTTTGGGCCATCTTGAAGCCCTCCATGGCCGTGACCATGGTGGCCGTCTCGCCGGGTGTGTTGAGCAGGATGGAGGTGGTGGAGCCGCCGTACATCGCGCCGTAGTAGATGCCGGCAAAGAAGATCATCGAGGCGGTGGGCTCCACCTGCGAGGTGATGGGCAGCAGCATGGCCACGGTGACCGCCGGCCCCAGGCCGGGCAGAACGCCGATGGCCGTGCCGATGGCGCAGCCCACGAAAGCCCACATCAGGTTGACCGGGGTGGCGGCAGTGGCGAAGCCCGCCAACAGTTGAGGGAGGATGTCCATGACCGGGTTCAGAGCCAACCGGTGCCAGTCAGGCCTGGCAGTCCGATGTTCAAGAGCTTGGTGAAGATCCAGAACACGGGGGCGGAGATCGCTGCGCCCACCAGCAGGTCCTTGAGCGCTTGGATGCCGCCGGCCCAGCCGCGGGCGGCCTTGCCTTCAGCCAGGCGCAACCCCCTTACGGCCAGCACGAAGCACAGTGCGCAGCTCAGGATGAATCCGATCTGCGTGATCAGGGAGGCGTTCAAGGCCACACCGGCCGCCATCCAGGCCAGTGCGGGCCAATCGGCCCTGCGTGTATCGGGCGCTGACGCGGCCCCTTCCGAGGCGTACTGGGTTTGGTCGGTGGTCCATCCCCCCCGCAGCCCCTGCACGGCCAGTAGGCTGCCGCAGACCATGAGCGCCAGGGCGACCACCCAGGGCAGAAAGTTCGGGCCCACGCCCGCGTAGCCGGCTTCGGCCGGGATGCCCGCGGCCCCCCAGGCCATCCAGGCGCCGGTGGCCAACACGCCCACACCGGCAGCGGTGTGGGTGCGGTTGACCGACACCTCAGATCATCCCGGACTTGACCATCACCGCGCGCAAGGCGGCGAACTCGCGGTCCACGAACTCGTCGAACTCGGGCCCGGTCAGCACGGAGGCGGTCCAATCGTTCTTGCCGAGAGATTCTTGCCAGCCCTTGGTCTTGACGACGGCCAGGACAAGGTCGGTCAGCGCCTTGCGCTGAGCCGCGCTCAGGCCCGGCGCGCCGTAGACGCCTCGCCAGTTGCCAATTTCAACGTTGTAGCCCAACTCCTTCAGCGTGGGGATGCCCTTGCTGAGGTCGCCCGTCAGGCGCTTCGGGGAGGTCACCCCGATGGGCTTCATCTTGCCCGTCTCGATGTACTGCGCGAACTCCGAGAATCCGCTGCCGCCCCCCGTGACATTGCCGCCCAGGATGGCGGCCGTGGCCTCACCACCGCCCCGGAAGGGCACGTAGTTGATCTTGGAGGCATCCACACCGACTTCGCGCGCCAGCATGGCCGCCGCAATGTGCTCGGTGGAACCGCGCGAGCCACCGCCCCATTTGATGCTGCCGGGGTCCTTCTTCAGTTGCTCCACCACGTCCTTCATCGTCTTGAAGGGTGAGTTCGCCGGCAGCACGAAAACGTTGAATTCGCTGGTCAAGCGAGCGATGGGTGTGCAGTTGGCCAACTGGTTCACAGGGGCCTTGCTGGTGATGATGCCACCCAGCATGACGGCACCCATCACCATCAGCGCGTTGGGATCGCCCTTGCTGGCGTTGACGAATTGCGCCAAGCCCAGGGCACCCGCAGCACCGCCCTTGTTTTCATAGGCCACGCTGGCGGCGAGCCCGGCGTCCATGAGTGCCTTGCCCAGTGCACGGCCGGTGCTGTCCCAGCCACCCCCGGGGTTGGCTGGGATCATCATCTTGACCGCTGGACCCGAGCGAGCCTGTGCCCGAGCAGCGGGGCCCAAGGTGGTGAGGGCCGCCGATGCGGCCAGATAGTGCAGAAAGGTTGAACGGCGCATCGGGACTCCTTGAAGCTTTGCACACTGTAACCCTCCCGCACCCTCGGGTATTGGGGACGGGCACTAGTGAAATCCAGCATTTGAACGCCGGCAAAAGAAAAGCCCCCGCACGGCGGGGGCTGTGTTCAAGGGACGGGTTGGCGCTCTAGCGCTGAGCCTGTGAGGCCTGCTCGCCACTGGTGGTCGATGCATGCCCCGCACCCGTACCCTGCACGGCACTGAGCTCGCAGATGTTTTGGGCCATGTCCCCCTTGGGGCCTTTGATCAATTCATATGAGACCCGTCCACCCTGCTTGAGTGTTCGAAACCCGTCCATCTGGATGGCTGAAAAGTGCGCGAACACGTCCTCGCCGCCGCCTTCCGGCTCAATGAAGCCAAATCCCTTGGCGTCATTGAACCACTTCACGATACCCATCGGCATGGCGCTACCCTCCTTGCACGCGTCCAACGCTGAAGACCATTGTGAAAGTATCCGACCGAGGTGTCAAGCGTGATTTACAACTATTTGTGTCATGAATGTAACTTTTGGTTGACATGGGGGAAACGGCCTTGGGCCCGTGCGTGGTCATGGTCCCGATCGCTAGAATCAAATCCATGTCCCGTGAGCCCAACCCACCGCCGGCGTTGCCGCCCGGCGGTCCGCTGTCCGACGACGGGCAAGGGACGGTGTTGGCCGAGCGCAAGGCGCAACGCACCAAGCCGCCCAGCCTCTACCAGGTCGTTCTGCTGAACGACGACTACACGCCCATGGAATTCGTGGTGATGGTGCTCCAGGAGTACTTCAAGCGTGATCTGGAGACGGCCACCCACATCATGCTCAAGATCCACCACGAGGGTCGAGGCGTGTGCGGCGTCTACACCCAAGATGTCGCGGCCACCAAGGTCGAATTGGTCCTCGCCTCTGCCCGCCGGGCAGGGCACCCGCTGCAATGCATTATGGAGGCCGCATGATTGCGCAAGAACTGGAAGTCAGCCTGCACATGGCGTTCGTGGAAGCGCGACAACAGCGGCACGAATTCATCACGGTCGAGCATCTGCTGCTGGCCTTGCTGGACAACCCCTCCGCCGCCGAGGTGCTGCGCGCCTGCGCGGCCAATATCGATGACCTGCGCAAGAGCCTGACCGGTTTCATCAAGGAAAACACGCCTACGGTGGGTGGCACCGAAGAGGTGGACACGCAGCCCACCTTGGGCTTCCAGCGTGTGATCCAACGCGCCATCATGCATGTGCAGTCCACGGGCAGCGGCAAGAAGGAAGTCACCGGTGCCAACGTGTTGGTGGCCATCTTCGGCGAGAAGGATTCACATGCGGTTTATTACCTGCATCAGCAAGGGGTGACGCGTCTGGATGTGGTGAATTACATCGCGCACGGCATCAAGAAGTCCGATCCGCCGGAACCCGCCAAACCCGCTGAGGGCTCTGCTTCAGAGGGAGGTGACAAGGAGGAGACGCCTTCGGATGGCAAGGCCTCGCCCTTGGAGCAGTTCACACAGAATCTCAATCAGTTGGCTCGCGACGGCAAGATCGACCCGCTGATTGGCCGCGAACACGAGGTGGAGCGCGTCATCCAGGTGCTGTGCCGCCGCCGGAAGAACAACCCGCTGCTGGTGGGTGAGGCCGGCGTGGGCAAGACGGCCATTGCCGAGGGGCTGGCCTGGCGCATCACCGAGAGCAGCGTACCCGAGGTCCTGTCGTCTTCGACCGTCTATGCACTGGACATGGGCGCCTTGCTGGCAGGTACCAAGTACCGCGGTGATTTCGAGCAGCGTCTCAAAGGTGTGCTCAAGCAACTCAAGGATCAGCCCAACGCGATCCTGTTCATCGATGAGATCCACACACTCATCGGCGCGGGTGCGGCCTCGGGCGGGACGCTGGATGCGTCGAATCTGCTCAAGCCGGCCTTGTCCAGTGGGCAGATGAAGTGCATTGGCGCAACCACCTTCACCGAGTACCGGGGCATCTTTGAAAAGGATGCGGCATTGTCCCGCCGCTTCCAAAAGGTGGATGTGGTCGAGCCGACGGTCGAGCAGACCGTGGAGATTCTCAAGGGCCTCAAGAGCCGTTTCGAAGAGCACCATGGCGTGAAGTACGCCGTGGGCGCCTTGCAGGCGGCGGCCGAACTCGCAGCCAAGTACATCAACGACCGCCACCTGCCCGACAAGGCCATCGATGTCATCGATGAGGCCGGCGCGGCGCAGCGCATCCTGCCCAAGAGCAAACAGAAGAAAACCATCACCCGCGCAGAAGTGGAGGAGATCGTCTCGAAGATTGCGCGCATCCCGCCGGCTTCGGTCAGCAGCGACGACCGCAGCAAACTCAAGACGCTCGATCGCGATTTGAAGAGCGTGGTCTTCGGCCAGGATCCGGCCATCGATGCGCTGGCGGCGGCCATCAAGATGGCCCGCAGCGGCCTGGGCAAGCCCGAGAAGCCCATCGGCTGCTTCCTCTTCTCAGGTCCCACGGGCGTGGGCAAAACCGAGGTGGCCAAGCAACTCGCCTACATCCTGGGCGTGGATCTCATCCGCTTCGACATGTCCGAGTACATGGAAAAGCATGCGGTCAGCCGTCTGATTGGCGCACCGCCGGGCTATGTCGGCTTCGATCAAGGCGGTCTGCTGACCGAGGCGGTGACCAAGAAGCCCCACAGCGTGCTGCTGCTCGACGAGATCGAGAAGGCCCACCCGGAGGTCTTCAACGTGCTGCTGCAGGTCATGGACCATGGCACGCTCACCGACAACAACGGGCGCAAGGCCGATTTCCGCAACATCATCCTCATCATGACGACCAACGCGGGTGCCGAGACCATGAACAAGAGCACGATTGGCTTTACCACTGCGCGCGAGGCCGGAGACGAGATGGCCGATCTCAAGCGCATGTTCACGCCCGAGTTCCGCAATCGCCTGGATGCACAGGTCAGCTTCCGACCGCTCAACGAAGAGATCATCCTTCGCGTGGTGGACAAGTTCCTCCTGGAGCTCGAGAGCCAGTTGCAGGAAAAGAAGGTGGATGTCACCTTCACCGACGCCTTGCGCAAGCACCTCGGCCAAAAGGGCTTCGACCCGCTGATGGGTGCACGTCCCATGCAACGTCTCATCCAGGACACGATACGCCGGGCCTTGGCCGACGAACTCCTGTTTGGACGCTTGGTCGATGGCGGGCGTCTCACGGTGGACGTGGACGCCGAGGGCAAGACCGTACTGGACATCCAGCCGCCGAAGAAGAGCGACCGGTCTAAGGCGGAGCCGGCTACCGCCTAGGCGCCTGGGCTGGCGTTTGCCGCCGGGCGGGGGTCCTGGCGGTAGAAGTCCGCATACAGGGCGAACAAGGCCGGCTGTTCGGCTTGGAAGGCTGCGGGCTGTGTGAAGAAGGCTTCACTGGTGACCGCAAAAAATTCCGCCACATCCTGTGCGCCATAGTGGTCGATGATGCTCGGGTAGCCGCAGGCGCTGCGCTCATCAAAGCGGTCGAAGGCCTCTTGCATCGTGCGCTGCCAGCGCATGCGCTGCTCAGCGGACAGGGGCGGTGTGCCATCGATGGTGCCGTCCAGTCCGTCGAGCACATGCACGAACTCATGGATCACCACATTGAAGGCCGGCCCGCCGCAGCCTTCGGGGCCGGCGGCACCTTCGGTCCAGGACAGCATGACCGGTCCGTCTCCCGTGGCTTCGCCCACCAGCTCTTCCTGCCAGGTGTGCACCAGCCCGAACGCGTCGGTGGTCTCTCGTTGCGCCCGCACCGGGCCTTCGTGCATCACGATGCCCACAAAACCCTCGTAGGGCTTCAGACCGAGTTGCAGCACGGGCAGGCAAGCCTGCGCAGCCACGGCCAGGGCCATCGGGTCGGTGACCGGGAATCCCTGCGCGCCATGGAATTCCTTGCGGCTCAGGAACACGGCGCTGAGATGGCGCAACTTGTGGAGGTCCTCATCGGTGCGCCAGGCAAGAAAGGGGTATTGCTCGATCACCTGGCGCCAAAGCCCTTCGGGGATGTCGGACGCGTGAGCAGGCCGCCACCGTCTGAAGAGCGCGCGCCACCAGGCTGACCCCTCGCGCTGGCGCGTAGACGGGATTGCCGAACCGGCCATCAGATGCGGTCTCAGGCGCGTGACAGGGGCAGACGGGCGAAGCCGTCCCGCGTCAGCCTCAGCACTTCCGCACGGGGCTTGGTGGCCAGCAGGTCCCAATCGGTGAGCACGTAGCGGGTATAGCCGGGTGCCAAGACCTCGGTGCCGGGGCGATGCGTGTGACCGTGCACGAGACTGCGGCAGCCCGCCTGGTGCATCCAAGCCACGGCAGTGGCCGGGTTGATGTCGGTGGTGGCCGATCCCGTCTGGGCCAGCCGTTCACGCGCCTTGGCCTGACTGCCCTCCCGCAAGCGCTGGGCCTGTGCCCGACGCTCGGCCAGTGGCAGCTGCAGAAATTGGCGCTGCCACGGCTCGCTGCGAACAAGCTGTCGAAACTTCATGTAGTCCGCATCGCCCGTGCACAGCATGTCACCGTGGGTCAGCAGCACCGGATGGTTCCAGGCCACCAGTCGCGTGGGATCGGCCAGTGCGGTGAAGGCTGCGCGGTGGCGCAGTTGCGAGCCCACCAGAAAGTCGCGGTTGCCCACCATGAACCCGAGTTGCAGGCGGCTGGAGGCCTCTTCCAGGGTGGCCACGCACTCGGCTTCGAAACCGCTGTCGGCCGCATCGTCGCCCACCCAGACCTCGAAGAGGTCCCCGAGGATGAACACCGCGTCGGCACGGGTACGCCGCAGGTATTCACGCCAGGCCTGGGCCGTTTCAGGCTGGTCCGCGTTGAGATGGATGTCGGAGATGAAGTCGATGGCGGTCCATGACTCATCGGCCGCGATTTCGTAGAAGGTGGGCAGCGACAGGTCGGCGTTCATGGGGCCTGCTTCGAGGGGACAAGAGGGCGGCGCCAGCCTCGCTCAGGGTTGCACCACCGTGACCTTCTCAATGACCACATCGTCCTGCGGAACGTCTGCGTGCATGCCCGAGCGACCGGTCTTCACGCCTTCGATGGCATCGACAACGTCCTGGCCCGACACGACCCGACCAAAAACCGCATAGCCCCATCCCTGTGGGCTTTCGGAGCGGAAATTCAGGAAGTCGTTGTCGGTGGTGTTGATGAAGAACTGCGCAGTGGCCGAGTGGGGCGCCGATGTGCGGGCCATGGCAATGGTGTAGTGGTCATTGCGCAAGCCATTGTTGGCCTCGTTGGTGATCGGCGCATCGGTGGGCTTCTGATCCATGCCGGGGACGAATCCTCCGCCCTGCACCATGAAGCCCTTGATTACGCGATGGAAGATCGTGCCGTCGTAGTGGCCCTTGGCCACGTAAGACAGGAAGTTCTCGACCGTCTGAGGTGCGTGCGCTTCATCGAGTTCGATGCGCAGCGTGCCTTTTGTGGTGGTCATGTCGACGAGGGTGCTCATGGTGTTCTCCGGGAATCAGGGTGCATTGGGGCATCGGCCGGGCGCCTGGCCGCAGCCCTGCTCAGGGCTTGATGATGCTGGCCTTGGTGATGGTGATCGGTTGCGCGGGCAAGTTGGCGAACGGGCCACTGGCGCGCGTGGGGGAGGACTTGATCCGGTCGACGGTTTCCATGCCGGCCACCACTTGGCCGAAAACCGCGTAGCCGTTGCCATCACGCGCATTGGGCTTGTCAAGAAACAGGTTGTCGACCACGTTGATGAAGAATTGCGAGGTGGCCGATTGCGGGTCTGATGTGCGGGCCATGGCCACCGTACCGCGCACGTTGGACAGTCCGTTGTCGCTCTCCAGCGGAATCGACTTGCGAGTGGGCTTCTGGCGAAGGTCGGCGGTGTAGCCGCCTGTCTGGATCATGAAGGTCTCGATGACGCGATGAAAGATCACCCCGTCGAAGAAACCGGCATTCACGTAGGCCATGAAATTGGCTACCGTAGCCGGCGCCTTGCTGGCCTGAAGTTCAATGTCGATGTCGCCCGCGGTGGTGGACAAGCGCACCGTCTGTGCATGGGCGAGGCCTGTGAAGCTGATGGCCATCGCCAGCGCGGCGGTTATTTGGCAAGCCCAGGAGGCGAACCTCGGGTGAGGGCGGGACGGGGTCTTCATGCGGTTGCGCGAACCTTCAGTTCTATACTGGCCAGCAGTATAAGGAGAGGCCGCCTGCCTCGACGCTGGCCGGCGCTCGGCCCGTTTCATGGACGCAGGCCGCCCCACAGCGCTGTGACCCTCAAGATCTACAACACGCTCACCCGGCAGTCCCAGGCCTTTGCACCGCTGGAGCCCGGGCACGTTCGCCTTTATGTGTGTGGCATGACCGTCTACGACCTCTGCCACATCGGGCACGCGCGGATGATGACCGCATTTGACTTGGTGGTGCGTTGGCTGCGTGCCAGCGGCTACCGCGTCACCTATGTCCGCAACATCACCGACATCGACGACAAGATCATCAAGCGTGCGGTGGAGCGTGGCATTTCCCTGCGACAGTTGACCGACGAGATGACGCAGGCCATGCACCGTGACATCGGCGCCATCGGCGTTCTTCCGCCGACCCATGAGCCTCGCGCCACCGACTATGTGCCGCAGATGCTGGGCATGATTGGCCGTCTGGAAGAACGGGGGCTCGCCTACCGGGCAAGCAACGGCGATGTGAATTTCGCTGTCCGGCGCTTCGAGGGCTATGGACGGCTCTCGGGCAAGTCCTTGGATGATCTGCGCGCGGGCGAACGCGTGGCGGTCGAGGAGGGCAAGCAGGACCCGCTGGACTTCGTCCTGTGGAAGGCAGCCAAGAGCAGCGAGCCGGCCGATGCCACGTACGATGGGCCTTACGGACCGGGGCGACCAGGCTGGCACATCGAATGCTCAGCCATGAGCTGCGAGCTCCTGGGTGAGCATTTCGACATCCACGGCGGAGGCATGGACCTGCAGTTTCCGCACCATGAAAACGAGATCGCCCAGAGCGTGGGCGCAACGGGCCGCCCCTTCGTGAATGTGTGGATGCACAACGGCTTTGTGAATGTCGACAACGAGAAGATGTCCAAGAGCCTGGGCAACTTCTTCACCATCCGAGACGTCCTGAAGCAGGTCGATGGCCAGACTCTGCGCTTCTTCTTCATTCGTACGCACTATCGCAGTCCACTCAATTACAGCGATGTCCACCTCGACGATGCCCGCGCAGCCTTGCGCAGGCTGTACACCGCGCTCGACGGTGTGCAGTTGCCGCCCCCGCAGTTGGATGAGGCCGCGCAGATTGATTGGCAGGATCCGAGTGCAGCAGCCTTCCGGGCCGCGATGGATGAGGACTTCAACACACCGGCGGCCATCGCCGTCCTGTTTGATCTGGCCCATGAGGTCAATCGCTCGCGCGATCCGGGTCGCGCCCGGCTGATGCGCGCCTTGGGCGGCACCTTGGGTCTTCTGCAGGATCCGCCTCGCACCTATCTGCAGGCGGGATCGGGCCTGGACGAGACGGCCATTGCAGCTTTGATCGAGCAGCGTGCGCAGGCCAAGAAGGCCCGGGACTTCGTCCGCGCCGACGCCATCCGGCAAGAGCTGCTCGCTGCCGGAGTGGCACTCAAGGATGGCGCGGGCGGCACCACCTGGGAGCGGGTGTAGTCCATGGCAGCACCCAAGTCCTCTGCAGCCTCGCGCACGGTCCACCGGGCTTTCACGCCAGCGTACTGGGACGAGGCGTGCCGGCACCTGAGCCGGCGAGACCGGGTGATGAAGCGGCTGATTCCGCAATTCGGTCAGGCGCGACTGCAGTGCCGGGGTGATGCGTTCACCACCTTGGCCCGTTCGATCGTCGGGCAGCAGATTTCGGTGAAGGCCGCGCAGGCCGTTTGGGAGCGGGTCAGCAGTCCCTGGGGCGGACCACAGACCGTGCTCCAGCCCTCGGAGGTCCTGAAGGCCGAGGCGGTGGATCTGCGGGCGGCCGGGCTCTCGGTCCGCAAGGTGGAGTACCTGCAGGACCTTGCGAGGCATTTCAAGCACCGCGGGGCCTCATCGCCGGGCTGGGACGAGATGGAAGACGAGGCCGTGATTGCCGAACTCGTCTCGATTCGGGGCATCGGCCGTTGGACGGCGGAGATGTTTCTGATGTTCGGTCTGATGCGGCCGAATGTGCTACCGCTGGATGACCTGGGCCTGTTGCGCGGGATCAGCCTGAATTACTTCAGTGGCGAGCCTGTGACCCGTTCGGAGGCCCGGGAGGTCGGCGATGCCTGGAGCCCATTCCGTTCGGTCGCCACCTGGTACATCTGGCGCAGCCTGGATCCGGTGCCCGTGGAATACTAAGCGCTTGCAAGGAGTTCGGCCCATGAGCAAGAAGCACTTTCTCGATTTCGAGCAGCCGATCGCGGAGCTCGAAGCCAAGATCGAGGAACTGCGGTATGTGCAAAGCGAGTCGGCGGTCGATATTTCCGAAGAGATCGAGCGGCTGGACAAGAAGAGCTTGCAGCTGACCAAGGACATCTACGCCAGTCTCTCGCCGTGGCAGGTGACCCAGATCGCCCGCCACCCCCAGCGTCCGTACACGCTGGATTACATCAACGAGATCTTCACCGAGTTCGAGGAGCTGCACGGGGATCGTGCGTACGCGGACGACCTTTCAATGGTCGGTGGCATCGCGCGCTTCAGTGGACTGCCCTGCATGGTGATCGGGCACCAGAAGGGCCGCGACACCAAGGAACGTGCTGCGCGCAATTTCGGAATGAGCCGGCCTGAGGGCTATCGCAAGGCCCTGCGCTTGATGAAACTGGCCGAGAAGTTCAAGCTGCCGGTATTCACCTTCGTGGACACCCCGGGGGCCTATCCCGGCATCGATGCGGAGGAGCGTGGACAGTCCGAAGCCATTGGCCGCAACATCTTCGAGATGGCGCAGCTGGAGGTGCCCATCATCACCACCATCATCGGTGAGGGAGGGTCCGGCGGTGCGCTGGCCATCAGTGTGGCCGACCAGGTGCTGATGTTGCAGTTTTCGGTGTACTCGGTGATCTCGCCAGAAGGTTGTGCATCCATCCTGTGGAAGACGGCCGAGCGTGCCGCCGATGCGGCCGAAGCGCTGGGCATCACCGCCCATCGCCTCAAGGCCCTGGGCTTGGTGGACAAGATCATCAATGAGCCGGTGGGTGGCGCACACCGCGACTCCAGGGCCATCGCGGTGGCCGTCAAGCGCGGGCTCTCCGATGCACTGCGGCAGGTGGCCGACCTCAAGCCCAAGGAACTGCTGCAGCGCCGGCATGAACGGCTCAAGTCCTACGGCCGATTCAGTGACACGCGCGAGCGATAAGGATTCGCACCCGGCTTTCGCCGTTGCGGTCAGCGGCGGTCCCGACTCCATGGCCTTGCTGTGGACGGCCTGGAAGATGGCTTCGTCCCTGGGCTTGAAGCTTCATGCCTTTCATGTGCATCACGGCTTGCAGTCGGCAGCCGATGCATGGCCCGGTCATGTGGTTGAGGAGTGCCGCCGCTGGTCTCAGGCCCAACCGGAGCGGGAGCCGGTTGAGGTGCATGTTCACCGTCTGAAGGGTCGGCCTGTCCGCGGTCAGAGTGTGGAGGACTGGGCACGGCGCGCTCGATACGAAGCCCTGGTCCGCATGGCACAGGACCTCGACCTTGACCTGGTGCTTTTGGCCCACCACCGCCGCGATCAGGCCGAGACCTTCCTCTTGCAAGCCCTGCGCGGAGCCGGGCCGCAAGGGCTTGCCGGCATGCCGACGGTGCAGTGGCGGCAGGGTGTCTGCTTTGCGAGGCCCTGGCTGAACCAGGCTGTCGAGGTGGTGCGCCGTGGTGCTGTGGTCGCCGGGATCCGGTCGGTCGAAGACCCCAGCAACCTGGACCCTCGATTTGCCCGCAACCGGCTCCGACAGTCCGTCTGGCCCGCGCTGACGGGCGCCTTTGATCAGTCCGAGGCGGCGCTGGCCTCGGCCGCCCTGCGCTGCGCCCAGGCGCTGGAGCCATTGCTCGAGTCGGCGCGTGCCGATGTGGCGCGCTGTTTGACGCCACTGGACCCGGCGGGTCGACGGGTGAGGGTCGAGACGGGGCTTTGGGCCGCCCTGTCACCGGCCCGTCGTTCCTGGGTTCTGCGTTCCTGGCTCGACGCCTTAAACGCCACGGTGCCTTCGGCGGTGGTCGATCAGGTTTCCTTCTTTGACGGTACGGCGGTCACGAGTCGGCGATGGTCGCTGGATAAGCAGCGGGAGCTGCGCTGGTACCGCGGCGTCTTGGCCTTGAGCGAACAGCCCGCGAAGCCGTCTCCAGTCCAACAGCGCAAGGGCACCCCCCCCGCGCCCGAGGCACTGACGCTTCGGTTGACCCGTGCGGGTACCCGGGTGGTGAAAAGCTGGTCGGGCCGTTTGGTCCTGCGGCGCGCGGTCGACGGCGAATGCGGCTTGGACCTTCCTTTGCCGCTGAACCTGCGCCTTCGACCGCGACACGGTAGTGATCAATTTCAGTGCAGTCCCAGAGGGCATGCCCGCAGCTTGAAGAAACAGTTCCAGGCGATTGGCGTGCCTGCGTGGGCGCGCGAAGGGCCGGTGATCACCTCACCCGAGGGGGTGATCCTGATGGTTCCCGGCCTGGGGCTGGACGCCCGTTTGGCCGTGACTGGCGGTCGCTGGGTGCTGGAGTGGCGGTCCGATTCAGCCACCGGCCAGCAGTGACTCGAACAACCGTTGGCCCACGAAGGCAACGGTGGCCATCAGGGCAGTGGCGCCGAGCATCAGAGCCAGGATGACCCCGAGTACCGGTCCCCATGCCGTGGAGACGGTACCGAGCGACGGGTGGTGTCGTTCGGCCCACCGTTCATCGGGCGTGAGGCCATGGACGATGGCGGCGAGCATGGCAGCCGTCACGGTGACCCCCAAGCAAGGGACCAACCAGGTGGCCGCAGCGTCGTCCACGCCCAGCGTCCTCATCCGCTGGACGCCCATGCAACCCAGGAAGGCAGCAGCGGCATGCAGCCAGCCCCAGGGGTCGCGGAGCCCACGCAGATAGAAACGGTGCAGCCCCATGAAGCCGCCCACGACAGCCGTCCAGGTGGCCAAGGTCTTGGAGGGCATGCTCATCGTGTACCGCCGCCGGCGGGCTCGAGCGAAGCGCCGGGTCCCAGAGCCCGCTGCATCAGCACCACGTCCAGCCAGCGACCGAACTTCCATCCGGCGTGGCGCAGCAAGCCGGTGTGCTCGAAGCCGCATGAGCGGTGGACACCGATGGACGCTGCGTTGGCCGAGTCGCCGATCACCGCCAGCAACTGCCGGGCACCCAGCGCGGTGCAGCGTGCGACCAACTCCGACAACAACAGCCGCCCCGTTCCATGACCTTGGGCGCCGGGGGCCAGATAGATGGAGTCTTCGAGAAAGTAGCGGTAGGCCGGACGCGGCCGGAAGGCGTTGGCATAGGCATAGCCCACCACCTGCCCATTCATTTGCGCCACCAGCCAGGGAAGGCCCTTGTCCAGCACATCGGTATGGCGACGCTGCATCTCGGCCTGCGTCGGCGCCTCCAGCTCGAAGGTGCCCGTGCCGGTCTGAACCGCATGGGCGTAAATGGCGGCCACCTCGGGGATGTCGGCAGTCTGGCAGGTGCGAATCAACAGGGCGGAAGAGGGCGCATTCATGGCGGGCGTGACACAGCAAGGCAACCCGCTATAATAGAAGGCTTTGGTGAACGGCCAAGGCCTCTAGGACATTGTCCAATCGTGCACCCGTGTGGGCGGTTGGGCGGGTATCCGGGGCGGCGGCGTATCTACGGTCACCACCGCGGCGCTGGTTTCCCGGCGCCACCCGGCCCGGTTTCGTCGAGTGTCTCCCTCGAACCCGTGCACTGCGTTCAAGGAATTCTCATGGTCGTCATTCGACTGGCTCGTGGCGGCGCCAAGAAGCGCCCCTTCTACAACATCGTGGTGGCTGATTCGCGTAACCGTCGTGATGGCCGCTTCATCGAGCGGGTGGGTTTCTACAACCCCGTGGCCTCCGGCGCAGCCGAGGGCCTGCGCGTATCGATGGACCGCATCAACTACTGGGCCGGCGTGGGCGCTCAACTGTCTCCGGCGGTCACCCGCCTGGTGGACGTGGCCCGCAAGTCGGCCCAGGCCTGAGCGGCCCCTTGCCCAGACCGGGCGGTGCCGGAAGGGTCCGGTCCATCGCCTGATCAACCGCCCCGCGCACGCTCGTGTTCGGGGCGGTTGTGCTTTCACGATCGACTTCGGAAGTTGCCTGCTTGATGAATCCTGCGGCCTGGGACGATTCCACCGAATGGCCCGCCGATGCGGTGGAGGTGGGCGTAGTCCTGGGCGCCTGGGGCGTCAAAGGCGGCCTGCGGGTGAAGCCGTTTTCCGCTGATCCGCAGGCCTTGTTCGCCACCAAGCGCTGGTACTGGCAGGCTCCTTCGGCGTTGCCGGCCGCGATCGGGGAGCGGCTGAAGGGGCTGGCCCAGCCCCTGCGCGTGGAGTCGGCGCGGGAGCAGGGTGGAGGCATCGTGGCCGTGATCCAGGAGCTTCATGACCGCGATGTGGCGCAGGCCTGCAAAGGGCTGCGTCTGTTCGTTCGGCGCAGCAGCTTTCCGACTGCTGAAGAAGATGAGTACTACTGGGTGGATCTCATCGGCCTGGAGGTTCGCAACCGCCAAGACGAGGCACTCGGTGTGGTGGTGGGGCTGATGCAGACGGGGCCTCATGCGGTTCTGCGCATCGAGCAGGCCGAAGCCCCAGGTGGCAAGCCGGTCGAACGGTTGGTGCCCTTTGTGGACGCCTATGTGGATGAGGTCAGCCTGACAAGGCGGATGATCCGGGTTGATTGGGGCCTGGAGGACTGAGGGGACGGGATCGATGCCGCGTTTTGATGTGATCACCCTGATGCCCGAACTGTTTGAGCCACACCTCAAGCTGGGCGTGACACGGCGCGCCTTTGAGACCGATGCGGTGCAGGTGAAGCTGTGGCCCCTTCGGGAGCATGCCCAGGGGGGGTACCGCCGCGTTGATGACCGGCCCTTCGGCGGAGGGCCGGGCATGGTGATGCTGGCAGAACCCCTGCACCGCTGCATTCAGGCCATTCAGGATGATCGCCATGGAATCGCTCCCCTGATCCATTTCACGCCCACCGGTCGACCCTTGACCCAGCACCTGGTCCGGCAGTGGGCCCAAGGGCCTGGCGCCATCTTGCTGTGCGGTCGCTATGAAGGTGTGGATCAGCGGCTGCTGGATCGCCATGAGGCGGTGGATGTCAGCGTGGGCGACTTTGTGCTCAGCGGTGGAGACCTGCCGGCCTTGCTGCTGCTGGATGCTGTGGCCCGGCTGCAGCCGGGGGTGCTGCAGGATCCCGCTTCCCATCAGTTGGAAAGCTTCGAGGGGGATGGTCTCTTGGAGGGGCCGCATTTCAGCCGCCCCGAGGTTTGGCCGGAGGGGCCCGGCGGACATCCTGTGCCGCCGGTGCTGCTGTCCGGGCACCATGCGGACATCCAGCGTTGGCGGCGGCAGCAGTCCCTGCGCGTGACCGCCCGCAACCGACCGGAATTGATTGAGTTGGCGCGTCGAGAAGGTCGCCTGAGCGAAGAAGACCTCGCATTCCTCGCCACGCTATAATCGTCGGTTTTGATCCTCTGGCCGGGCACACCATTTTCAATCCCCCGAGCGCAAGATCACCGGAGCTCCCATGGACTTGATCCAAACCCTCGAGCGGGAAGAGATGGCCCGCCTGAACAAAACCATCCCCGATTTCGCCCCGGGCGACACGGTCATCGTGAACGTGAACGTGGTGGAAGGCACGCGCAAGCGGGTGCAGGCCTACGAAGGCGTGGTGATCGCCAAGCGCAACCGCGGCCTCAACAGCAGCTTCATCGTGCGCAAGATCTCCTCGGGTGAGGGGGTCGAGCGCACCTTCCAGCTCTACAGCCCCCTGATTGCCGGCATCGAGGTCAAGCGCCGCGGTGATGTGCGCCGCGCCAAGCTGTACTACCTGCGCCAGCGCAGCGGCAAGTCGGCCCGCATCAAGGAAAAGTTGGCCTGATCCGCTCGGTTGGAAGTCGTCAAGGGCTGCCCAGGGGCAGCCCTTTGCGTTTCTGGCTCTGAGTCACCCCCAGCGGCCGCGCATCGCAGCCGATGCAGAGGAGAATCTGGCCGTGCCTGCACCACTCATCACCGATCCGCAATCCATCCCCGTGGTGGGAACGGATGCCCACTTGCCACCCCTGGTGCCGCGCCAGTGGACGGCAGAAGCGATCGCCGCTCAACTGGCCGTTCTACGGGATTGGCAGCCGCCGTTTGGGGGGGATGGGGGGATCCTGCTGCACGACAAGCCTCTCCAGTCAGCCGCGGTGTTGATGCCCCTCGTCCGTCGTCCGCAGGGCCCCACGGTCTTGCTCACACAGCGAACCGCGCATCTGCGTGCGCATGCCGGGCAAATCAGTTTTCCCGGCGGGCGCCTGGAGCCCGAGGACGAAAGTCCCGCGGCGGCCGCGCTCCGAGAGGCCCAGGAGGAAGTGGGACTCCAGCCTGCGCAGGTCGAGGTGATTGGGCAGATGCCGCCCTATCGCACGGTGACAGCCTTTGTGGTCACTCCGGTGGTGGCCTGGGTGGAGCCCGATCACGAATGGCGCGCGGATCCCCATGAAGTGCAAGACATCTTCGAGGTGCCCTTGGCCTTTCTGATGAATCCGGCACACCACCGGCGGCATCGGGTGGTGGTGCAGGAGGCCACCCGTCAGTTTCTGTCCATGCCCTGGCGGGGCCGTAGCCTGACGGGCGTGGAGCGCGAGTTCTTCATCTGGGGGGCAACGGCCGCCATGCTGCGCAACTTCTATCACCTGCTGGCGCGGCCGCTATCATCTGCCGCATGAGTTTTTTCGCGGTTCTGTTTGCGCTGCTGCTGGAGCAGTTGAAGTCCTTGCCGCGGGACACGCGCGTGCACGAGGCAGCCGTGTCCTGGTGTCGCTGGACCGCGCGCAACTTTGATGCCGGGCGCCCTCAGCACGCCCGTGTCGTGTGGTGGTTGTCGGTCGCCGTTCCTGCCGTCCTGGTGCTGGTGCTGCATCTCGTGATCGCACGGTTCAGTGTCTTGCTGGCGCTCGCGCTTCAGGTGGCGGTGCTCTACCTGACGTTGGGTTTTCGGAGTTTCAGCCACTACATCACCGACATCCGACAGAGTTTGGAGCGCGGTGACGAGTCGACGGCACGGGCTTTGCTGTCCGATTGGCTGCATTTGGATGCAAGCGAATTGCCGCAGACCGAAGTGCTGCGCCATGTGATTGAACATGGACTGTTGGCGGCACACCGTCATGTCTTCGGCGTGTTCTTTTTCTTTGTGCTGGTGGCTTCGTCGGGTCTCGGTGCGGCCGGTGCGGTTTTTTACCGAATGGCCGAATTCATGAGCCGCTATTGGGCCTACCGCAGCAACAGTCTGCAGGCGCCCACCAATGAAGAGCTTCGACGGGTGTCGACCGAGTACTTCGGTGCGGTGGATTTCGTCCCGGCAAGGCTGACCGCCTTCGGCTTTGCTGTTGTGGGGAACTTCGAGGAAGCCATCAATGGGTGGCGCCGCGACGCCGTGCTTTGGCAACACGCCAATGAAGGCGTGATCCTGGCCGCAGCGGCGGGGGCGGCGGGCATCCAGTTGGGCGGCCATGCAGCCCCAGGCATCACACCAGACCGTTCGAAGACGTTCTCAACGGGCATTGCGGTGGACGCCGTGGACTCCACGGGATCGACCCCCGGTGTTCCACCGGTGCTGGGCCATCTGCGCAATGTGGTGGCCCTGGTCTGGCGATCGGTGGTGCTGTGGATGCTGTTGCTCGCCCTCATGACGCTGGCCAATCTGGTTGGTTGACCGCTCACCAGCGACGGGTATTCAGCTCTTCCAGAATGTCCAGGTAGATGCGGTGCCGCCAGGCGCTGATGAGGCCCCGCGCCACGGCCGCCGTCACGGCGCAGTCGGGTTCTTGACGGTGTTGGCAGTTTGAAAATCGACACTGCCCCAGCAGGGGTCTGAAGTCCTTGAAGTGGGTGGCCAGATTTGCTGGTGCCACCTGCTGGAGACCGAACTCCTGAAAGCCGGGAGAGTCGATGAGCGCAGCCTGGCGCAAGCCGTCCAACCAGTGCCACCGGGTATGGGTGGTGGTGTGGCGGCCGGCCTGTAGGGCTTGCGAAAGTTCGCCCACACGCGATTGGGCCTGCGGTACCAAAAGGTTCACCAGTGAACTCTTGCCCGTGCCGCTGGCCCCCAAGAGCAGGGTGGTACGGCCCGCCAGAAGATCCTTCAGGCGCGACCGGGCCGCAGCAGGATCGCCGTGTACCGAGAGTTCGAGCAGTCGCATCCCCATGCGTTCATAGGGCTGAAGCCGCTCGCGGGCGAGATCGGCGTCAGGCAGATCGGTCTTGTTCAGCACGATGGTGAGATCGATACCCGCTGCATCGGCGGCCACCATGGCACGCGTGAGCTGCGACTCACTGAACAGCGGTTGACTGGCCACCAGCATCAGAACCTGATCAAGATTGGCCGCGAATGATTTGGTCCGCACCAGATCCTGCCGATGCAGCAGATTGCGGCGAGGTTCGATGGTTTCGATGACGGCCTGCATCTCGCCGCCCGATTGCGTGGCCTGCCAACGGACGCGGTCGCCCACGACGGCGTCGCTGCGCTTGCCGCGGGACTGGGCCTGCAGCCGCTGTCCCTCGGCCGTTTCCACAATGAAGTGGCGGCCGAAGGCCGCCACGATCAGGCCTTCGGACACTGCAAGGCGTCGACCTGCGCAGCGCAGATCAGGTCCTTGAGCGTGAGACCGCCCGCCGAATGGGTGCTCCATTGCAGGCGGCAACGGTTGTAGCCCACGACGAGATCGGGGTGATGGTCGGCGCGGTGGGCGATCCAGGCCACGGCGTTTACGAAGGCCATCGTGGCGTGGAAGTCGGGAAAGCGGAAGTCCTGTTCCAGACATGAACCTTGAACCGCCCATCCATTCAGGAGGGCCATCAGCGGGCGCAGCGTCGGTTCGTCGATTCGACGATCGGCTGTTTGCTGAACATCCAGTAAAGCGAGTTCCGCCGCCGTGCGGGGCAGTGTCAGGTGCCCGAAGGCGGCGGCGTTGGCGGCGGTGTTCGACATGGAGGGGCAGGGTGAGGGTAGGGGCGCCTCATCGGCACTCAGGTGGCCGGTTGGGCTTGCAAGGCCGACAGTCGCTGGACGGCTGGCGGGTGGCTGTAATGGAATCGAACGTACCAGGGATCCGGTGTGAGCGTGGACGCGTTGTCGGTGTAGAGCTTGACCAGGGCCGATGCCAGAGCCTGCCGGTCCGATTGCCCCGCGGCATAGCGGTCCGCCTGGAATTCCTGCCGTCGCGACCACCATGCGGCTGCGGGTGTCAGCACAAACAGCAGGGCGGGCAAGATCAGGGAGAACAGGGCCAGCGCCAGTCCGTCGTTGGGGGCTTGGAGATTGGGCCCCACACCCAGGCCTTGGTAGAAAGCGGGCCACTGCGAAGCCGCGCCCAATACGGCCAGGCCGATCAGGCTGGCCACCAGGGACAGGACGAGCCGCTGCGTGACATGGTGGTGGCGGAAATGGCCGAGCTCATGGGCGAGGACGGCTTCCACTTCATCGGGTGTGAGCGACTGGAGGAGCGTGTCGAAGAAGACAACCCGCTTGGAGCGCCCAAGTCCGGTGAAGTAGGCGTTGGCATGGGCAGAACGGCGGCTGCCGTCCATCACGAGCAGGTCCTTGGCGGCGAATCCGCAACGGTCCATCAGGCGTCGTACACGGGCCTCCAAGGTCGGGTCTCCCAAGGGCGAAAAGCGATTGAACAGCGGGGCGATCCAGCTGGGGTAGACCACCATCATCATCAACTGGAAGGCTGCCAGTACCGCGAATGCCCACAACCACCAGTGTGGGCCGGCCTGCCCCATCAAGGCCAGTACGGCGGCGAGCAGCGGAGCCATCAGCACCACCGTCAGGGCGGTACCCTTCAGTGCATCGGTCGCATAGTCCGGAAGGGACATCCGGTTGAAGCCGAACCGCTGCTCCACACCGAAGTGTCGCCACAAATCCAAGGGCAGTTCGACCAGGCCACCGATCAGCGTGATGCCCAGCAGGAGGCAGACCTGATAGACCAAACCGGCGACCATGCTTGGGGCCGGGTCGTAGAGCCATCCCCTCAAGGCCAGATTGAGTGCGTCGAGTCCCCCCAACAGGGTCCAGCCCAGCAGAATGGCAGCTTCCAAGACCACGCCCGCAAATTCCAATCGCGCCTTGGCCGTGTTGTAGTCGGCTGCCCGCTGGTGGTCTGCCAATTCGATGCGGGACGCAAAGTCCGGCGGCACCTCGCTTCGATGGGCCTGGATATGACGCACCTGGCGGGCGAGCAACCACAGGCGGGTCAGGGCCTGCAGCAAGATGAGGGCGGCCAGCGCCAACCCGAGGCCCTGGGCATTTGAAACCGTGGTTTCCATGACGCCAGTGTAGGACTGCCACAATCTCCTCGCCCGAGTGCACCCATCGGGCGCGATACCGCCGCCACACCCCAGCCACTCCACGCGTTTCCGACATGACCGAACCCGCGCTAGCCCCGCATGACCAGAACCTGATCTGGATCGACCTCGAGATGACCGGGCTCGCGCCCATGACCGACCGCATCCTGGAGATTGCGGTGGTGGTCACCGATGCGCAGCTTTCGGTTCGCCTGGAAGGCCCTGTTCTGGCCATTCATCAAAGCGATGCGGTGCTGGAGGGCATGGATGCCTGGAACAAGGGCACGCATGGCAAGAGCGGGCTCATCGACCGGGTGCGCGCCTCCACTGTGAACGAGCAGGTCGCCCAGTCCCAGGTCATCGAATGGCTGTCCCGCGTGGTACCCCGGGGCAAGAGCCCGATGTGCGGCAACTCGATCTGCCAGGACCGGCGCTTCCTGGCGCAAACCATGCCCGAGCTCGAGCGCTTCTTCCACTACCGCAATCTGGACGTGAGTACGCTCAAGGAACTGGCAAGGCGTTGGAAGCCGGGAATCCTGGACGGATTCAAGAAGGCCCAGGCGCACACGGCCTTGGCCGACATCCACGAGTCCATCGACGAACTGGCGTATTACCGCCAGCACTTCCTGTTGCCCTGAGCCCGCCCTAAGCGGGTCGCCTCAGTCGCTGACGGCCAGCAGTTCGACCTCGAACACCAGCGTTGCGTTGGGGGGGATGACACCGCCTGCACCATAGGCGCCATAGCCCAGATCCGGCGGTATCGTCAGGATGCGGGTGCCGCCCACCTGCATGCCCTCGACGCCCTCATCCCAGCCCTGGATGACCATGCCGGCGCCCAGGCTGAACTCAAAGGGGTCTCCCCGGGATTTGCTGCTGTCAAAACTGCGGCCCCGTCCTCCGTCGGCGTTCGGGTCATGCAGCCACCCGGTGTAGTGGACGGTGACGTCTTGACCCGCTTGGGCCGTGGCGCCGGTTCCAAGGGTGACGTCCTCAATCTGAAGGCCGCTGGGGGTGGTGGGCATGGAGATCTCCTGTTGGACAAGCCCGGATCCTAATGGCTTCAAACACAGCCGGTGGGGCCGGTGACGTGGCCGCCTGGGCCGAAGGGCGATTCATCCGGATGGACGGCACCAACGGCATCCCCATGCCTGCACGGCACATTCGAGCCAACGCGGGCCTTCGCCGCCGGCTGACCGGTCGATCTGGGCCACATCCAAGTCCAGGACCTGGGCCGCCTGGCGCAGCGCGTCCAGGGGACGCGACGAATCCACCGGCTCGGCGCCGGTCTGTTTGGAGAGCTTTTGGCCATCGGAGGCGCGCACGAGCGCGGTGTGCAGGTAGCGCGGTGAGGGCAGGCCCAGCAGGCCCTGAAGATGGATCTGCCGTGGGGTGTTGTCCGCGAGGTCTTCGCCGCGAACCACGTGGGTGATGCCTTGAAGGGCGTCATCGACGACCACGGCGAGCTGGTAGGCCCAAACGCCATCGGCCCGCTGGGCCACGAAGTCGCCGACCTCCTGTTCCAGATCCTGCTGCTGAGGCCCCAGGCGACGGTCCTCCCAAACCAGGGGGGCACCGGCGTCAACCCGAATCCGCCAGGCTCGGGGGGGGCGACCTTGCGTGCCAGCGCGACAGGTGCCGGGGTAGACGGTTCCCGCGTGCCTGGCCCGCCGCTGACCCAGGGCCGTGGTGGCCAGCTCCACGTCCTGTCGGCTGCAAGCACAGCCATAGGCATGACCCTGCGAGCGCAGTTGGGCAAGGGCCTGCTGATAGTGCGCGGTTCGATGGGATTGCCACTGCACCGGCTCGCTGGACACCAGCCCGAGGGCTTGGAGTTGCGCGAGGATCGCCTCATCCGCACCGGCCACACAACGGGGTCCATCGGTGTCCTCGATGCGCACCAGCCACTGTCCCCGATGCGCGCGGGCATCCAGCCAGCTCCCCAGGGCCGCCACGATGGAACCGGCGTGCAGCGGTCCCGAGGGTGTGGGGGCGAATCGTCCTCGGTAGCGTTCGGTGTTTGCTCTTGACTCGCTCACGCCAGCGCCTGGGGATTGACCACATTGGTGGGCTTCCCGGCCAAGAACTGCAAGATGTTGTCAAAGGCAGCAGAGAAGTAGAGCTCGTAGCTCTCGCGTTCCACATAGCCGATGTGCGGCGTGCAGATGGCGTTCTCGATTCGCAGCAGGGGGTGTCCGCTTAAGGGGGGCTCCGACTCGAAGACATCCACGGCCGCCAGGCCCGGGCGGCCTCGATTCAGGCCGGCGACCAGGGCGCCTTCCTCGACCAATTCGGCACGCGAGGTGTTGACGAAGATGGCAGAGGGCTTCATGAGGGAGAGATCGGCCAGTGTGACGATGCCGCGGGTGCTGTCGGCCAGGCGCAGATGCAGGCTCAGCACATCACTGTTGGCAAACAGGTCCTCGCGAGATGCAGTGACCTCAAGCCCGTCATCCATGGCCCGTCGACGCGACGTTTCGCTGCCCCACACCAGGACCCGCATGCCGAAGGCGACGCCGTACTGCGCCACCATGGAGCCAATCTTGCCGTAGCCCCAAACGCCCAGTGTGCCGCCCTTGAGGACCGTGCCCAGTCCGAAATTGGTGGGCATATTCGATGAGCGCAGCCCCGATTGTTGCCAGGCACCGTGCTTGAGGTTGCCGATGTACTGCGGCAGACGGCGTGCTGCGGCCATGACCAAGGCCCAGGTCAGCTCCGCCGGTGCGACCGGGGAACCCACGCCCTCGGTGACCACGATCCCCAGGTCGGTGCAAGCCTTCAGGTCGATGTGCGAGCCGACGCGTCCGGTCTGGGAAATCATGCGCAACTTGGGCAGCCGTTCCAGCAAGGCCCGCGGGAGGTGGGTTCGCTCGCGGATCAAGACCAGAATTTCCGCGTCCCGCAGGCGAACGGCGAGCTGGCCGATGCCCTTGACGCTGTTGGTGAACACCTTGGCATGCAGGTGCTCCAGTTTGGACGCGCAGTTGAGCTTGCGGACAGCGTCCTGGTAGTCGTCGAGGATGATGATGTTCATGGCGGTCGCGGCGGGGAGCGGGTATTTTGCCCCCTCACCGACAACTGCCTACATCAGCATGTTGTTGCGCAGCAGCCCCACGGCAATGCCCTCCAGCGCGAAGGCCACCTCGCCATCACCGCCGATGGGCACCGAGATCACATCGAAGTCCGGATTTTCAGGCAGGAGTTCGATGGCGGTTTTGGTGCGCCGCAGGCGCTTGACCGTGACCTCATCGCCCAGGCGCGCCACGACGATTTGTCCGTTCTTCGCCTCGGTGGCCCGTTGCACGGCGAGCAGGTCGCCGTCGAGGATGCCCGCATCGCGCATGCTCATGCCCCTGACGCGCAGCAGGTAGTCCGGCTTTCGAGGGAAGAGGCTGGCTTCCACCGTGTAGGTTTGGTCGATGTGTTCCTGCGCCAGGATAGGGCTGCCCGCTGCGACACGACCCACCAGGGGCAAGGCCAGTTGGGCCAGGCTGGGAAGGGGAAGAGAGAACTGGCGCCCACGTGACTCCTGCAAGGAGCGCAGGGCATCGCCCCGCAGCCGGATGCCGCGTGAGGTACCGCCCACCAGTTCGATCACACCCTTGCGGGCCAAGGCCTGCAGGTGCTCTTCGGCCGCGTTGGGGGATTTGAAGCCCAGGGCAGCCGCGATCTCGGCCCGCGTCGGGGGCGCACCGGTGCGTTCAATGGCCGTTTGAACCAGATCCAGGATCTGTTGCTGGCGTTCGGTGAGCTTGGGTCGTTCGAGCATGGTGCAATGGATGGTCGATGACAGGAGGGGCGGGGGCAAGCCTCCAGGGGCTGCACTGGCATTCTATACAGTTCCTGTGTTTTTATCCAGAAGGTGGTTCATGGGCAAGGTGATCAGGGTGTTGGGTACGGGTGGAACCATTGCGGGAACCGCTGAGCCTGGAGCGGCGGAGAACGCCTATCGGGCTGGGCAGTTGGGGGTGGGGGCCTTGCTCAGCCCTTTGTTGCCCCAATTGGCCGCAACGGTGGCGCAGGTGCAGGCCGTCGAGGTGGCCCGCATGGACAGCCGCGACATGAACCATGCGGTCTGGCAGCGATTGGCTCGGGAGCTCCAGGCGGGCCTGGATGATCCCAGCGTGCAAGGACAGGTGGTGACCCATGGGACCGACACGCTGGAGGAAACGGCGCTGTTCTTGAGCCGGGTGTTGCGCGGCGCGACACCCGTCGTGCTGACGGCGGCGATGCGTCCGGCCACCTCCGTGCACGCAGACGGTCCGCGGAACCTGCAACAGGCCGTGCACCTGGCGGCCGACCCAGCTGCCAGCGGTCTGCTCATGGCATTCGGTGGTCAGGCTTGGCCAGCGGCATGGGTGCGCAAAGTGCATCCCTTTGCCATCCATGCATTCAGCGCCGGCGATGGGGCGCCCAGGGCCCATTGGAGCGACGACCGGTGGATGTGGTTGCCCGACTCGGACGATGGGCAAGGCGTGGCGCCGGGGATGGACGCGCAAGGGCTGGTGACGATGCCCGAGGACTGCAGTCGATGGCCGCGGGTGGAGATCGTGCACAGCCATGCGGGCGCCACCGGTGACCTGCTGAGGGCCTTGTGGGAAGGGCCATCCGCAGCGGCGACCGTCCGTGGCGTGGTGGTCAGCAGCACCGGCAATGGGTCAATCCACCATTCGATCGACGAGGCCCTGAGGGAAGCGCTGGCGCAAGGGCGGCTCAGCCGCGAGGATGTGCTCGTGGCCACCCGTTGTACCCAGGGTTGGATCGTGGGAGAGCCAGACCATGGCTGGCCGGTGGCCCGCGCGATGACACCCGCTCAGGCCCGCGTTTGGCTCATGACCGAAAGGGTCAAGCGAGATGCGCTTGCTCGATCGCCTGCAGGCGCTCGCTGAGCTCAAGCCACCGCGTCTCGAGATTCAGCGTTTCGTCACCCAATGCCCGCAACGCGCGCCCAGCATCGGCGATTTCAGCGCCGCTCAGGCTGGCTGACACACTGCCTTCAACCATGCGGGCTTCAATGGCCGCTCGCTCGGTTTCAATGGCACCGAGCCGCACTTCGAGACGTTCCAGTTCGTCCTTCAGCGGGCGCGTGCGCTGCGCCAGCGCTTGACGCGCGGCCGCGGCAGCCTTTCGATCTTCGCGGCGGTTGGCAGTCGTTGCGGCAGCGGATTCGGCCACACGCTTGGGTGAATCATGACCGCCCGAGTGGCGCCCGCCGTCAGAGGTTGCCGCTCGTTGAGCCGCTCGGGATTTGTGCTCTTCGGCCAGCCAACGCTGGTAGTCGTCCAGATCGCCATCGAAGGGCTGCAACTGGGACCTGGCCACCAGCCAGAACTCATCGCAGACCTCCCTCAACAAGGCGCGGTCGTGGCTGACGAGCAATACCGATCCTTCAAAGCTGTTGAGGGCCATCGACAGCGCTTGGCGCGTCTGGAGGTCGAGGTGGTTGGTGGGCTCATCCAAGACCAACAGATTCGGCCGTTGCCAAACGACCATGGCCAGCACCAACCGTGCGCGTTCGCCGCCGGATAAGGTGCCCACCGCTTGCAGGACCTGTTCCCCAGAGAATCGAAACTGCCCGAGAAAGTCCCGAAGGTCCTGCTCTTTGGCATCGGGCCCCCGCAGACGCGCCCAGCGGATCATGCAGGCCAGGGGCGTGTCCTCGTCGTGCAGAAGGTCCATCTCCTGTTGGGCGAAGTAGCCCACCCGGAGACCCTTGCCTTCGACTTGCTGCCCCCTCAGGGGGGCGATCTGGCCCACCAAGGTCTTGATGAAGGTGGACTTGCCTTGGCCGTTGGCCCCCAGGATGCCGATGCGCTGACCGGCCATCACGCTGCGGCTGATGCCCTGGACCACGACACGGGTGCCATAGCCGCAGTTCAGATCGCGCAGGCTCACCATCGGGTTGGGCACGGACTCGGGCTCGCGGAAGTCAAAGGCGAAGTCCGATGCGGTCAGGATCGGCGCCAGTCGCTCCATGCGTGCCAGCGCCTTCACGCGGCTCTGCGCCTGTCGGGCCTTGGTGGCCTTGGCCTTGAA
>JBMSQF010000033.1:0-26941 GCA_049423145.1 Burkholderiaceae bacterium
GAATGTGCGTCAGGCGGACGGCCGAATCGGTCTTGTTGATGTGCTGGCCGCCGGCACCGCTGGCGCGGAAGGTGTCGGTGCGCACGTCCGCCGGGTTGATGTCGATCTCAATTGAGTCATCGACCTCCGGGTAGACGAAGAGCGAGGCGAATGAAGTGTGCCGCCCACCGGCGCTGTCGAAGGGGCTTTTGCGCACCAGTCGGTGCACGCCGGTCTCGGTCCGCAAGTGACCGTAGGCATAGTCGCCTTCCACCTTGATGGTGGCGCTGCGGATGCCTGCGACATCGCCCTCGGTCTCTTCCATCACCTCGGCCTTGAATCCCTTGCGTTCGCAGTACTTCAGGTACTGGCGCAGCAGCATGCTGGCCCAGTCGCAGGCTTCCGTCCCACCAGCGCCGGCCTGGATGTCGATGAAGCAGTTCAGGGGGTCGGCCGTGTTGGCGAACATGCGGCGGAACTCAAGCTGCTCCACCACCTCGCGCAATTTTTCCGTTTCGTCTGAGATGGCCTGCAAGCCCTCGAGGTCACCTTCCTCTTTGCTCATCTCGTAGAGCTCGAGGTTGTCCTTGAGGTTCTGCGCCAGGTGGTTGATGGTCTCCACCACCGTCTCCAGCGACTTCTTTTCGCGTCCGAGTTCCTGGGCGCGCTTGGGTTCATTCCACACGGCCGGGTTTTCCAGGGCCGCGTTCACCTCGTTCAACCGCAGGGCTTTGCGGTCGTAGTCAAAGATACCCCCGAAGCTGTTCGGTGCGCTCCGAGAGGTCAACCAGGGCGGTGCCGATGGCGTTGATCTGTTCGATGTCCATGAAATGGCTGGTTTGGGTAAACCCCGAATTTTCGCATGGCTGCCGGCTGACAAGTCGTCGCGGCCGCCCGTGAAACAGGGGTGGATGCGGCCGTGGCGTGGGTTTTTCCCGGGGCAAGAGCGCAGCAGGGCACTCTAGGATCAGCGGGATTCATGCAGTCTGGTGGCGTCATGGGGTGTGCCCATTTCCGTCGGGCTGTCGGTATGGCGCGGTCGCAGGGGATCGGGATGGACATGGGATGCCTGGTGGCAGGAACAGGATTGGCCGGTGGGGTGCGCTTGACGCAGTCCAGCGCCGCTTCGTCCCGGGCCATGAGGGACTACCTCGAGGGTCATCTGGGCTTGTCGCATCACCTGTGGCACGAGTTGCCCGGCCCGCTGGCGTCGAGCTGCCATGTGCTGACGGACGAGGCGCGCGAGGCGCTCATGCCCGCCCACAGCACGCTGGCCTTGCGCGAACGGCTGGATCCGGTGTCGCAGGACCTGGACCGTGCGCTGGAGCGCGAAGTGGCGGTGGCGCTGCTGGGCAACCCGGTGCCTTGTGAATTTGAGGATGTCCCGGCCTTTGCGTCGCATGTCCGCGTGCAGCGGCGCATCTGCCGTGCGGCGGCGCGCACGGCAGTGGCCTTCAAGACACTGGCGGCCGAGCGGCCCGACCGTTACTGGACCTATGACGACGATGCCGGCTTTCTGCTGCGCCCTGGCGAGCGACTCAGCGATGCCCTGCGCGCGGCCACGCAGCCATCGGTCACCGGACAGCTCTACGATTTCTCCTGCTACCGCGCCAGCGAGTATGTGATCTTGCTGGGTTTGTCCGAGGAATTGGAGGGCTTCAACCCTCCGCTCTTGGAGCGACTCGAGGCGCGCTGCCGCCGGCGCGCCATCCGCTCGCGCGAGTTTCATGATGTGTTTCTCGACGAGTTCGGCTCGCACGATGCGCCTGTGCCCGCGCGCTACTTCGTACCCGGTGACCGGCTCTGGTTCCGCAATCCGGATGCCCGCTCGTCCGATGCCTTGGGCTACGAAGGCTCCTGGGTGATTTACATGGGGGGCGGCCTGTTCAGCAACTTCTGGAAACAGGAGCGGCCCTACACGCTGGAAGACAAGTGCATCGAAATCTTCCACTGGCGGGATGGCGCCTACCAGGACGATCAACGGGAGTGGCAGATGGACGAGGAGAAGGTGGACGCCTGTGTGGCACGCACCTGTTCCGATGCCGCTGAACGCGAGCGCGTGTTGGAGCGGATGATGCGAATGCGCGACCCGCAAGGCATCTATGCCGAAGGCGGTTGTCTGGATGCCTCTCGGGAACAGCCCAAGAGTGTCTGGCCGGGCAACTGCCGGCTGAACTTCGAGGCCTAGCTTTTCCGTCCGGGGCTGGGCCGTCTCCCAACCCCCGACGGCGCGCCCAACGGCAGCGCCGCTCAATCCAGGAACGATTCGATGACGGCGGCCAAGCGCTGTGGCTGGTCGTGGTGCAGCATGTGTCCGGCGCCGTCCACCCATTGGCGATGCACATTCGGCACCGCTTCCAGGCGCTGGTCGAACTGCTCCAGCGTGTAGCGCGTACCCCACCACTGGGCCAGGTCGGTTTCACGCCCCACCACGGACAGCACGGGGGCCGCGATGCGCTTCCAGGTGGCCAGCACTTCGGCAACGCGGTACATCACCGGGTTCACCCGTTTGTGGGCGGGATCACCCAGGATCTGCCAGCGCCCCTTCTCGTCCTGCTGCGACCAGTGTGGCGCCAGCCACGCCGCCTTGTCGGCGCTCAGGCGCGGGTTGTTCTTCATGAGCCGCTGCGCCACCTCGTCCACGCTGCCGTAGTCGCGCAGGGTCTGTGGCTCGGCCAGTTCGTCCAGCCACTTGGCGTACTGCACGGGTGCATGTTCCGGCGGGCGTTCAGGCAGTCCAAAGCCTTCCAGATTGATGAGGCGCCGGATGCGCGCCGGCCGAATCCCGGCATACATCATCACCACATTGCCGCCCATGCTGTGGCCCAGCAGGTCGATGTGTGGCAGCTTCGGCCAAGGCAACTCGGGGGCGTTCAACAGGGCTTCGAGATCGGCCAGGTAGTCGGGAAACCAGTAGCAGTCGGTGCCCGACAGAACGCGGCTGTGGCCGAAGCCCCGCCAGTCCGGTGCCACCACAAAGCGGTCGTGCGCCAGGGCGTCCACCAGGAACTGCCAGGAGGCGGCCACATCCATCCAGCCATGCACCAGTACCAAGGGTGGACGATCGATGGTGCAGGTGGCCGGATCGCCCCACAGGCGCAGGTGGTAGGCAACGCCGCGAAGGGCCAGGTGGATGCTCCGGCTGTCTCGCCGGGGGCTGTAGGGGCCGGGCTTGCTCATGTCGCGATCCTATCCCTGATGTTCGCGCTCACTTGGAGGTGAGCCGCCCAGGGCGGGGCAGTCAAGCACTTGTCAATAGCCGCTCGATCAGCCCCATCCGTTCCTGGCGTTGTGCACGGCTCGCGTATTCGGGCATCTCGCCCATCAGGGCATCACCCAGCATGGCGCTGTACAGCACATAAGCGCGACGCCGGGCATCCATGATGGGGAAACCCAGGGCAGAGAACACCTGTGCGATGTAGCCGATGCGGCTTTCATCGGCTTCCCGCACCGCTTGCGCAGCCATTTCATCGCGCCGGGCCCAAGCCCGGATGGCCAATTCGATCCGGGCCGCACGCCGGGCCGACCGGCCCCGCCAGGGCAGGCTGATCAGGTCACGAAGTTGCTCCTGTGGATCGGTATGGGCCAACTCCAGCCGAGCAGACAGCGCTTCGGTGGCACGTACCCGCCAGGCCTGCAGCACGCTGCGCAGCAGTTCGTCTCGGCCCTTGAAGTGCCAATAGAAGCTGCCGCGGGTCATGCCCAACTCCTGCGCCAGCAGATCCACCCGCACATGATCAATCCCTTGGTTCAGCAGCACCTCGGTGGCCGCATCGGTCCAGGTTTCGGGCGTGCAGGTGCTGCGCGCAGCGCTGGCGGTGCCGCCCGCGGCCTGCGGGGCGGCGGCGGAGACCCGGCTTGGAGATTTGCGAGCTTTCGTCATGGGAGTCGGCGCGCATCATCTTTCCATACATTACTGTACGGATATCAGCATTTACCCCAATGAACTTGGGCGGCAGGGCTTCATATCATTCAAGCCATAACATACACCACTGTATGGAAAGTGACCCCGGTGGTCACCAGGAGGAGATGGAGCGTGGAACGAGCCTTCGATGACCCCTTGTGGCTGGCGCCGCCGGCCACGATCCGGGAAGACCGGCCTGACGGGTCCTTCGTGCTTCGTTCGCCCCATGCCCTGCCGCCGGCGGTCCGCTGTGTGGGCCAGTGGCTGGAAGATTGGGCGCAGCGCACGCCCGATGCGGTGGCGTTTGCCGAGCGGGAGGTTGCGAACGGCGGGAACGGTGCCGGGTGGCGTGAACTCACCTGGGGGCAAACCCGCGCCGCAGTGGGCCGCTTGGCCCAGGGTCTGCTGGACCTGAATCTGCCCAGCGGCGACCCGGTGGTCGTCTTGTCGGACAACTCCCTGGACCATCTGCTGCTGGTCCTGGCCTGTCAGCATGTGGGGCGGCCGGTGTGTACTGTCTCCAGCGCCTACAGCCGCCTGACCCAAGACCACGGGAAGATCGTCGGCATCCTGCAGGCCCTGCGCCCGGCCCTGGTCTACGGCGACAACACCGCGGTGTACGGCCCAGCCCTGGCAGCCGCGCGCGCTGCTGGGATGCGCATGCCCGTGGTGTTCAGCCACGGTGCCGATTCGGTCGAGGGTGCTCGGGCCCTTTCCCAACTGCAGCAGCGCCCGGAGACCCCTGCGGTGATGGAGGCCTTTGCGCGCATCACGCCGGACACGGTGGCCAAGTACCTGCTGACCTCGGGCTCCACCGGAACGCCCAAGGTCGTGATCAACACCCACCGCATGCTGTGCGCCAACCAGGAGATGCTGGCCTACGCTTGGCGCTTCCTGCAGCACGAAAAGCCCGTGGTGGTCGACTGGTTGCCCTGGAGCCACACCTTTGGCGGCAACCACAACCTCAACATCGTGATGCGCAACGGTGGAACCCTGGTCATCGACGAGGGTCGCCCCGCACCGGGTCTGGTGGAAAAGTCGCTGGCCAATCTGGTGAAGTGGAAACCCACGCTGTACTTCAACGTTCCCCGCGGTCTGGATCTCATCATCCCCTTGTTGGAGGCCGATGAGGAGGCTGCACGAGCGTTCTTCAGTCGCCTGCGCATGGTGTTCTATGCGGGAGCCGCACTGCCGCAGGCCACCTGGGACCGCCTGCAGGCGCTCTCGCGCCGGGTGCGCGGGCAAGATCTCTGGCTCACCACTTCCTGGGGCTCCACCGAAACGGCACCCGCTGTGACCCTGGCGCACTTTCGGCTCGAGCGTGCGGGCAATATCGGGATTCCGCTGCCCGGCGTGGAGGTGAAGTTCGTGCCGAATGCCGGCAAATTGGAAATGCGTGTGCGGGGGGTGAACATCTTTCCCGGCTACCGCGATGCGCCGGAACTGACGGCCAAGGCCTTCGATGAGGAAGGCTATTACTGCATCGGTGACGCGGGGCTGCTGGTCGATGAGGCGCATCCGGAGAAGGGCATCATCTTCAACGGCCGGGTGGCTGAAGACTTCAAGCTCACCACCGGTACTTGGGTGTCGGTCGGCACGCTGCGCGTGAAGTTGGTGTCCGCCTTGGCGCCGCTGGCGCAGGACGCGGTGATCACCGGCCATGACCGAGACGAAGTGGGCGCGCTCATCTTTCCCCGCGCCCACGGCGCGGCATTGGCGCCCGAGGAGTTGCAGTCGCGCATCAAGGTGGCGCTGCAGTCGCTCAAGAGCGGTGGCGGAGGGTCATCCCAGGTACCGGTGCGGGCTTTGGTGCTGGCCGATCCGCCCAGTGCCGAGGGCGGCGAAATCACCGACAAGGGTTACATCAACCAGCGCGCCGTGCTCACCCGCCGCGCGGCCCAAGTGCTGGCCCTTTACGACGGCGCCCCGGGTGTGGTCACCCTGCGCTGAGGCCCAATGACTGACGGGATCTGAACCATGAGCGCCGGCCTCTTCCAACGCTTCGAAGACGTTTTTATCCTCGATGGGGTCCGCACCCCCATGGTCGATTACATGGGTGCATTGGCCGACGCCAATCCCATCGACCTGGGCATCCGGGCCGCCCGTGCCGTGCTCCAGCGCTGCGACATGGCGGCCACCGAGATCGATTCGGTACTGGCCGGCAACATGGCCCCCGGTGGGTTCGACCAGTTCTATGTGCCGCGCCACATCGGGCTGTACGCCGGTGTGCCCGTGACGGTGCCTGCGCTGATGGTGCAGCGCATCTGCGGCACGGGTTTTGAGCTGTTCCGCCAGGCCGGTGAACAAATCGCCACGGGGGCCGCCGGCATGGCCCTGCTCGTGGGTACCGAATCGATGACCCGCAATCCGATCGCTGCCTTCGACCACCGTGGAGGCTTTCGCCTGGGCGTGCCGGTGGCCTTCAAGGACTACATGTGGGAAGCCCTGAACGATCCCGCGGCCGTCTCCATGATCATGACGGCAGAGAATCTGGCTCGACAGTACGGCATCAGCCGCGCCGATGTCGATGCTTTCGCTGCTGAGTCCTTTGCGCGTGCAGTGGCCGCACAGGACAGCGGTTGGCTCTCAGGCGAAATCGCTCCCGTGCAGGACGAGGTGTTCGAGCTCCCCGGCTACAAGAGCCGGCGCCTGAAGCTCAGTGGCAAGCACAAGGTGGCCGATCGCGACACGCATCCCCGCGCCACACCCGTCGAGGTGCTGGCAGGCCTGCGCACCGTATTCCCCGACGGTGTGCAGACCGGCGGCAACAGTTCGGCCCTGACCGACGCGGCCGCTGCTGCCGTGGTGGCGCGCGCGGATGCAGCCCAAGCCTGGCGGCTGCGCACGGGGCGCCATCCGCTGGCGCGAGTCGCCGCTGCCGCGGTGGTGGGCGTGCCGCCGGAGATCATGGGTATCGGTCCGGCACCGGCGATTCGCCGCTTGCTGCAAGGCGCTGGCCTGGCGCTGTCCGACGTCGCGCGTTTTGAAATCAACGAGGCCCAGGGCGCGCAGACGCTGGCTGTGGCCCGCGAGCTCAAGCTCCCGCACGACCGCCTGAATGTGCACGGCGGCGCAATTGCACTGGGGCATCCCTTGGCGGCCACCGGTGTCCGGCTCACGATCACAGTCTCGAGGCAATTGAAGGCAATCGGCGCGCGTTGGGGCGTGGCCTCTGCCTGCATCGGAGGAGGGCAGGGCATTGCGCTGCTCATCGAAAACACGGAAGCCGCCGATTGAGTGAATGGAAGAGCGGCCAGATTTTTTTCAACGAACCCACAGGAGACAGACGATGAAGACGATTCAACAGGTCCGGCTTGCAGCGCGGGCCGTCTTGGCCTCTGCACTGCTCGGTGCAGGCCTGATCAGCACGGCCTGGGCCGACATCACCATCGGTGTCAGCGTGCCCATGACCGGCCCGGCATCGGGCCTGGGCATTCCCATGAGCAACGGCGTGAAGCTTTGGCCTGCGACCGTTGCCGGCGAGAAGATCAACGTGATCATCCTGGACGATGCCACCGATCCCACGAAGGGCACGCAGAATGCGCGCCGTTTCGTCACCGAGAACAAGGTAGACCTGTTGGTGGGGTCGGGCGCCACACCCGTGGGTATCGCCGTGGCGGCAGTGGCTCTGGAGAGCAAGACACCCCAGCTGGCGCTTTCACCGATCGGCCTGCCCCCGGGCCAGGACGCCTGGAGCTTCCGTATGCCGCAGAGCAATGGCGTGATGGCCAATGCGATGGTCAGTCACATGGTGAAGAACGGCGTCAAGAGCGTGGGCTTCATCGGTTACACCGATGCCTACGGTGAGCAGTGGCTGCAGGCACTCACCCCGCTGCTGGAGAAGGCTGGCATCCGCTTGGTCGTCACCGAGCGCTTTGCGCGCGCCGATACCAGCGTCACCGCACAGGCCCTGAAGATCGCCTCGGCCAACCCGGACGCGGTGGTGGTGGTGGCCTCCGGTTCAGGCGCTGCCATGCCGCAGCTGGGCATCATCGAACGCGGCTACAAGGGCAAGTTCTACCAGACGCACGCTGCGGCCACGCGCGACCTCATGCGCGTGGGCGGCAAGGCGGTGGAGGGCACCTTCGTGACCGCCGGTCCAGTGGTGGTGGCCGAGCAGTTGCCCGACAACCACCCGAGCAAGTCCCTGGGCCTGAAGTTCATCGCCGAGTACGAAAAGGTCCACGGCGCCGGTACCCGCAACCAGTTTGCAGCGCACTCCTACGACGTGTACTTGATGCTGGAGCGGATCGTGCCCGTGGCGCTGAAGAAGGCCCGCCCCGGCACGCCCGAGTTCCGTGCGGCGCTCAAGGAGGCATTGGAGAACACGCCCGCCCTGGCCGTCACCCACGGGGTGCTGGACTTCAAGCCCGACGATCACTGGGGCTACCGCCCGGACACCGGTGTGGTGATGAAGGTGGTCAACGGCGACTGGAAGCTCGAACCCCGCTGAACGGCTTGTCCAGGCCTTGTCAGGGGCCCCATGGCCGCGGCCTGGGGCCCTTTCTCATTCATTTTCCGCACTTCGAACATGGCATACGACTACCAGGCTCCCCTGCAGGAGATGCGCTTCGTCATCGAGCGGGTCTTGGGCGCCCCTCCATCCTGGGCAGCCTGTGAAGCCTTTGCAGATGTGGACATCGACACCGCCGAAGCGGTGTTGCAGGAGGCCTCGCGCTTTGCGCGGGAGGTCTTGCTGCCCTTGAATGCACCCGGTGATGCTCAGGGCTGTACGCGCCATGCCGACGGATCGGTGCAGACGCCGTCCGGTTTCGCCCCGGCTTATGCCGCCTTTGTCGAGGGGGGATGGCCGGCCTTGCCCTGTTCGCCCGAATGGGGCGGTCAGGGCCTGCCCCTGCTCCTGGATGCCGCCCTGCGGGAAATGCTGGATGCCTGCAACCATGCCTGGAACATGTACCCCGACCTGCTGCATGGTGCCTACGAAACGATCAAGGCGCACGGTAGCGAGACTTTGAAGGCCCGCTACCTCGAAGCGATCGCCACCGGGGCAACGCTGGCCGCGATGGCCCTGACCGAACCGGGCGCGGGCAGCGACTTGGGCCTGCTGCGCGCCAAAGCCGTACCGCAGCCCGATGGCACCTGGCAGGTCAGTGGCAACAAGATCTTCATCAGCGGCGGCGAGCACGACCTCACCCCCAACATCGTGCACCTGGTGCTGGCGCGCACGCCGGATGCGCCGGAGGGGACCCGCGGGATCAGCCTGTTCCTGGTACCCAAGGTGCTGCCCGATGGTTCGCGCAACACGATGGTCTGCGAGGGCATCGAGCACAAGATGGGCATCCACGGCAGCGCCACCTGTGCCATGCGCTACGAAGCGGCGACCGGCTGGCTGGTGGGCGAGCGCCATCGTGGCCTGGCCGCCATGTTCCTGATGATGAACAGCGCCCGCCTGCACGTGGGTCTGCAGGGGATCGGCCATCTGGAGATGGCCACCCAGAATGCACTGCGGTATGCGCAGGACCGCACCCAGGGTGGCGGTCCGATTGGACGACATCCGGCCATGCGCCACACCCTCTTGCGCCTGCAAGCCACCACCGAAGCCCTGCGTTGCGTGGCCTACCGCGCGGCACTGGCGCTCGATGAGGCGGCCCACCATACCGACGCCCAGCGCCGTGCGGACCAGGCGGCGCTGGCGGCGTGGCTCACCCCGATCGTGAAGGCCCATTGCACGGCGGAGGGCTTCGCAGGCGCCAGCCGCGCCCTGCAGGTCTTCGGCGGGTATGGGTATGTGGGTGAATACGGAATCGAACAAACCGTTCGTGACGCTCGTATTGCGATGATCTATGAGGGAACCAATGAGATTCAGGCCATCGACCTGGTTCAGCGCAAGGTGCTCGCTGACGATGGTCGAGCCCTCCACCTCTTTCTGTGTGAATGCGAATCGGAGGTGGCCGCACTCGAATCGATGGCCCACGGGCGCGGCTTTGCGCAGGCACTGGCGGCCCAGGTGCAGGCGGCCCGACAGGGGCTCAAGGACCTGCAAGCCCGCGCCCAGGAAGGGCGTGAAGCGGTGCTCGGCGTCAGTGACGATGCCTTGGCGGCCATGGCGCACTTGACCATGGCCTGGGCGTTCGCCGCCAGCGCGCGCGCGCTGGGCCAAGTACGCGACCAGGGTGATGCCGAATCCTCGCCGTGGTCGGGTGCATGGGCGAAGGCGCGACTCGAGCGCTGCCACTACGGGATGGAGTGGCTGCTGCCGCAGGCATCGGTGCACTGGGCGGCACTCCGCGGTGGCCGGGCCTTGCCCGCCTTGTCCACCTGAGGCTTGGGGGTCTTCAAGGCCCTGGGGTTCGGCCAGGGCATAGACTTCTGCCTCCCATCCATGAACATACGCCCCGCCGCTTCCCAAGACACCAGAGCCATCGTCGGCTTGATCCGCGAGCTGGCTGAGTTCGAGCAGCTCACGCACCTGCTGGAGGTCACACCCGAGCGCATGGCCGAGCACCTTTTTGGTCCGCGGCCTGCCGCCGAATGCTGGGTGGTGGAACTGAGCGGCTCGGTCGTCGCCTTCGCGCTGTTCTTCCACAATTTCAGTACCTTCCTGGGTAAGCCGGGCCTGTACCTTGAGGACCTCTATGTGCAGCCGGCCCACCGGCGCCGCGGCATCGGGCGTTCGCTGCTGGTGCGGCTGGCCGCGCTGGCGCGAGAGCGCGGCTGCGGCCGTTTCGAGTGGAGTGTGCTGGACTGGAACACCAGTGCCATCGGTTTCTATGAACAGCTCGGTGCCACGGTGATGCCCGATTGGCGCATTTGCCGGGTCACCGGCAACAGCCTGGAACGGCTGGCCGACTCAAAGGGTTTGCCATCATGAACGACCGCTATCCGATCCTCCATGGTCAGTTTCGGTGGCAGGTGCCCGAATGGTTCAACATTGCTGAGGTCTGCAGCCGTCGCTGGGCAAGGCAATCCCCGCAGGCGGTGGCGGTCATCCAGGAAACCGAGGCCCTGTTCGATCAGGGCCCGGTGGTCTCGTGCACCTACGCCACGCTTCAGGCGCGCGCCAACCAACTCAGCCATGCCCTCAAGGCCTTGGGGGTCCGGCGCGGTGATCGCGTGGCGGTTGTCATGCCGCAGCGGATTGAAACGGCCGTCGCGCACATCGCGCTGTACCAAATGGGCGCCGTGGCCATGCCCCTGTCCATGCTGTTCGGCCCCGACGCCCTGGAGTACCGCCTGCAGGACTCGGAGGCGGTGGCTGCGATTGCCGACGAGACCTCGGTCGACGCCATCCTGCAGGTCCGCGGGCAATGCCCGACGCTGGCCGTCGTCGTGGCCGTGGGACAGGCCCAGGGCAGGCGATTGGACAGGGTCGTGGATTGGGACGCGACCCTGGCACCGCAATCAGAACGCTACACCGCCGTCAAGACCAAGGCCGATGAAGCGGCCGTCCTTATCTACACCAGCGGAACCACGGGGCCACCCAAGGGTGCACTGATCCCGCACCGCGCCTTGATCGGCAACCTCACCGGCTTTGTGTGCAGCCAGAACTGGTTTCCCGCGGTGCGTCCACGCGAAGGATCGAACGGAGGACACGCCGAGAGTCTGGAGCCCACCTTCTGGTCTCCGGCCGACTGGGCATGGACAGGCGGCCTTATGGATGCCCTGCTGCCCACGCTCTACTTTGGCAAGACGATCGTGGGATACCAGGGCCGCTTCTCGGCCGAGCGCGCGTTTGAAATCCTGCAGCGGCACCGCATCACGCACAGCTTCCTCTTCCCCACCGCCCTCAAGGCCATGATGAAAGCCTGTCCGCAGCCGCAGCAGCGATATCGGCTCGAACTGCGGGCCATCATGAGTGCCGGTGAGGCCGTGGGGGATGCCGTCTTCAACTGGTGCCGCGATGCGCTGGGCGTCACGGTCAACGAGATGTTCGGTCAGACCGAGATCAACTACATCGTCGGCAACTGCACCTTCAGCCTGGACGAGCACGGGCGCCCCCAGCCGGGCTGGCCGGCCCGTGCCGGCAGCATGGGCCGTGGCTATCCGGGGCATCGCGTGGCCGTGATCGATGAAAACGGTCGGGAGTGTCCGCGCGGCACGCCTGGCGACGTCGCGGTGCACCGTCTGGACATTCATGGCCAGCCCGACCCGGTCTTCTTCCTGGGCTACTGGAAACGCGATCAGGCCACGCGGGAGAAATACACCGGTGACCCAAACAGCAGTTGGTGTCGCACCGGTGACATGGCCATCATGGATGAAGACGGCTACCTTTGGTACCAAGGGCGCAGCGATGACATGTTCAAGGCGGCGGGCTACCGCATCGGCCCCAGTGAGATCGAGAACTGTCTGGTCAAGCATCCAGCGGTGGCCAATGCTGCCGTGGTTCCCAAGCCCGATCCCGAGCGCGGGGCGGTCGTGAAGGCCTACATCGTGCTGGCCTCGGGCTTCGCCGCCGGAGATGAGCTGGTGCAACAGTTGCAGCAGCATGTGCGCGGCAAGCTGGCGCCTTATGAATACCCCAAGGAGATCGAGTTCATCGACTCCTTGCCCATGACCACCACCGGCAAGGTACAGCGACGCGTGCTGCGCCTGCAGGAAGAAGAGCGGGCGCGTCGAGCAAGGACCTGAGTGCGTGCTCCAATGCTGACAACATACCGCCGGGCCCCGGTTTGAGGCGACCCTCATCAACACGAACCTTTCGAATCCGCACCATGGAACTTGTCTCACTTGGCCGAAGCGATTTGCGCGTCACACCCATCTGCCTGGGCACCATGACCTTTGGCCAGCAGGTGGACGAACCCACCGCGCATCTCATCATGGACCGTGCAGTCGAGCGTGGCATCAACTTCCTGGATACCGCCGAGATGTATGCGGTTCCGCCCACCCGCGAGAGCTTTGGCAAGACGGAGACCTTTATCGGCAATTGGTTGGCGTCTCGGCCCGGTCTGCGCCAGAAGCTGGTGATCGCCACCAAGATCGCCGGCCCCTCCCGCAACATGGATTGGATCCGCAATGGTGCGGCGGACCTGAAGCCAGAAGACTTCAAGTCCGCGTGCGATGACAGTCTGCGTCGCCTGAAGACCGACGTGATCGACCTCTACCAGATCCACTGGCCCAATCGAAACGCACCCGTGTTCGGACAGCTCTATTTCGATCCGGCCAAGAGCAAGCCGCAAACCTCCATCGAAGCGCAACTCCGCGCACTGCAAGACTTGGTCAAGGCCGGCAAGATCCGCCATGTGGGTCTGTCCAACGAGACTCCCTGGGGACTGGCTGAATTCAACCGGGTGGCCGAGACCCACGGCTTGCCCCGCATCCAAACGGTTCAGAACCCCTATGGCCTGGTCAATCGCGTGGTCGACAACGGTCTGGATGAAGTGATGCACCATCAGCAGGTGTCGCTGTTGGCCTACTCACCCTTGGGCTTCGGTGTGTTGACCGGGAAGTACGACGACCACGGGATCATTCCCTCCGATCACCCGGATGCTGGGCGCCTCTCGCGCTATGAATCGATGCGCAAGCAGCGCTGGTCGCGCCCGCAAACCCTGGCTGCAGCCCGCCGCTACAACGAACTGGCGCGCGCCCATGGCATGACGCCGGCCCAGATGGCGCTGGCCTTCTGCTATCGAAACTGGCGCGTCACCGCCACCATCATCGGGGTGCGCACCCTCGAGCAGCTGGACCAATGCCTGGATGCCTGGCCCATCACCCTGTCGCCTGAAGTGCTGGAGGCCATCGACGCGGTTCGGCTGGACATGCGCGATCCGGCCACATGACGGCCACACTGAACGGCCACATGAGCGACGCCGGGCGGCGCTCGCTCAGCTCACCCGCCGGTACCCACCCCGCACGCCTTGCGGTGAGAGCACCAATTGCCAGAGTTGGTTGCTGCGGGCGCGGAAGGTGCCTGCGCAACTGAGCAGGTAGTAGCGCCACAGGCGGCGAAAGCGCTCATCGTGGCGGCCGGAGAGTTCCGGCCAAGCCTGCTCGAAGCGCCCGTGCCAGGCCATGAGCGTGCGGTCGTAGTCGGCACCGAAGTTGTGCCAGTCCTCGATCACGAAGTGGCGCTCGGCCGAAGCGGCCAACTCTCCGGCCGAGGGCAGGATGCCGTTCGGGAAGATGTGTCGATCGATCCAGGCATCGGGTGGTGTGCCGGTGTGGTTCTTGCCGATCGTGTGTACCAGGGCCAGCCCTTCAGGCACCAGGTTGCGCCGCAGGGATTCGAAGTAGGCGCCGTGATTGCGCGGTCCCACGTGCTCGAACATCCCGACCGAGGCGATCCGGTCGAACCGCCGCTGACCATCCGGGTTGAACAGGCGGTAGTCGACGCACTCGACGACCGCCGGCAAACCCTTCAAGCGGTTTTGGGTCCATTGCGCCTGTTCACGTGAAATCGTCAATCCCGTGACCTTGGCGCCATAGTGTTCAGCCGCGTGCCGCATCAGGCTGCCCCAGCCGCAGCCGATGTCCAGGAGCTTCATGCCGTGGGCCAAGCCCAGTTTCCGGCACACCAGATCCAGCTTGTCGGATTGGGCTTCATCCAGGTGGCGAGCCTGCGCCCAGTAGCCGCAGCTGTAGGCCATGGTGCGGCCCAGCATGACTTCGAACAATGCCGGATCCAGATCGTAGTGGGCGCGCCCCACATCACCGGCACGGCGGACCGATTGCCGATTCAGCAATCGCGCCCGCAGCCAGGGCCACGCGCGAGCGCGCCAGCCCACTTGCCCATCCAGCCCGGCCCTCAGGATACGAGCGAAGAACTCATCGAGCCGATCGCAGTCCCACCAACCTTCGACATAGCTGTCACCCAGGCCCAGGCTGCCTTGCGCGAGCACGCGCATGAGCGTGTCGGGATGCCGAACCTGCAGGTCCCAGGGGCGCTTTCCGTTGATGGTCACCCCAGCGTGATCCAGCAATCGTTGGGCCTGACGCTGCCCCCGCAGCGCGGGTGATGCGGCGGGCGGCGTCGCGTTGGGGGTCGGTCTGTGGGCGGCAGTTGGGGCGGTGGCGAAGGTCGGGTCCATGCCCGGCGATGATGCGCACACCCGGGGCCGCCGCGCTGAGCGCGCGCAAGTTTTTCAGCGGTCCAGGCGCTGCTTCACGCGGTGCACCATGGCGTAAACCAGCGCGGCCACGGGGATGACCGATAGGGCCGTCACGACATCAGGCTCCACGGTGATGCCACCGGGCAGTTGCACACCATCGATCGCCTTGGCCAAATAGGCCACCAAGCTGATGCAGTAGTAGCTGATGGCCACCACGGAAAGCCCTTCCACCGTCTGCTGCAGCCGCAATTGCAGCTTCTGACGGTGCGCCAGTGAACGAAACAGTTCCTGATTGTTCGCCTCGCGCTGGGCTTCGACCCGAACGCGTGCGAGGTCCACGGCGCGGTTGATGCGCTCGGCGATGTCGGTGATGCGGGCATCCGTGCTCTCACACAGGGCCATGGCCGGTGCGAACCGGCGGTTGAAGAAACCGGCCAACTTCTGCAGTCCCAGCAGCCGCTCTTCGCGCAGGTCCGACAGGCGCTGCAGCACGATGCGCTGGTAGGCGCGCGCGGCTGACAGCCGGTAGCGTGTCCTGGCTGCGCTGTGCTCGATCTCGGAGGCCAGGCGCAGCAGCGAATCGAAGGCTGCCGCATCATCCAGCGTGCGGGCGTTGGCCATGTCATCGACGATCTGCTGGAGTTGCGCTTCGATCTGATTGAGACTCAGGCCTTCGGCCCGCGCCACCGGGAAGCCCAGCATGGCCAACATGCGGTAGGCCTCGATTTCACACAGGCGCTGAACGTCGCGCGCCAAGCGGTCTCGGGTCAGGCCCTGGTCGACCAAGATGAAGCGGGTGAAACCATCGCTGCCGAGCCGAAGGTCCGTCATCACGGCCCCTTGGCCATCGGAAATACGCGAGGCCAGCAGTGCCGCTGCATCACCGAGGTCTTCGATGTCGTTGATGTTGGCGCGATCGGCGAGCGTGGCCTGCAGCAGGTCGCGACAGGCATCCAGCCATTGCGGCTCCGCCGCGCGCAACACGACCACATGGACCGCGGCGATCATCGGCGTACCCGCAATGCCGCTCACGAATCCAGCGGGCAGGGCATCGATGGCGCGCGACTGGAGACTGCTGCGCAGACCTAGGGCATCGGTCCAGCTCGATGGCATGGTCAAGTCGGCGCTCATCTGCCAACTGATGAACTCGCCATGCCGTTCGAACTTGAGATCGAACGCTGCGGACTTGACCACGAAATGCCGGGCGCCGTCCGGTGGGAGGGGGTGGCCGATCTGCTCGCACAGGGATCGCAGGGCTGCCAAGGCTGCCGAAGCCTCCATGCCCTGTTGCGCCCAATAGGACACCACCCCGGGCGATCGCACCGGCATCGCCGGGCGCGCATGGAGTTCCTCGTGGAGGTCGAGGTGGGCACGGGACGGCCAAACTGCGCCGCTTCGGGTGATGGAAGCTGCGTTCATCCTCCCATGATGCCACCTTCGCCCCTGTTTACACTTCCCGCCCATGGAAACCTTGCAGTCCGCTGGGCCGGTGCTGGCCCTTCTGGGTGGCTATCTGATGGGCTCGCTGTCTTTTGCGGTGGTCGTCAGCCGCCTGATGGGCCTGGACGACCCGCGAACCTATGGCTCGGGCAATCCGGGCGCGACCAATGTCCTGCGCTCGGGCAACAAGAAGGCCGCCGCACTCACCCTCCTGCTGGACGCCGTCAAGGGGGTCGTGCCGGTGCTCCTGGCAGCGCACTGGGCGCCCGCGCTGGGTTGGGGCGAGGCCATGGTGGCCCTGGTGGGTCTTGCGGCCTTCATCGGCCACTTGTGGCCCGTGTTTTTCCGTTTCGTGGGGGGCAAAGGGGTGGCCACGGCCGCCGGCGTCTTGCTGGCCTTTGAACCGCTGCTGGGCCTGGCCACGATGGCCTCTTGGCTCTTGATCGCGACTTTCTTTCGTTATTCCTCACTGGCGGCCCTGGTGTCAGCGGCCTTCGCGCCCTTCTATCACGCGCTCATCTGGGGCCCGAGCGAGGCCACGCTGTGCATCGTCGCCATGAGCCTGCTGCTGATCTGGCGCCATGAGTCCAACATCCGCAAACTGTTGGCGGGTCAAGAGTCCCCCATTGGGAAGAAGTAAGCGGGTTCCTCATGTTTTTCAAGAAAGGTCCTTCGAATGACGATTCAGCGTTTTGATGTCGGCCCCCGCATGTCGGAGATGGCGGTGCACAACGGCACGGTCTACCTGGCGGGGCAGATCGCCGAGGACGGCAGCCAGGACATCACCGGACAGACGCAGCAGGTTCTGCAGGCCATCGACAAACTGTTGGCGCGCGCCGGCAGCAACAAAAGCAAGATCTTGCGCGCCCAGATTTTCATCAAGGACCTGGCCGATTTCGCAGCCATGAATGCGGTGTGGGAAGCCTGGGTGGTGCCCGGCCACACGCCCCCGCGTGCCACGGTCCAGGCCCATCTGGCCAAACCAGAGTGGAAGATCGAGATCGTGGTCACGGCTGCGGCGTGAAGCCGCAGCGCTGATCAGTTGAACCGAAGGCCCAGCGCAGCGGGCTCGCCTCGGCCCAGGCGCACCAGTTCGGGCTCATCGCCCGAAAGGTCGATCACCGTGGTGGGCTCCATCGGGCACGCGCCCGCATCGAGCACCGCCTGCAGGCCGTGCTCGAACCGGACGCGGATCTCGTGCGGGTCGTTCATTGGCTCGCCATCGCCGGGTGGTATGAGTGTCGTCCCCAGCAGGGGTTGACCCAGGCGCTCCAGCAGGGCCTGGGCGACGGCGTTGTCGGGCACCCGCAGGCCGATGGTCCGGCGCGAGGGATGGCTCACGCGGCGCGGCACTTCCTTGGTGGCTTCCAGGATGAAGGTGTAGGGGCCGGGCGTGGCCAGCTTGAGCAGGCGGAACTGGCGGTTGTCCACCCGGGCGTAGTTGGCAAGCTCGCTCAGGTCGCGGCACAGCAGGGTCAGGTGGTGACGATCGTCCACGCCGCGCAGCCGCCGCAGGCGTTCGGCCGCAGCCTTGTCGTCGAGATGGCACACCAGGGCATAGCTTGAATCGGTGGGAATGGCCGCCAGTCCGCCCTGATGCAGGATGCGCGCAGCCTGATCGATCAGCCGCGTCTGGGGATTCTGGGGATGCAACTCGAAATACTGCGCCATCTCGGCATCCTAGCGGCGCGAGTCGACCGGCTCTTCAGTGTGGATGGATCACGCGCGGAGCCAGCGCCTCCCAGATCGGTTGGAGTGCGCCAGGCAGATTGGGCAGCTTGCCCAGGTCGGTGCGGCTTTCTTCGGGTGAGTGGAAGTCGCTGCCGCGCGAGGCGTACAGACCGAACTCCAGCGCCATGTCGGCGTACTTGCCGTATTCGGCCGCGGTGTGGCTGCCGGTGACCACCTCCACCCCCTGGCCGCCGTGCGCCTTGAACTCGGAGAACAGCGCGTACTCCTCCGTCGGGGTGTAGCGGTAGCGCGCCGGATGGGCGATCACGGCCATGCCACCGGCCTGCGTGATCCAGCGAACGGCATCACCGAGCCGCGCCCAGCGGTGTGGGACGTAGCCGGGCTTGCCTTCGGTGAGGTAGTGGCGAAACACCTCATGCGTGTCCTGACACACACCGGCCTCCACGAGGAAGCGCGCGAAGTGGGTGCGCGAGATCAGATCGGGGTTGCCCACATACTTGAGTGCGCCTTCAAACGCGCCCCTGATGCCCACGCGGGCCAGTTGCTCGGCCATTTCCCGCGCCCGCGACTCACGGCCGCCGCGCGTGGCCGACAGCCCCGCCAGGAGACCAGCATCATCGGGATCAAATCCCAAGCCGACGATATGCACGGTGACGTCGGCAAAACTCACCGAGATCTCTGTGCCGGTGAGAAATGGCAAGCCGTTGGCACGCGCCGCCGCGATGGCCCGGTGTTGGCCGCCAATCTCGTCGTGGTCCGTCAGCGCCCAAAGTTCCACGCCGTTGCGCTGGGCGCGATGGGCCAGCGCTTCGGGGCTGAGCGTGCCGTCCGAGACATCGGAGTGGCAGTGCAGGTCGGCGTTGGTCAGGATGTCCACGTCTTGATGTTAAGCGCAGGCCGCCAACACCTGCATCTGCACGGTCATCCGCCCCTGCCATTCATTGAGTTCGAGCCGGTAGGCCAGCGTGACGCTGTCGGCCAAGGGTTCGGGGTGGTTGAACCAGATGGCATCCCGGGGTGGCGCAGCGGGTTCATGCGCCGGTCGCACCACCAGCTTGAGGTGCTTGTCCTTGAGGACCCGTTGGCTGAGGACGGTCATGCGTTCACAGAACACCGGTGTCTCAAAGCCCTGACCCCAAACCTGTGCAGTGATCAGCCGCACCACTTCCGTTGAAAAGCAACCGGGGGGCAGCGGACCATCGGTGGGCAAGCGACGCTGCAGGGTTGCGGCGTCCAGCCACTCCCTGGCCACATCCTGCAGGGCCTGAGAGAAGGCGGGCAGGTGTTGAGGCACGAGCGTGCACCCCGCGGCCATCGCATGACCACCGAAGCGCACCATCGCCTGCGGATGCCGCTTGCTGATGAGGTCCAGGGCATCACGCAAGTGAAAGCCCTCAATCGATCGGCCAGAGCCTTTGAGCAGACCATCTTGTCCGGTGGCGAAGACGAACACCGGGCGGTGCAGCCGTTCCTTCAGCCGTCCGGCCACGATGCCCACCACGCCTTCATGAAAGGAGGGGTGGTGAAGGGCCAGCGCCGGCAGGGAGGCTTCAGGCGAGGGGCACTCGGCCAAGGCGCGTTCGGCCTGCTCGCGCATGCCGTCCTCCACACTGCGGCGCTCGCGGTTGATGGCGTCCAGGGTCTGTGCCAGTTCGGCTGCACGCTGCGGGTCGTCCGTGGTCAGGCACTCGATGCCCAAGGTCATGTCCGACAGCCGCCCAGCCGCATTGATGCGCGGACCCAAGGCAAATCCGAAGTCCTGCGCGGTGGCCTGGGCAGGGTCTCGACTGGCCACGGCGAACAAGGCCTGCAAGCCGGGCTGCATGCGGCCGCTGCGAATCCGCTTGAGCCCCTGAGCGACCAGGCGACGGTTGTTGGCATCCAGCCGAACCACATCGGCCACGGTCCCCAGGGCCACCAGATCGAGAAGCTCGTTGAGACGCGGTTGCTGGTGCTCGTCGAACACGCCCCGCGCCCGCAACTCGGCACGCAAAGCCAACAGCACATAGAACATCACGCCCACGCCGGCCAGATGCTTGCTGGGAAAACCGCAACCGCGTTGATTGGGATTGACGATCACATCGGCATCGGGCGCCTGGTCGGCGGGGAGGTGGTGATCGGTGACCACCACTTGAAGTCCCCGCGCCCGGGCGTGTGCCACGCCGTCGATGCTGGCGATTCCGTTGTCGACCGTGATCAGGACCTCGGGCCGGCCACTGGCCGTGGCATCCGTTTGGCCTGAGGAATGCACCGCGCCGTGACGCGAGAGCGCCAGGTCCACGATGGTGGGGGTCAGGCCATAGCCATGCACGCTCCGGTCGGGCACCACATAGCTCAGCCGATCGCTGCGCGCACCCAGCATCTTCAATCCGCGCAAGGCGACCGCACAGGCCGTGGCGCCGTCGCAGTCGTAGTCCGCCACCACACAGAGTGACTTCCCCTGTGCGATCGCATCGGCCAGCAGGGCCGCGGCCCGGTCGGCGTGCGTGAGAGCCGCTGGCGCGATCAGGTGCTGCGGGTGTTCATCAAGCTCGGTGGCCGCTCGCACCCCGCGTGCCGCATACAGGCGCGCCAACAGGGGGTGCACACCCGCCTGTTCCAGCGCGTGAGCCGCACGGGGCGGGACGTCGCGTTCCACCAGCGCGATGGTTGAGGATGTCGTGGCGCTGCTCATGCAGGCCCCTCGGCGGGTGCCCTGTCCAGGTCGTCCAGCCATTGCGACAGCGGGGGCGTGCGCGGTGGACGCATGAGCGTGCGGGCGATCGCACCCCGCCATCCGCTGGGCAATTGCCGCATCGTGAAGGCCTGTGCCCGGTGGCGACCGCACAGCACCAAGGTCGGTTCACTCCAGGGTCGGTCTGGGCCATTGGGGGACACCAGCGCCGCATCCACCCAGGCCTGCAAGGCGCTGTCGGCCGCCCGCAGCACCTCCACCGGAACCGCTGCGCAGGCCACGCTGGGAGCCGGCGCGCCGGACGCCGAGGGCAGTTCATCAGCCGCCCCGGCATGGTCCAGCCACAGGGAGTTCACAGCCAAGGCGCCGCGCTGCGCGCGTGCTTGGTTCACCGGGTGATCGTGCAGCACCATTTGCGCCTCGTTCTGGAGCCTCCGCAAGAGGCGCGAGGCGTTCAGGGGCGTCGCTCCTTGCCAACGTTGCACCGAATCACCCTCGGCACGGTCGAGGCTGGCACAGGGCAAGTGGCGCAGGCTTTCATGCCGGACCGTCCAGTTCAGAGGGCTGTTCCAGACCAGTGCGACCCCTTCAGATTCAAAGAGGGGCTGCAGCGTGTCGAACAAGGCCTTCGATTCAGCGACCGAGAGCTGCAGTTCATCGGGCGGCACCAGCGTGATGCGATCACTGCCGACCAAGCCATGAAAGGGCGTCAGGCGGGCGCAGGGCTCCTGGGCATGGGCCACGTCGCTGGCGTGGAACCACGCCTGCAAGGGGATGCGTCCATCTTCATCGGCCCGCAGGGGACGGCCCAATACCAATTGAGCCTGCACCCGTTCGGCCAGGCTGTTCAACAGGCCGGGCTCTTCGGCCAGCGTCCAGCCCGGCGCCAGCCGCAGCATCAGTGGGCTCCAGCGTGCGATCAAGGCCTGGGTATCGGCCCGAAGGGCTGCGGCATCCGCATGGGCCCGTCCTTGGGCGCCTTCGGTCAACACAATGAGGTGCATGGCCGGATTATCCGGGTGCCCTCGGGCAGAATCCGCGACATGGCCGGGTCTTGGATACCCTATGAACTGCAGGTGGGCTGGCGCTATACGCGCTCAGGCCGAGCCGGGCGGCGCAATGGCTTCATCTCCTTCATTTCCGCCGTTTCCGTGCTCGGTATTGCCTTGGGCGTGGCGGCGCTGATCATCGTGTTGTCGGTCATGAATGGCTTCCAGAAGGAAGTGCGCGACCGCATGCTCAGCGTCATTCCGCATGTGGAGTTGATGTCCTTCGACGGTCAGGCACTGCCCGATTGGAAAGCCCTGGCGCAAAGCGCCGCCGGTGCTCCAGGTGCTGCTGGACAGGTGGTCGGCTCTGCACCCTATGTGGTGTCGCAGGTGCTGATGGCCCGTGGGCAGGACATGCGGGGTGTGGTTCTTCGTGGAATCGATCCCGATCAAGAGGGGCAGGTCACGGAATTGGCGCGTCGACAGCCGGAGTTGATTCAGCGGCTCCAGCCGGGACAGTGGGAGGTGGTGTTGGGGCTGGAACTGGCCCGTCAGCTCAACGTGAGCGAAGGCGCCGCACTCACCTTGGTCACGCCCGGTGGGCAGGTCACACCGGCTGGCGTGATCCCGCGCTTGAAGACGGTGCGCGTGGCGGGCCTCTTCGAATCGGGCCACTACGAATTCGACAGCACCCTGGTGCTGATGCACCTGGACGATGCCGCACGGCTGCTGCGCACCGGTGGGCCGGTGGGCGTTCAACTGCGCCTGAAGGACCAGCAGGCCGCACGTGCAGTGGCCGCGCAACTGCAGCAGCACCTGGGTCCGGAGGTGCTGGTGCGCGACTGGACCCGCACCAACCGCAATTGGTTTGACGCGGTCCAACTGGAAAAGCGCCTGATGTTCATCATCCTGACCCTGATCGTGGCCGTGGCGGCCTTCAATCTGGTCAGTACCCTGGTGATGACGGTCACCGACAAGCGGGCCGACATCGCCATCCTGCGCACGCTGGGGGCCAGTCCCCGCAGCATCATGGCCATCTTCATGGTGCAGGGCGCCACGGCGGGCGTGATGGGCACCGCCGCCGGTGTCGGCCTGGGCTTGGCGGTGGCCTTTCATGTGGACACCTTGGTACCCGCGCTGGAGCGCTTGCTGTCCACCAGTTTCCTGCCAGGCTCGATCTATGTGATCAGCCGTATGCCCAGCGATCCGCAATGGAGCGACATCATCCCCATCGGCCTGGTGTCTCTGCTGCTGGCCTTCCTGGCCACGATCTACCCGAGCTGGCGCGCCTCGCGCGTGCAACCCGCGCAGGCCCTGCGGTATGAGTGATCGGCGCATGACAATGGGGGTGGCGCAGGAGGAGCGGTCACAGGCGGATTCAATCGCGGTGGCAGCGCCTGTTTTGGAGGCCCGGGGCATCGCGCGCCGCTATTCGGAAGGGCCCTTGGATGTGAGCGTGCTCGAGGGTGTCGATCTTCGTCTGATGCCGGGCCAGACCATGGCCCTGGTGGGCGCTTCCGGATCGGGCAAGAGCACCTTGCTGCACGTGTTGGGCGGATTGGATGAGCCCAGTGGCGGCACCATGCGGCTGATGGGGCGTTCCTGGCGTGAGATGGATGTGGCCGAGCAAGGTCGCTGGCGCAATCGGCACTTGGGTTTCGTCTACCAGTTCCATCACTTGCTGCCCGAATTCACCGCGCTGGACAACGTGGCCATGCCGCTTCGCATCCGCCGGATGTCGGTGCCGGCAGCGCGGGAACAGGCCATTCAAGCCCTGCGCTCGGTGGGCCTGGGTGAGCGGGCCCTGCACCGGCCAGCCGAGCTCTCGGGTGGCGAGCGTCAGCGGGTGGCTGTGGCGCGCGCGCTGGTGACCCGCCCGGCGTGCATCCTGGCTGATGAACCCACCGGCAACCTGGACCGCCGAACCGCGGACGCCGTTTTCAGCCTGCTGCTGGAGCGCACGCGCGCCGAGGGTGCCGCCCTGCTGGTGGTCACGCATGATGAACAACTGGCGCGCCGCTGCGACAGACGGCTTGAACTCTCCGGTGGTCGCATTGCAGGCGATGGATTGGATCGACACCCATTGCCATCTTGACGCGCCGGAGTTCGCGCAGGACCTGCACGCCGTGGTGGCACGCGCCCGGTCCGCCGGGGTGAGCACCTTGGTGCTGCCCGCGGTGCGCGTAGCGGACGCCGTGCGTGTGCGGGACCTTGCCCATGCCTGTGATGCGGTGTACGCGCTGGGCATCCATCCACTGGCCGTGCGGGATGCACCCGACGGGGACCTGCTCGAACTGCAGCGCCTGCTGCAGCAGTGGCGCGACGACCCCCGACTGGTTGCCGTGGGCGAGATCGGTTTGGACCACTTCGTCCCCGGCCATGATCCCGCGCGCCAGTTTCATTTCTACGAAGCCCAGTTGCGTTTGGCGCACGACCTGGACCTGCCGGTGCTGTTGCATGTGCGTCGATCGGCCGATGCCCTGCTCAAGGGGCTGCGCCGCGTACCGGTCCTCGGGGGCATGGCCCATGCCTTCAATGGGAGCCACCAGCAGGCGCAGGCCTTCGTCGACCGGGGCTTCATGCTCGGCTTCGGTGGAACCTTGACCTTCGATCGTTCTCTGCAGATTCGCCGTCTGGCGGTTGACATGCCGGCGGAGGCTCTCGTGCTGGAGACCGATGCACCCGACATCCCGCCCCAGTGGCTGTACCGGCCCATGGCCCAACGCCCGGCCCACCCGCCGGTGCGCAACGAGCCGGCCGAATTGCCCCGGATCGCGGCGGTGCTGTCTGATTTGCGGCGGTGGGCTTTGGAAGACACCGCCCGCATCACCTCATCCAATGCGTGCCGCGCGCTGCCGCGTCTGGGTGCCTTGAAGGCGGAGCGCCCGCAGTGAGCCGCGCCAACGCCACCGATTGGCCCACCGTCACCATCTCCGAGCACGCCGGTGTGCGCTACCTGCACCTGGACACGCCGTGGGTGCAGGGTGCCATGAGGCTGGCCAAGCCGGATGCGGTGGAACTGGAATATGTGCGTCGAATGCTGGCGTCCCTTCTGTGGCGACCGGTGGATGAAATGGGGACGGGGCGGGCGGTGCAGCTGGGATTGGGGGCTGCGGCCATCACCCGCTTCACCCACGGGCAACTGGGCCTGGACACCACGGCCATCGAGCTCAACCCCGGCGTCATGCGCGCCTGCCGGATGTGGTTTCGCCTGCCGCCGGATGGACCTCGCCTGCGGGTCCTGTGCGAGGACGCCGGGCACTGGATCGCGCGCAAGGAACAGGCCTCGCGCATCGACCTGCTGCACGTGGACCTCTACGACCACGAGGCGGCCGCGCCCGTGCTGGACTCCGAGGCCTTCTATGCCCACTGCCACGCCGCGCTCGCGCCGGGCGGTGTGATGGCGGTGAACCTGTTTGGGCGACTCTCGAGTTTCGAGCGCAGCGCGCAGCGCATCATGCAGGCATTCGGGCGCGGGCAGACCTGGCGCGTGCAGCCCACCCGTGAGGGCAACACGGTGGTGGTGGCCACCCGGGGCGTGACCGTTCCCGACCGGGAGACCCTGTTGGCCCGCGCACGGTGGATCGAGGAACGGCTGGGCTTGCCGGCCACCAAGTGGCTGAGGATGATTCGTCCCCTTTGATTCGGCCCCCGTGATCCGCCGGTTCAGATCCGCCGCTTCGGACCCCCGGCCTGTGCGTGTTATCCACACCGCGGGCAGGGTTGCACCTGCCTAGAATCGTTCGAAACGCGCGGCTGGGCGCCGCGTCGGAGGTGAGTGTGATGAAGATCAAGAGTCAGCGGGATTTCTGGTCCGGCCTGATGTTTCTGGTGGTGGGTGCCCTGTTTGCCTGGGGTGCCCTGACCAACTACAGCTTTGGTTCGTCGGCGCGGCCGGGCCCGGGTTACTTTCCTTTCGGTCTGGGGCTGCTGCTGGCCGTGTTGGGGGCCTTCATCCTGTTTGAAGCCCTGACGATTGAGACCGAAGACGGCGAGCCGGTGGGCCAGATCGCTTGGAAGCCCCTGATCGTGATCCTGGTTTCGGTCGCACTCTTCGGCGCCTTGTTGCCCCGCCTGGGCTTGTTCATCACGCTGCCGATTCTGGTGCTGGTGGCCAGCTGGGCCAGCGATGAATTCAGCCTCAAAGGAACGATCGTCAGCGCCATTTTTCTGGATGTGTTTTCCTGGGCGATCTTCATCAAGGGCCTTGGATTGACCATCCCGCTCTTGCCCACTTTCCTGGCCGCCAACTGACCGGAGTCGACTCGCATGGATCTCCTTTCAAATCTGGCACTGGGTTTTCAGACGGCCCTGACCTTTCAAAACCTGGGGTATGCCCTGTTTGGCGCTGTCCTGGGAACGCTGATCGGTGTGCTGCCGGGGTTGGGGCCTGTGGCCACGATCGCGATGTTGCTGCCCAGCATCTACACGCTCGATGCGACGCCGGCACTCATCATGCTGGCCGGTATTTACTACGGCGCGCAATACGGTGGCTCCACCACGGCCATCCTGATCAATGTCCCCGGTGAATCCTCGTCGGTGGTCACCGCGCTGGACGGCTACCAAATGGCCCGCAGTGGCCGGGCCGGGCCTGCGCTGGCCGCGGCCGGTTTGGGCTCCTTCTTTGCCGGCTGTGTGGGCACGGTCATCATCGCGGCCTTCGCGCCGCCGCTGACCGAACTGGCCTTCAAGTTCGGCCCGGCCGAGTACTTCTCGCTGATGGTGCTGGGCCTCATCGGCGCAGTTGTCTTGGCTTCGGGCTCGCTGGTCAAGGCCATCGCCATGATCCTGCTGGGCCTGCTGATCGGCCAGATCAACACCGACGTCATCTCGGGCGTGCCACGCTACAGCTTTGATATTCCCGAACTCACCGACGGTGTCGGCTTCGTGGCCATCGCCATGGGGGTCTTCGGCTTCGGTGAAATCATCTCCAACCTGGGGCAACCGGCCGAGAACCGACAGGTGTTCACGAAGGACGTCAAAGGCCTCCTGCCATCAGGGCAGGACATCAGGGATGCACTACCCGCCGTGTTGCGTGGAACGGCCCTGGGTTCCCTGCTGGGCGTGCTGCCGGGCGGAGGGGCATTGCTGGCCGCCTTTGCTGCCTACACGCTTGAAAAGAAGATGCCGATCAAGCCGCATGAGACGCCCTTCGGCAAAGGCAACATCCGTGGTGTGGCCGGGCCCGAGTCGGCCAACAACGCCGGCGCGCAAACCTCCTTCATCCCCATGCTCACCCTGGGCATCCCGCCCAATG
>JBMSQF010000034.1:0-26790 GCA_049423145.1 Burkholderiaceae bacterium
GAGGCGGCGACCAGCACCCTGCTGGCCCTGCTGAGCTTCGGCTGCATCGCCGGCACCCAGTTTTGTTCGACCACATGCAAACGCCACGCATCCTCGGACAAGGTCTCCGCCACCAACACGGTGGAACATCGCGTTCCGTATCGCCCATCCGGTGTCTGGATGAAGACGCTGCCCAGGTGTCGTTCCCACTCCATAGAGATGCCCGTCGACGGGAGTGCCGCGTCGTCGGGTTGGTCGCGGTTGAGCAGCGCCTCAAACAAGGCGGGCATCCATTCGGTCGAAGAGGAAAGTCCCTTGTTCAACTGTGCGGTCAACTCTTTCTTGAGCCGCTGCAGCTTGGGCCAAGGGGTGTCGAGGCTGGCATTGGAGAGCCCGTAGATGCCTGGCCGCAGATGCAGGCGGTGGGGGTGCCGGTTGCTCCAGTAGTGCAGACCAGCGTCCGCCAGGTCGATGCCCAGGAGGTTGAAGCCGTTGGTGGGGACGGCTTCGAGCCGTTGACCCATCTCGGATGCCGACTGCTCGGGCGCCAACCACCAGGGGATGCGTTCGCCCCGTGAGGGCAGGCCTTCCCGATGCTGTCCCGGCTCGCGCACATTGGTGATCAAGCCGATGCGGCCCAATCGGCTGATCCCGAGCCACGTCCCGCCGGCCTGCAGGTCGCGGCCCGCCAGGGTGTGGCCGTCATCCCACCACTGCATGGGCGCGGTGGGCCGGTGATGAAACTCGTCGCGATTGGCTGCCAGAACCAAAGGAAAGCGCGGGTGCACTTGCCAGGCCAGCGCGGTCAGGCACATGGAAACGTATTCACATCAGGAGCCAGCGGGCGGGTTGAGCCTGCTCATCACATCTCCGACTCGGTCGGCAAGCGGTAGGGCAGGGGCTGGAGCGCCAACATCGGGCCCTCTGGAGTGCCCAGGTGTAGGGTTCCCTGATCCCATGCCGTCAGTTTGAGCTCGGCGAGCAACCGGCACGATGTCGGAGTGCTGCTCGGCAGGCGCGCTGCATTGACGACCATGCCCGCCGGCTGGCCAGGGTCCGCGCTGTGGAAAATTTCGGTGCCGGCCACCGGTGCTTCACCGGGCGCCGACAGCAGCGCCATCCGACGCTTGAGCGTTCCGCGGTACTGGCTGCGTGCCACCACCTCCTGCCCGGGGTAGCAGCCCTTGCGGAAATTCACGCCGCCCAGGACCTCGAAGTTCACCATCTGAGGGACGAACTGCTCCACCGTTGCCGGCTCAATCCAGGGCCAACCGGCCAGGATGTCTTCGCAACGCCAGGCTTCCAGGCTTGTGTCCCCATCGGGCGCACCGTCTTGCGCCGGCGGCCTGCCATCATCGTCCTGAAGCACGAGGCTGCGCCCGCCCCACCAGCCGATGGCGATGCAACCCGATGTCGTTGATGGATCGCCGTCGGCCAAGGCGGAGACCGACCAGACACCGCGATGGTTCAGCGTCTGTCCGATCACCTGCTTGTGGGTCAAAGCGGTGACGGTGCATTGGGCACGAAGCACAAACATCTTCAGGCGCTTGGCCAGGGATTCGAGCAACTGCGCATGCGTGACGAGCCACCAGGCCTGCTCGCCCACGCGAACGATCACGAAGTTGCCAAGCAAACGGCCCTTGGCGCTGCAGTAGCCACCTGCTCGCGCGGTATCCAGGCCCATCCCCAAAACATCCTGGGTCAGTTGGCCTTGAAGGAAAGTCCCCGCGTCCGGGCCCTGCACTTCCAGGACGCCCAGGTGTGAGAGTCGAAGGGGCGGCCGCGCGGAGCCGATTGCATCCGGTGCAGCCTGTGCGTCGATCGAAGCGATTTGCATCCCTTGATTATCATTTGCTCCATGAACACAGGCGACAGAAGGGTTGCGGGGCGTGGTTCCGCAACCCGCGGCCGCAGCGCCTCGCGCCCCGAACCATCGCGGCCACCCGTGCCTGCAGGACGCCGAGTCCTTGCGTGGACGGGGTTGGGATTGGCCTTGATCCTGATCACTGCGGCTTTCACGATGGCATGGTGGGTACACGCGCCGCTGGATGTACGACAACCGCTTATCGAATTGAATGTCGAGCGCGGGCGAAGCGCCGATGGTGTGGCCGCGGATTGGGTGGCTGCCGGCATCAACACGCCCACTTGGGCGCTGCAGACCTGGTTTCGATGGTCGGGCCAGGCGCGACGCATACGCGCGGGCAGTTATGTCGCCGAGCGCGGTACCACGCCCGCCCAACTGTTGGACAAGATGGTTCGGGGCGATGAGAGTCTGGAGAGCATCACGTTCATCGAGGGGTGGACATTCGCCCAGATGCGCGGCGCCTTGGCGCGTGCACCCGGGCTGCGTTCCACATTGGAGGGGCTGGATGACCGGGCCGTGATGCAGGCTCTGGGATCGCCGATGCTGCCAGCCGAGGGCTGGTTTTTTCCCGACACCTACCGCTATGCGCGCGGTGTCAGTGACCGCGCCGTGCTGCAACGCTCGCACGACGCCATGAAGGCGCAGCTGGACCGGATATGGTCGCAGCGCGACGAAAACCTGCCCTTGAAGTCGCCGCACGAAGCCTTGGTGCTGGCCTCCATCGTGGAAAAGGAAACCGGACAGCCGGCTGACCGGCCCCGCATTGCGGGCGTTTTCATCAACCGCCTTCGCTTGGGTATGCCCCTGCAGACCGACCCCACCGTCATCTACGGTTTGGGCCCTTCTTTTGATGGCAACCTCCGCCGGCGCGACCTTCAGGCCGATACCCCCTTCAACACCTATACGCGCCGCGGACTGCCGCCACACGCGATCGCCATGCCCGGTGTGCAATCCCTCAGGGCCGCGGTACAGCCGGAGACCACGCCGGCCCTTTACTTCGTGGCCCGTGGCGATGGCAGCAGCCACTTCAGTGCCACCCTGGACGAGCACAATCGGGCGGTCTGGCGTTATCAGAAAATGCCGGCTGTGCGTCAGTAGTTTCAAGAAGGCCGCCCCTTGTTCATCACGCTCGAAGGAATCGACGGTGCCGGAAAGTCCACCCATTTGGCTGCTTTGGCCCAGTGGTGGGGCGCTCGCGGCCGAGAGGTCGTCTTGACCCGAGAGCCCGGCGGAACCCCGCTGGCCGAGCGCCTGCGCGAGATGGTGCTGCACGACGCCATGGACCCACTGACCGAGTCGTTGCTCGTCTTCGCCGCTCGCCGTGAACATGTCGTCAAGGTGATCGAGCCCGCCTTGGCCCGAGGCGCGGTGGTGCTGTGCGATCGGTTCACCGATGCAACCTTCGCCTACCAGGGCGGTGGCCGTGGCTTTGACTGGTCCATCCTGGAACAACTCGAGTCCTGGGTCCATGGGGATCGACAGCCGGACCTGACCCTCTGGTTCGACGTGCCACCGGATGTGGCCGAAGCGCGCCGCGCCGCTGTGCGCCAGCCCGACCGGTTCGAATCGCAGGATGTCGGCTTCTTTCAGCGCGTGCGCGCCGCCTATGAGCGTCGCCGCCGCGCCGATCCGCACCGTTTCGAGCCGATCGATGCAACCCGCTCTCCGGTGGAGGTGGCTGCGGTGGTGTTGTCGGTCATGTCGCGCCGTGCCGATGGGGTGGGGGAGGGGGTGCGCCGATGAGGGCGGCCGCCGATGGACCGTGGGTCCTGCCCTGGCTGCAGTCTTCTTGGAAACAGGCGGTGGCTCAACGCGGCCATGCGCTGTTGCTTCATGGGCCGGAGGGCGTGGGCCAATTCGAATTGGCGATGGCGCTGGCACAGACCTGGTTGTGCGAGTCACCGCAGCCCATCGCAGAGCCCCGGCCACCCTGTGGCCGCTGCGAGGCTTGTCATCAGTTCCAGGCAGGGGTCCACCCCGATCTGATGGTCCTGGTGCCCGAGGCCATGCGCGATCGGTTGGGCCTCGCAGGCCCGGGCGAGGAGGGTGGCGATGCGCTTGTCGATGGCGCTCCATCAAGCGGAAAGGCGAAGTCGGGCGGTCGTGAGATACGCGTCGCCGACATCCGGCGGGCCATCGACTGGGGACACCAAACCAGTAGCCGAGGGCGCGGCAAGGTGCTGGTGATTCACCCCGCCCAAGCCCTCAACCGGGTCGCTGCGAATGCATTACTCAAAACACTTGAAGAGCCGGCGGGCGCGCTTCGGCTGGTCTTGAGCACGGCAGACGCGCAGGCCCTGCTGCCGACCTTGCGCAGCCGTTGTCAGCATGTGGCTCTGCGCCTGCCGGCTGCGGATACGGCCGCGCAATGGCTGCGGGGGCAGGGGATTGAGGCGGCGAATGTGCTGCTGCAGGCGGCGGCTGGGCGTCCCCAGGAGGCGCTGGCCATGGCCCAGGAGGGGCTGGATGCACGGCTGTGGCCCGAACTGCCCGCTGCCGTGCGTCAGGGGCGCGTGGAAGTGTTCTCCGGCCTGCCGGTTTCGCGATTGCTGGATGTCTTGCAGAAGGTCTGTCAGGACCTGATGGCCCAGGCGCAGGGTGCGCCGACACTTTACTTTCCGGCCGAATCCTTGCCGAAGGGCGCGCGGCCTTTGGCCTTGGCGGCCTGGTGGCAGGACTTGCTGAGGGTGTCTCGACATGCGGAGCACCCCTGGAATGCCGGTCTTCTCGTCGAGTCGCTGGTGCTCAAAGGCCGCCTGTGTTGGCCCAGCAAGTCTTCCTCGTCCCCTGTGCCTCGCACCCGCCATGCTGGTTGATTCCCACTGCCACCTCAACTTTCCCGAACTGCGGGGCCGCTTGCCCGATATCAAGGCGGCCATGCGGGCCGCGCAGGTGCAGTCGGCCATGGTGATCTCCACCACCCTCGAGGAATTTCCTGCGGTCAGGGCCTTGGCTGAGGCGGAGCCCCATTGGTGGTGCACCGTCGGTGTCCACCCGGACTCGCAGGATGTGATGGAGCCCTCGGAATCGCAGTTGCTGGATTTGGCCGCTCATCCCAAGGTCCTGGCCATTGGGGAAACAGGTCTGGATTACTACCGGCTGGAGGGGCGTCGCGTGGAAGACATGGAGTGGCAGCGCGAACGGTTTCGCGTCCATATCCGGGCCGCCCGTCGATGCGGAAAGCCACTTGTGGTCCATACGCGCAGCGCGAGTGCCGATACCCTGGGCATCCTTCGGGAAGAGGGCGCGTCCGACTGTGGAGGCGTCTTCCACTGTTTCACCGAGACCGATGAGGTCGCACGCGCGGCACTGGATCTGGGCTTCTACATTTCGTTCTCGGGCATCGTGACCTTCCGGAATGCGCAAGCGCTTCGGGATATCGCCGCCTGGGTCCCCCTGGATCGGATCCTGGTGGAGACCGACAGCCCCTATCTGGCCCCGGTTCCGCACCGGGGACAGGTCAATGAGCCGGCCTTTGTGGCCCATGTGGCGCGACAGATCGCCGAACTCAGGGGGGTCGATGTGTCCGTGGTGGCCAGTGCCACGACCGAAAACTTCAGGACGCTGTTTCGTCCAGTTTCTGTTCCTTTGGACTGACCAGGGCATCCAGAAAGCGGCCAAATTAAAGTGAAAACTCGTTTTTACAATATTCTTCAACTAACTGTTATATATATCTTTTTTGCTTTTCACGGCAACGTTTATGCAGATGTTTACGAGCGATTTTTCATTGCACTGAAGCTCGACGACGCCAAGACGGTTCGAAGCCTGCTGGTCCGTGGTTTTGACCCGAACACGCCAAGCGAACGGGGCGAGCCCGGCCTGGTGACCGCTTTGCGCGACGGGCATTTGGAGGTGGCCGAGGTGCTGCTGAGCCATCCGGATATCAAGGTGGATCAGCCCAATGTTTCCAATGAAACCGCCTTGATGATGGCGAGTCTGCGCGGCCTTTCGACTTGGGCCCAGCGGCTCATCGACCGGGGTGCGGCGGTGAATCGGCCAGGCTGGTCGCCGATTCTCTATGTGGCCTCAGGCGGCGATGTTCCAACGCTGCGGGTGCTGCTCAAAGCCGGGGCGGATCCGCATGCAGTCAATCCCTCGGGCTCCTCGGCGCTGATCATGGCGGCGCGTTTCGGTAGCGAGGATGTGGCCATGGCGCTGGTGGCGGCCGGTGCCGATCCTCGCAGCCCCAATCCCGCCGGACAGGATGCCGTGGCCGCGGCGCGGTGGGCGGGTCGCGACGCACTGGCCGACAAGTTGGAGCAACTTCGGCGTTGATCGTTCTTAAGTCGCGACGATGTATATTATGTTAAATAACAGATGGGCGCTCGCGGGCATCCACGCGGACGCCCCCTGCTAAGCGGCTGACCGAATCAGCGACTGCCCGGCCAGGGGGAGCTGACGAATACGCACCCCCGTGGCTGCAAAGATGGCATTGAGCACCGCTGGCGCAGCCACGGCGATCGTGGGTTCGCCCACGCCGCCCCAAAAGCCTCCCGAGGGCATCACGATGGTCTCCACCTTGGGCATTGCGGCCAGCCGCATGACTGGGTAGTCGTGGAAGTTTGATTGCGCGATGCGACCGTTTTCGACGGTGCACGCGCCATAGAGTGCCGCGGAAAGTCCGTAAACAAACGAGCCCTCGACCTGGGCTTCGATCTGCTGGGGATTGACCGCGATACCGCAATCGGTCGCCGCGACGATGCGGTGGATTTTCAACATCCCCTTGGGATCGACCGAGACCTCGGCGCAGGCCGCGACGTAGCTGCCGAACCCATGGGTTTGCGCCAGGCCACGGAAAACCTTGAGGCCATTGACATCGGGCGCTGCGCGGCCCCACCCCACCCGATCAGCCACGGCCTGCAGCACGGCCCGGTGCTTGGGATGACGCTGCATGAGCGACAGCCGCAGTGCCAGTGGATCTTGGCGGCTCGCGTGGGCCACTTCGTCGATGAAACACTCAAGGTACAGCGCATTCTGATTGAGGTTCACGCCACGCCAGAAGCCCGGCGGCACGTGAGGGTTGCGCATCGCATGATCGATCAGCAGGTGCGGTACCTCATAGCCCAGCGCACTCTCTTCACCGCCTGCGCCCAGGCCTTGAAAGACCAGGGGGTCTCGGCCGTTTCGAACCGCCTGCGGAAACAGGCCCTGCATGATGGACTGCCCCGCGAGCCGCATGTGCAGTGCCTCCAGCCGCCCCTGCTCGTTCCAGGTAGCGGTCATCCGGCACTGGGTCACCGGGTGGTACTGGCCCTGCGCCATGTCCTCCTCGCGACTCCACAACAGCTTCACCGGAAGGCCAGGCATCTGCCGCGCTATCTGCACGGCTTGGGTGACCCAATCGTGACGCGCAGCACGTCGGCCAAAGCCGCCGCCCAAGTGGAGCTTGTAGACCTCGCATTGGCGGGGATCCAACCCCGCCGCTTCGGCTACGGCCGTCAACGCGGCCTCGCCGTTCTGCGTGGGCGTCCACACCTCGCATCCCGTGGGCTTGCCGTCGGCGCCCACACGAACCCGCGCTGTGGCGTTCATGGGCTCCAGGGTGGCGTGGTTCTGGAACGGGAAGGAGTAGGTGGCCTCGACTCGGTTTCGTGCGCTCGACAGCACGTCCAGCGCCTGCCCGCGTCGATGGCCCTCCACCGCGGCAGCCTTGGGATCAAGACCCGTGCGAACCATTTCATCGATGTCGGTCTGCTGAACGCGCGCATGGGGGCCCAGGTCCCATTCGACGGGCAGCGCATCCAGTGCCCGTTTGGCACGCCACCATGTGTCGGCCACCACCGCCACGGCTTGGGTCCCGACCGCCACCACCCGCAGCACGCCGGGGTGTCCCGTGACAGCCGCTGCATTGAAGGATTGGAGGGTCCCACCAAACACCGGACAAGCCTTGATGGCCGCATGCACCATGCCCGGCAATTGAAGGTCCGTGCCGTAAATCAGGCGGCCGTTGGTCTTCTCAGCCGTGTCCAAGCGGGCCATCGGCTTGCCGGCCAATTTCCAGCTGGCGGGATCCTTCAGGGCCGGTTTGTCCGGCACCGGAATCCGAGCAGCATCCCCCGCCAGCTCACCGTAGCGCAGACGCCGCTGGCTCAGGTCATGGAACACGACGCTGCGCTCGGCACGACATTGCTGCGGGGGGACGCCCCAGCGCTGGGCGGCCGCCTGAATCAACATCATCCGCGCAGCCGCCCCGCCCTGGCGCATGGTCTCCTGTGAGTCCCGGACGCCGCGGCTGCCACCCGTACTGAAGTTGCCCCACACCCGCTTGCGCGCCAGACTTTGCCCGGGGGTCGGGTATTCGGTGCGAACCCGCGCCCAATCGCATTCCAACTCCTCCGCGACCAGCTGGGCCAAACCCGTGAGCGTGCCCTGTCCCATCTCGGAGCGCGCGATGCGGATCACCACCCGATCGTCGGGATGGATCACCACCCAGGCATTCACCTCGGGCCCCACGGATTCGGCGGCCGGGCTCAGGGCTGTTTGCGCCTGCGCGCTGGGTCCAAACGCCAGCACCCACGTACCCGTGGCCCAACCGGGAGCCACGGAGGCAGCAGCCGCACCGTGCAGGGTTTGCGCCAGAAAGCGCCGTCGGGGAAGCGCCTGACTCATGCCTTGGGCTCCTGGGCATGAATGACGGCAGACGCGGAAGCTGCAGCACCCGCGGGTGCGATACCGGCGGCCATCTTGATGCCGGCCCTGACCCGGTTGTAGGTGCCGCAACGGCAGATGTTGGTCATGGCCGCATCAATATCGGCATCCGTGGGTTTTGGTGTGCGCTGCAGCAAGGCGGCTGCCGCCATCAGCATCCCACTCTGGCAATAACCACATTGCGGCACATCCAGTGCGATCCACGCCTTCTGCAGCGGATGATCGCCCTTGGGCGAAAGCCCTTCGATGGTGGTGATCCGCTGTTGTGCTCCGAGGCTTGCCACGGGAACCACACAGCTGCGAACCGCATTCCCATCGATCATCACCGTGCAGGATCCGCATTGCGCCACTCCACAGCCGTACTTGGTACCGGTCAGTCCGAGTTGCTCGCGCAGCACCCAGAGCAAAGGGGTGTCGGGTTCAGCCTGGTGTTCACGGATCTGACCATTGACATTCAAGCGGGGCATGCGAACTCTCCTGCGGGTGGGGCGGCCATCAGAACCGGATTTTGACGACGAAGCGAGGTTAACCGAGGCCCCGCTCCGCAGGCGGGTCCCGGTGCACGTATCCTCAGGGTGAAATGGAGATTACGCCAACATGAGCGCATCCCCGACCGCACCACCGGCACCGACGCCTGCCATCGAGTTGCGGGATGCCGGCGTGCGCTTTCACGCCCGGCTCCCGGTGTGGGAGCGGCTGAACCTGCGCATCATGGCTGGCGAATTCATCACCCTGGTCGGCCCCTCGGGCTGCGGCAAAAGCACCGTCCTTCGGGTCATGGCCGGCCTGCAACCGCTCTCGGAAGGAGCGCTGCTCAGCAGCATCCATTCGCCCGCATTCGTCTTTCAGGAACCCGCCCTGCTGCCCTGGGCTTCGGTGCATGACAACGTTGCCCTGCCCTTGCGGATCGCCGGATGGAGCCGGCCGCAGACGGCGCGGGCCGTGGGCCCGGTGCTCGCCCGCGTGGGCCTGGCCGACGCGGAGGATCAGTGGCCCCATGAACTTTCGGGCGGCATGCGGATGCGCGCATCGATTGCGCGCGCCTTGGTGACGAAGCCCGACCTGCTGCTCATGGACGAACCCTTCGCCGCGCTGGATGATCCGACGCGCGAGCGTTTGCAGGCGGACCTCCTGCAGTGGTGGAAGACGCAGGGTTTCGCCCTGTGTTTCGTCACCCACCAGGTGGCCGAGGCCGTGTTCATGAGCACCCGCGTGGTGGTGATGGGTACCGGACCAGGACGCATCGTTCAAGAGTTTCCAATCGATGAGCCCTATCCCCGTACCGAGGTCTTCCGCGACAGCGCCCGCTTTCACGATTGCTGCGTGTCCGTCGGCCGGGCCCTGCGCCAGGTGGAGGCCGCATGAGTCGTCCCGAGACGCCCCTGCAGGGTCCGGCGCGTGGCCTGCGATCCATGCCGGCAGGGCTCATCACCATGGTATTGGTGCTCCTGGGATGGGAGATCCTGGTGCGATCGGCGGAGATTCCCGCCTACACCTTACCCAGTCCCAGTGCGGTGCTGCAGGCGCTGGGCGCCAACCTCACCAGCCTGATGGCCGCTTGGTGGTTTACCGTGAAGATCACGCTGGGGGCCCTGGCACTGGCCTGCGCGGGGGGCTTGCTGGTGGCCAGCCTGTTCATCCTGGTTCCCGCGCTGGAGCGGTCATTCCTGCCGGTGGCCGTGGTGCTGCAGGTCACACCCATCGTGGCCATTGCGCCGCTCTTGCTCATCTACATCGAGAGCACCACGGTGGTGCTGTTGGTCTGCGCCTGGATCGTGGCTTTCTTTCCCGTGCTGTCCAACACCTTGCAGGGGCTGCGAGCCGCCGACCCTTTGTTGCAGGACCTTCTGACCCTGTGCCGTGCAGGCCCCACTCAGCGCCTGCGGTGGTTGCGATTGCCGGCTGCCCTGCCCGATTTCCTCGCCGGTTTGCGCATCTCTGGGGGCCTGGCGCTGATTGGCGCGGTGACCGCCGAGATGGTGGCCGGCGCTGCGGGCCGTGAAACCGGCTTGGCCTCGCGCATTTTGGAGGCCAGCTTCCGGACGGAAACGCCTCGCATGTTCGCGGCCCTGCTGCTCCTGGTCCTGACGGGCGTGATGATCCATCTGATACTGAGCGCGCTCTCGCGTCGTCTCATCGGGCATTGGCACCCCAGCTTCCGTGAACCGCATCCATGACTGACTGTGAGGCTCAGCGTCTACCCTCCTCTGCCACCGGCCACACCACCGCTCTGACCATGCATCCCTCGCCCCCCTCTCCGCCAAAGGTTGCTGTTTCAGCAACGCCACCCCCCTCCCCCGCTCGTCGACAACTCCTCGGGATCGGGCTGTCCTGCATGGTGGGCCTGCCGCAGGCCGCAGCGCAGGCTTCGCCGGCGGCCGCTGGTTTGCTGAAGGTGAGCTTCGCCACCAATTGGAAGGCGCAAGCGGCCCATGGGGGTTTCTATCAGGCCCTGGCGGACGGGACTTACCGTCAGATGGGCCTGGACGTCACCATCCTTCAGGGGGGGCCCGCCGTCAACAACCGGCCCCTCTTGCCCGCAGGGCGGATCGATTTCCTGATGACCGGCAACCTGCTGCACAGTTTCGACAACGTCCGGAACAAGGTGCCGACCGTGGTCGTGGCGGCCATGTTTCAGAAGGATCCTCAAGCGCTGATGGCGCACCCTGGGCAGGGCTACGAAGACTTTGCAATGCTCCGGCGTGCGCCGGTGGCCTTCATTGCCAAGGACGGACAGTTCACCTGGTGGGCCTGGTTGAAGGCGGTTCATGGTTTTCGGGATGAGCAGCTCAAGCCCTACAACTACAACCTGGGCCCTTGGCTGGCCAACCCCAGGTCCATCCAGCAGGGTTATGCCGTGGCTGAACCCATCTACGCCCAACGCCAGGGTGGCTTCAAGCCTGTGGTTCATCTGCTGGCCGACCATGGCTTTTCCACCTACAGCACCGTGATCGAGACGCGGCGAGACCTGCTGAACCAGCGGCCGGAGGTGGTGCAAAAGTTTGTGGATGCATCCATCCTGGGGTGGACGAACTATCTGCACGGCGACCCCCGCCAGGCCAATGCCTTGATGAGACGTGACAACCCCGACATGGGCGAAGACGAGTTGGTGGCATCGCGCCAGCGCCTGTTGAGCGATGGGATCGTTGAATCAGGGGATGCGCAGCGCTGGGGTATCGGGACCCTGAAACGCGAACGCGCGGCGCACTTCCTGGAGCAGATGATCCAGGCGGGCCTCTACAAGCCGGGCGAGGTGGACCTCTCTGCGGTGTTGGTGGAGCAGTTCGTCAATCGTGGCACGGGGCTGGACCTGAAGCGCCGGTTGTTGGACACACGCCGCACGGCCACGGGTTCTTGATGAATCTCGGCGTGTCCCGTTTATGGTCTGCCAAGGTGCTCGCCTACAATTCGCGCATGGCAACCAGAGCGACGGAAGCCCCTGAGGCGCAGGGGCACGAGGATGCCGGCCATCCCTGGAGCCCGGCGCCGACGAGCCCGCCTTGGGCTGTGGTCGTCCCTGAAGTCGACCCGAATGAGCTCCGTGCTTCGGCTTTGCGCCAAGCGCGGCGCCTGGTGGAGTTCTACAGGATCACAGCCGATGAATTGGTGGGGTCGACACCGGCGACCGCCGTGGCGCCTGCGGATGTTGTTGAAGCGTCGACTGCGGCGGTTCGGCCCGTCAAATACCGCCACCCGGTGACCGGGGATACTTGGGACGGCGTTGGCGCGCATCCGCAGTGGATGCGCCAGGCCTTGCTGCAGGATGGCTACCGAGTGGCCGAACTGCTCGCCGGCCCGGACGCCGACACGGTCTGATTTCTGGGCGCTGCTCATACGCCCGTTCGTCCCCTACCCAGCGGAGATTTTCGATGCCCGGCCTGCTGCCTGATGTGGACCCCGATGGTCTGCTTGAGTTCTCAGTCGTTTACACCGACCGGGCCCTCAACCACATGTCCAGACGCTTCCAAGGGGTCATCAAGGAAGTGTCATCGATCCTGAAAGCCGTGTACGCAGCGCATTCGGCCATCGTCATGCCGGGCAGCGGCACCTTCGGCATGGAAGCGGTGGCCCGACAGTTCGCCACGGGCCAGCCGGTGATGGTGCTGCGCAATGGTTGGTTCAGCTACCGGTGGACGCAAATTTTTGAAATGGGATCCATCCCGGCCTCGAGCACAGTGCTCAAGGCACGTCCGATCGCAGCCGGTCGGCAGCAGCCTTGGCAGCCCGCTCCTCTTTCGGAGGTGTTGGACAGCGTGCGGCGTCACAAACCATCCGTTGTGTTCGCTCCCCATGTGGAGACCTCCGCCGGCATGATCCTGCCGGACGACTACCTGCAGGCGGTCGCACAGGCGCTGCACGAACACGACGGTCTGCTGGTGCTGGATTGCATTGCGTCTGGTGCGGCTTGGGTGGACATGAGCCGCACAGGGGTTGATGTACTGATCAGCGCGCCGCAGAAGGGGTGGTCGGGTTCACCAGGCTGCGCCTTCGTGATGCTCAGCGAGCGGGCCCGGCGAGCCATCGAGTCCACGACCAGCACCAGTTTTGCCTGTGACTTGCGCAAATGGCTGCACGTCATGGAAACCTATGAGGCCGGATCGCATGTCTACCACACGACCATGCCCACCGATGCCTTGCAGCGCGTGGCTGCCGTGATGCGCGAGACCCAGGCTTATGGCTTTGAGAAGCTTCGACAGGAGCAATGGGCGCTGGGCCGCGGGGTGCGTGAATTGCTGGCTGCGCAAGGCTATCGCAGCGTGGCCGCACCCGGCTATGAAGCGCCTGGTGTGGTGGTGAGTTACACCGATGATCCGGATATTCAAAACGCCAAGAAGTTTTTGGCCTTGGGTCTGCAGACCGCGGCCGGTGTGCCGCTGCAATGCGACGAAGGCCCAGACTTCCGCACCTTTCGACTGGGCTTGTTCGGCTTGGACAAACTGCACAATCCCCAACGCTCGATCCAACACCTGCGGCAGGCCTTGGACCAACTGCGCTGATGCCATTGCCCAACCTGCTGGCGACACCCCGCGGTCGGCTGACGGCGTTTTTCCTGCTGTACATCACCGAGGGCATTCCCATCGGCTTCGCCGGTACGGCGATGGCGGCTCAAATGCGGCGCATGGGTGTTGGGCCAGCCGAAATCGGGGCCTTCGTGGCGGCGCTCTACCTGCCCTGGGCCTTCAAGTGGGCGGCGGGACCCGTGGTGGACGTGTTCCGATCCCGCCGCTGGGGCCCCCGACGATCCTGGATTCTGGGCATGCAGTTGCTCATGGTCATCACCCTGGGGACGGCGGCCAGCCTGGACCCCGTGGCGCAGATCGGACTGGTCAGCGGCATCATCCTCCTGCATAACGCATTCGCTGCGGTTCAGGATGTGGCGATTGACGCCTTGGCCGTAGGTCAATTGCAGCCTGAGGAGCGCGGACGCGCCGCCGGACTCATGTTCGCCGGTGCCCATGTGGGGCAGGCTATCGGCGGTGCCGGTGCGTTGGCGGTCTCCGCAGCCATGGGTTATTCCTGGGCCGTCGCCCTGGTGTGCGGCAGCCTGTTGATGGTCACGGTGTTCGTGGTGATGCCCTTGCGTGAGGTGCCCGATCCCATCGCAGAAGATGAGCGCGAGGCGGCACCATGGCGCTCGGTGGCGCTGCGACTGAAGTCCTTTGTCCTCACCACCTGGCAGACCGTTCGCGGCTCGCGGCCGGCTCGGCTCGGGCTTTTCGTGGCGATGCTACCCATGGGTTGCATGAGCCTGAACCTGGCACTGCAGACCAACCTGGGGGTCGATCTTGGGCTTGCTGATCAGGCCCTGGCGGGGGTGAGTCTGGCCACAACGGTGCTGGGCGCGCTGGGTTGTGTCATCGGCGGCGTTCTCGCCGATCGTTGGGGGCGGCGCGCCACCCTGACCCTGGCCATCGGAGGCATGGCCGTCCCGGTGGTGGCCCTGGCGGCGGGCTTGTTGCTGTGGGGAGAACCCTCCTCAGTGGCTGGAACTGCCGCAGCGTTTGTGTGGGACGAGCGGCTGCCCACTCTGTTCATGGTCTGCTGCACGGTGTATGGCCTGTTCAACGGCTTCATGTATGGATCCTCCATACCCATGTTCATGGACATCACCCGCACCACAGTGGCCGCCACACAGTTCACTGCCTACACCGCTTTGATGAATCTGGCCATCACCCTGTCGGCGCGCTGGCAGGGCTTGGCGGTTGAAGCCTATGGCTATGCCACGACCCTGTTGCTTGATGTGTTGATCGGCTCGGTGGTGTTGCTGTTCCTGCCCTGGATCCGACCGGAACCCGAGACGGGCGGCCGCACGACCGCCTGAGCTTCCGGCTGCCTGGCGCGAAGCTGCCCGCAGCCACCTTCCACATCCTGCCCCGCCGAGCGCCGCAGCCGGGTGTAGATGCCCGCCCGGTTCAGGCGACGGGCCATCTCGGCCGCCCGCTCCCACGCCGGCCGTCGGTAGCCGCTGCCCTCCACTTCATTGAAGGGGATGAAATTCACCATCACATGCCGCCCCCTGAGCAGGGATTCAATGCCGGCGAGTTCATCATCACCGTCGTTCACGCCCTCGAGCAGCGTCCACTGAATCTGGGCGGGGTATCCGCTGAGGCGGGCATATCGGTCTGCAGCGTCCACCAGCATCTCCGGAGACAGTTCGGGCGCTCTGGGCAACAGTTCTCGTCGCAAATCGGCACGGGTGGTGTGGAGCGACAAGGCCAGCGCGGGCTTGATGCGCCGGGTCTCCAGTGCCTTGAAGGCCCTGGGGTCTCCGACGGTGGAGAACACGAGTTGCTTGTGGGCAATTTGCCCTTGCTGTCCCAGGAGGTCGATGGCCTCCAGGACCGCATCCAGGTTGTGGGCCGGCTCACCCATCCCCATGAACACCACCTTGCGGATGGGGGTCCATGAGCGCGCCATCACCACCTGCGCCACGATCTCGGCACTGCCCAATTGCTGAAGCAGCCCGTCGCGCCCGGTCATGCAGAAGCGGCAACCCACGGCGCAACCCACCTGGGTCGACACACACACGCCTCCGCGAGGCAGGAGCACCGTCTCGACGGTGCGTGCATCTCCGAGGGCCAAAAGCAGGCGGCGCGAACCATCTTCGCCCGGGTGTTCGGAAACGAGGCGCACCAGTGCCTGGAGGCGGTCGCGCAGCCCGGCATGCGCTTCGATCAGGGCATGAGGGAAGAAGTGCTCGGGCCGAGCGCGCCCCGCCCTGAGCGGCGCATTGTTCAGCCAAGCCCGCAGGAACCGATCCTGGTGCTGCTGACCGGCGCCGAGTGCCGCCAAAACGGTCCGAAGTCCACCCCAATGTCGAAGGTCAGGCTCGACCAGGTGCGGCGGGCTGGTCGTTGCCAATGGGGCGTGCAGACGGGTATTCACGGTCGGAGGAGCGAATTGTCAACCAACGGCGCCACCGCCGCGTTGAGCCCCTATTGCCAACGAAGCACGGCCATGAAATCCAATCGCAGCACCCCATCCCGATCGTCCCTGAAAGATCGCCTTCCCCGGATCCTCGGCTCCGCTTCTCCAGACACTGAAGCCCGGGATAAAGGCCCCAAGACACAAGACGCCTTCGAAGTCTGGCACCACCATGCCGCCCTGCGCCGACCGGCGGAATGGGATTTGCTGCTGGCGTTCGACCAGCGCCGCTGAACGGGCTTCAAGCCACGGAAATACAGGCCATCAACCGGCTTTTGGCAACAAAAGCCGGTTTTTTCATGCCTTTCAGAGAATGAAGGGCATGACCAGAAAGCTGGCCAGGCACCCCATCATCACCAGGCGGTCAGCGCCGTCAAGCGTGTGGATGAAGCGGACGGCGGTGTGGATTTGCAGGTGGCGGGTTTGCATGATGGGTGCCTTGTGGGAGCTGGAGTGGACTCCTGCCGTGTTCAGGAGGTGCCAAGCATGATACTGTATATTTATACAGCCTTCAAGGCCACCGCAGGCCGCCGCGCCGCATCCATCACCGCACAACTCAGCGCGGCCCCATAAGGCAAGGCTTGAAGCACCAGAATCGTTCCCCAACCGAGGAGGGCGGACGAGTATTCGGGTGTGCTCGACACCATCAACGCTGCCACCCCGAGCAGTGCCGTCAGCAATATCCCCTCTTCTCGGACGGAGCGCCAACCGCCTCCCGACGGGTGACTCCCCAGGACGGGCGACTTACGGGTCACATGGAAGGCCGCTGGCCCGGCCATCAGGCCCGCCAGAACCCCGCGCGCGATCGAATGCGAAAGTGCCATACCGGCCCAAGCCGCGCCCAATACGGCCCATCCGTCCGCCGACACCCGACGCAGGTACAGGGCCGGCACCACCGCCAAGCGGGCGAGAAAGAAGACCAACAAGGGCAGCGCCAGCATCGGTGAAGGAAGCCTGAAGAACTCGGGCGCGAACACGCACCCCGCGCTCCAGAGGACTGCCGTGAGCGTGAAAACCAGGTGTAGGGTGTCGCCGAACCAGGGCAGCCAACCCGCAAGAAAGTGGTAGCGCTGCCCCAGGGTCAAGGGGGATGCGGGGCCCAGCAAGGCCCGCGCATGGCCGCGCAGGATCTGCATCCCGCCCCGGGCCCATCGCTGGCGTTGGCGTTGATAGGCGGCGAAATCCTGTGGCACCAAGCCGGCCCCGAGCACCTCGTCCACATAAACCTGTCGCCATCCCTTCTGAAGCAAGCGCAAGCCCAACTCCGTGTCCTCGCAGACGCAGGCGGTGTTCCATCCGCCGGCCATGCGCAGGGCCGAAGTCCTGATGATGGTCATCGTCCCATGTTGGATGATCGCGTTGCGCTCGTGTCGGTGGTGCATGCCCAACCGAAAGAAGCCCTCGAATTCCCAATTCATCATGCGCGACAGGCGGTCCCCAGCCCAGTTCCGATGCGCCTGCGGTGACTGCACGACCGCCACCGATGGATCCGCCAGCCAGCCACCCAACCGGGACAGCCAAGCGGGGTTGACCACGTAATCGGCATCCACGACGGCCACCCAAGCCGCCAGGGGATCGGTGCGCCGCAGGGCTTCATTCAAGGCACCGGCCTTGTAGCCCGGCCACCGGGGCAGATGGATGAATCGCAAGCGCCGGTCACCCCGCTGCCGCTGCGCCTGAACAAAGGCCTGGACCGGTTGCCAACAGCGAGGGTCGCTGCTGTTGTTGTCCACCACCAGGATTTCCAGGTTCGGCCAGTCCAGGGCCTGCAGGCTCTTGATTGCAGCCAACACCATGTCGGCCGGTTCGTTGCAACAGGCCAGATGGATGCTCACCATGGGGTGTACGGTTCCCGCAGGATGGGGCCGTGCGCGCGCTTGGCGTCTCAGATGGCCATCCCAGAACAGTTCGGAGAACTCGAAGGCGTGGCTCAGCAGGATGGCGGCCATCAACAGCAAGGCCGGGACCAGCAGAGCCAACAGCAATCCATCCAATACCCGCAGGTAGTCCACCAGGGGCAGCGTGGCCAACACCACCCCAAAGGAAGCCACACCGCACACGCTGATGCCGAAAGCCACGCGGGCGGAAAGTCGCAGATGGGCAAACCGCAGGAGAAAGGGCCCCAGGATGAGCAAGCCCAAGGCGGTCGCCGCCGCCGCCTTGCCCAGCCAATAGGGGTCCTGCTGAACCGGACCCTCCCATGCAAACTTCGCTTGCCGCCGCGCATCCACGACGCCCCAATGGGGACCCGCCGCACCTTCCGTTCCCACCTTCCAGGGCTGGTCGATGGCCTCCATGAGAAAGTAGTCCACCCCGTCGGGACGCCGCTGTGCCGATGCCACGAACTCACGGACGAAGCGGGCCTGCTCCAGGGGCGACGCGCCGGCGCGATTGAGCACGCCGTGCACCCGCTTTTCCACCACCGGCCCACCGCTGGGCCACCCCACTTCCGCCACCACAATCGGCTTACCCGGGTAGGCCCGACGGAGTTCCTCATAGCGGCGCCAGACTTCGTGTACGGCCACCTCGACCGGCACGCCCTCCCAGTAAGGCAGAAGGTGAACGGCAATGAAGTCGACCGCGTTTGCCAGTTCCGGTTTGTCCAACCACACATGCCAAGGCTCGGCCGTGGATACCGGCACATCCAAGCTCTTCTGCAGGCGGGCAATGATGGCCAGCAACTCGGCTGGTGTGAGAAGCCTGTGCAGTTGGGTTTCATTGCCGGCGATGACGCGCTCGATGACCCGCTTGCCCTGTCCCAACCCTGCCGATCTTGAATCCGGCGGATCGGGCTGTGCCCTGCGCCGGTCATCAACCACCGCCGCCTCAATGGCCTGGATTTCGCGGGCATCGCGTTCCGGCTGTCCATCCAACCACACGCCGGCGGTGATCTGCAGCCCTTGCTCGCGGGCCCTTTCGAAGAGGGTTGGCATCTCGGAGCTGGAGTAGGTCCTCAGGCGCGCCGTCATTCGGGACAGCAGCGCAAGATCGCGGGCCATCTCTTCGGGCTGCGGCCCCATTTGCTGCAGCGGGCTTTGCCAGCGCTGAAATCCGTTGTAAGCCAGCCCCGCCACGGGCAGTTGGGCATCGGCAGCGGGCAGGGGCGGGTTGGCCCATCGCCAAACCGCCATGTTCAGTGCCGCCAGCACCAGGCACAAGACCGCCGACGACCGCCACCGAACCCAGGGGCTTGAGGGTTTTACCGTGCGCCCTGCGGAAACGATGGGTCGGATCATGAGAACACCGCCGCCAAGCCCGGTCCATGCACCCAGCGCGCGGCCAGCCGCCATCGCCCGACAATCGGGCGCTGTCCCACGGCCACCAGAACCCTGCTTTGCCCTTGCCCCCCCCTTCCCCACACGACCCCCCCAGAACATCTGCCGCGCCAGCACCGAAGGCAGCGTGGCGTCTGCTGGCGGGCGCATGGCTGGTCGGGCTGACCGTGGCGCTGGCCGCCCTGCTGCCCCAAGCACTGGGGTGGGCGTCGCTTGAGCAACCTGGCAGCCGCGTTGGCGATGGTGCAGAGGGGATGACCTATCCCTGCCTGTCCTACGCGCCATTTCGGCGACCCGGCCACACCCCGATGGACCCCGCGCTCGAATTGACGCGCGAACAGATCGCGGAAGACCTGCGCCTGCTTCAGCCCTTGACCCGTTGTGTCCGTCTGTATGGCGTGGGCCACGGCCAGCACCGGGTTCCCGAGGTGGCTGCCCGTCTGGGCCTGTCGGTGGTGTTGGGGGCTTGGGTCAGCCGCGACCTCCGCGCCAGCCAACAGGAAATTGACACGGCGCTGGCGCTGGCACACGAATACCCGAGCACGGTGCGCATGCTGGTGGTGGGCAATGAAGTGCTGCTGAGGCAGGAACAGGCGGTGCAGGCGCTCGCTGTAATGCTGCGTGATGCGCGCGCCCGATCGCCCGTGCCTGTGGCCTATGCGGATGTGTGGGAGTTCTGGTTGCGCCACCGGTCCATTCTGGCCCCTGCAGTCGATGTGGTGGCCGTGCACATCCTGCCGTATTGGGAAGACGAGCCCGTGGGAATCGACCGGGCTGTTGGTCATGTCCTGTCCATTCACCAGCAGGTGCAGCAGGTGTTCGCGCCGAAGCGGGTCTGGCTGGCTGAAACCGGTTGGCCAGCCGCAGGGCGGCAGCGGGGCCCGGCGCAGCCAGGTCCCCGGGAACAAGCGATGTTTGGTCGTGAGCTTCGGGTGCGGTTGGGCGAAGCCGGCATCGACTACAACCTGATCGAAGCCTTCGATCAGCCTTGGAAGCGGGCACTCGAAGGGGCGATGGGCGGCGCCTGGGGCGTGATCGATGCCAAAGGGCAACTGAAAGACGACCCACACCGCGCGTTTCCGGCAGACCCCGGCGCAGCAGGCGCCTGGCTCGGCGCTGTGCTGGGCGCCACCCTGGTGGCCGTGGGTGCCCTTTGCGCGCGGAGCGTCCGCTTGAGCCGCCATTCCCCACCGGGGTCTTTGGGCCACCAACCAGCCGATGCACCCCCGGCGGGAGGCGGGGTGAGAAGCCTCCTGTGGGCCAGCGCGGTGATCACCACCGCCCTGCTGCTGGGCCATCACCTGGCCACCGTTTCGATCTGGCTGCGGACACCCGCAGAGTGGGCCCAGGCCCTGTTGGCTTGGTCGGCTGCGGCAGGGGTCTCCGCACATGCGCTGTTCCGCGTCTGGTGCCACACCTGTGGCGAAGGCCTCGTCGACCCCGCCTTTACGCCGCACACAGCAGCGGCGGCGCAGCGTCCCTTCGGGCTCGTCCGCGCCGCGGGTCCAGGGCTCCTTTTCTTGCTCGCCTGGGAAGCCTTGACGCTGGTCTTCGACGGGCGCTACCGGGCTCTGCCCGCATCGCTGGTGGCGGCCCCGGCCCTGTCGCTTTGGATGGCCGGGCTGCTGACATCGTTGAGCCTTCGCGCGACCGGTGCCGAACGCTTCATGGCCCTGGTGCTGATCGTGGCGGGCCCGGCCCTGATCTTCATGGAAGGCACCGAAAACGGCCAGGCGTGGGCCCTCGCGGGGGCCTGGATGGCGCTGGGCGCCTGGTGGTGGCTGATACCACTTCATCGCCAGAATGGCGCGGACCGATCGACCCCCGCCGATTTCAACGCGAGCAAGGCCAAGACCAAGACGGCTGCAGCCGAACGGTCGGTGTCGTAAAGCACCAGCCCCGAGCAGGCGCAGAACAGGCCCAGCAACACGGCTGCATCACCCAGTCGGTGCAAGGCCTTGGCAGTGGTCAGCGAGTCGCTGTGCGCGCTCGCGCGGGCCCGCGCCAAGGCCTGAAGCCCCGCAGCGGCACCCGCCATGGCCCACGCACCCCAACTCAATCGGTGATGCAGGAAAGCCTGAATCACCGCAAGCCGCGCGGGGCACGGCCACGCGTCGGGGACTTGCTCACACCAAGGGCCCATGCCGGGGGCCTGCACCCAGGCATGCCGCGCCCACCACGCCGCCGCCGTGGCGGCGCATGAGACACCCAGCCAAAGAAGGCATCTGAGCCGCGTGCGTGGGCTCATGGCGATCGAGCCAAGTGCGTGTGACGCTCGCCCGGTCCCTGTGCTGAAAAGGCTTGCAGCAAATGATCGGTCAGGTCATGTAAGCCGCCCAGGGGCACACGCGCCGGCGCCACGCCCGGGCGGTAGCCCAGTGCCAGAAAGCGCTGAAGCAGGCGATGGTTCTTCGAAACCAGATACACCGGCACATCCCAGGACGCGCCCTCACCACTGACATTGGCCGCTGGCTGGTGGTCACCCACGAAGACGAAAAAGGTGTCGCGTCGGGGAAGCTCACGCAGATACGCACCGAGCCAACGGTAGGTGTAGGCCACCATGCGCAGGTAATCCGGCTTCATCTGGGTCCAGTTGGGCTGCTCGGTCAGCGCACGTTCGGCCTCAGCTGCCGCATAAGGCTCACTGCTGAGCAGCTTCACCCAGTCGGGCTGAAAAGGCGGCACCGGGCTGAAGGGCAGATGGCTGGTGATCGTTGGAAAGAAAACCATTCGCGGCTTGCTCTGTGGCGTGCGTGGATGAAGATGTTCCAGTTGGGCCGCGCTGAATTGGTCGGGAATCTTCCAAAAGCCGATGGGTGGCCCAGGGTAGTGCAGCGCGGGACCGTCCACATAGGTGTCGAATCGATAAAAGGCGCGCTCTGGCCACTCCCAAAACACGCCGGGATACACCCCAAAGGTTTGGTAGCCGCGGGCCTTGAAGAGCGTCACCAGGGTTTCGCGCTGCGTGGTCAACAGCACATCGTGGCGCATCGGATCGCTCAGATCGATCCCCGACAAGAGACTCAGATGCGCCAGATCCGACCCTCCGGCGAAGGTCGGGGACTTCAAGAAGGCGGAGACCACCTCGTAACCCCCATCCCGCAAGGACCGCTCGAACGCGAGTCGCAAGGGTTCGAGCGTCCGATTCATGTCCGGGTCGTCATAGGTGATCGCGCCGATCGACTCCAGCGGCATGAGATAGAAATCGGCGCCGGCCAAGGCCGCGAAGGTCGATTCCGGCGGCGCTTCGCGCGCGACATCGACCGGGCTGGGTGAAGGGAGCAACACCCCCTGACGGGCTGAGGACCATGCCCCCACCAGCACCTGTGCCTGCCGCCAAGCCACGGGGATCACGGGCTTGGACACATAGGGCCACGTGGCCTGAACCCCCGCATAGTTGGCTGCGGCCACGGCAAGGGCTGCCGCCGATACCCACCAGGCCCAGGGCCTTTTGACCGCTGCCGGGGCAACGGTTCGTCCCAGCAGACCGATGCCCCAACGGACGATGGCCCCCATCAGGGTCAGCAGCAGCAAGCCAGCCCCCAGGATGAACGCCGTCTTCCAAGCGGGCCACTCCTGCGCTGACACCCACAGGAAACGGGGAATCTGCGGAACGTCCCAGTAGGCATTGATGGGGCGGCCGAACAAAGCCGGCACGGTGACATCGGCATAACGCCCCAGGACCAATACCCCATAAAGGCCTGCCAGGAGGCCCACGGAGCGACGGCCTAAGGGCCCACGCCACCAAACCAGCAGCAAGATCACCACCCACAGCAGGATGAACTCCGGTGCCACGCGGGCGTCCAGCACCACGAAGGGCGTGGGCCACCAGGTGCTGAAGCTCAAGAAAGCATTGAGCACCAACAAGGCCAGGGTACCCTGGGCAAAGGAGCGCAGCGGGAGGTCTTTATGCAGCGTGAAAGTCAAAATGCTCCCGTCGAAGACACAATCAGCGCATTGTCGGACAACCACCCGCTGCACCGCCTGTGTCCGGACTTGCACACCGCCCAACCGCGCATGGCCCCGCCCCCGTCCTCCGAACGTACCCTGGCGCTGTTCAATCACGACTTCGACCGCTGCGCCCATCGCAAGCTCGAGTCGGCTTGGCCCATCGTCCAGGGCGGCTTTGACCTGTTCAGTTTTCCCAGCCAACTGCGCTTGGCCTGGTTCGACATCGAGCGCTTTGCAACCTTGCAGGCGGCGCGCGCCCGCGCGCAAGGGTGCAAGGCGGTGGTCTCCCACCAGGACCAATTCGGTGCCCTGGCCGCAGCGCTGGTCGCTGAAAGAATGGGCTGGCCCGGAACGCCGGTCCGGGCAGTGTTGGCTTGTCAGCACAAGCTGTATGCCCGCCAGGTGCTCCAACAGGTCTGCCCTGAGGTCAACATCGCCAGCCAAGGTCTGACGGCGCCCCCGCGAAGCCGCTGGGGAGTGACGCCGAGGTCGGGCTTTTCAAGCGGGCTGCCCAGTGGTATGGGCGAGGGTCGCAACTCGGCCACCTTGGCGTACCCGCTGTTCGTCAAGCCGATCAAGGCCGCGTTCTCGGTGCTGGCCCGCGAAGTGATCAATGAGACTCAGCTTCAAGGCCATATGGGGTTTGGTCGCTGGGAATCCGTCTTGATCCGGATGCTGGCCCAACCGTTTGAGCGTGTGGTCCAGCGGCGTCTTCCGCAAGCCGGCAGTTCGGTGGGCATGATGCTGGAGCGGATGGTGCACGCACCGCAGTTCAACTTGGACGGCTACATGATCAAGGGCCAATTGAGGCCCTTGGGTGTGGTGGATGCCGTGATGTATCCGGGAACCCAGTCCTTCATGCGGTTTGACTACCCCACCCGCTTGCGTCCCTCCGTGGTGACGCGCGCGGTTGATGTGGCTGATCGTTTCCTCCAGGCCGTGGGGTTCACACACGGCCTGTTCAACATGGAATTCTTCTATGATGAGGCCACCGATGACCTCAAGGTGATCGAGTTCAACCCGCGAATGGCTTCGCAGTTTTCCGACCTCTACGAACGCGTAGAGGGCTTCAGCCTGCACGAAGTCGCACTGTGCTTGGCGCATGGGCGAGATCCGGGCCTGCTGGTGCGCAAGCCCACCACCGTGCGTGTGGCCAGCAGTTTCGTCTACCGCAGCTTCCCGGGCCGCCGCATCGTGCAGGCCCCCAAGCCGGATCAGCGTGCGCTCCTGCAGGCGGCCTATCCGGATGCCTTGTTGCTGGAATACCCCAGAACCCTGAACGGAATCCACCGGGATCAGAAGTGGCTGGGCAGTTGCCGACACGGCATCCTGCATCTGGGTGGCCTGAATGCGGCAGAGTTGAGACGGCGCTGCGAGGTGGCCAGCCGCCTGTTGGGCTGGACACCGCCCTACGACGAGTTTCATCCGGTGCGTTCGGCACCGGATGCGCACGCGAAGACGGTTGGTTCGACGATGCCCCAGATGCCTGGCATGGCCGAAGATTCACTCAGTCCTTGAAACCATTCCCATCACACGCAGGAGGATTGCCCATGAAAGCCCTCGAATGTCTACGAACACCCGCCCACCGCTCCACGGCGCAGCTGCTGTGGCGAGCCCTCGTGGGCATCGTCTTGGCGGGACTCTCACCGATGGTGATGGCCCTGGACATTCAGCCCTACAGCGCAGAACGGCTCGCCCAATTGCAAACGGCCGGTAAAGCCGTGGGGGTGCACTTCCATGCCGAGTGGTGCGGTACCTGCAAGACCCAGGAAAAGGCGCTGCAGGCCATCAAGTCCGAGGGCAGCCTGCCTGGGGTGGCCTTGCTGGTGGCGGACTATGACAAGGAGAAGGAGCTGCGCAAACAGATGAAGGTGCGCGCTCAGTCCACCTTGGTCGTGTTCAAGGGCAGCCAGGAGGTTGCCCGTGTGGGTGGCGACACAGAAGCCGCCAAGCTCAAGGCCGCGCTGGCCAAGGCCTCCTGAGCGTGGCAGCAGCTTCCATCACTGAAGTCGGTCTGGGACTCCTCGCGGGATCCTTGAGCACGCTCAACCCCTGTGTGTTTCCGCTTCTGCCACTCGTGGTGGGTGCAGCGCTGCAGAACAACCGTGCGGCTCCCGTGGTGATGGGGGCTGGAATGGCCACTTCCTTTGCGATCCTGGGCCTGTTTCTGGGCACCCTGGGCGACCAACTGGGTCTGGATATCGACATGTTTCGCAGCATAGGCGGAAGCCTCTTGCTGGTATTGGCGATGGTGATGTTGGTGCCGGCCTTCAATGAGCGTTTCACCCTCATGATGACGCCGCTGTCCACGGGCGCCCAGTCGCTGTCTGCGCGGCTTTCGGGTGTCACGCTGAGCAGCGCCTTCTTGCTCGGTGGTGTCTTGGGCTTGGTGTGGAGCCCGTGTTCGGGGCCGATGCTGATCTCCGCTCTCACCCTGGTGGCCAGCGAAGGCGGTGGTGTGCGTGGCGGCATGATTCTCGGAGCCTTTGGGCTCGGAGCGGCCGTGCCCCTGGTGGCCGTGGCCTATGCCTCAAGAGCGGGTTTCGTTCGGGCGCGCGATTGGGTACTGGCACGGATCGGTACCATCAAGATCGCTTTTGCCCTGTTGCTGGCCATGATGGGGGCTGCGATCCTCACAGGCTTTGACAAAGTTTTGGAGGCCACATTGGTGGCGATGCTGCCCGATTGGTGGATTGAGCTGACCACCAAGTTCTGAATCGACAGAACGGTGCCCTGGCGCTTCCTACTGCGTCGGCGTCTGGGGGTAGGCACCCTGGGCTGATGGCCCCTGTGACTGCGGGTACTGCTGTTGGTTTTGCTGCTGGTACTGCTGCTGAACCTGTTGCTGGTACTGCTGTTGGGCCGCGATCTGAGCCGGGTCGACCGATGATCGACTGCTACGGGCTGCTGTCACGTTTGAACCTTGTGGCTGCTGTGACAACACGTTTGAGTCCGCTGCCGGCCCACCGTACAAACTTTTCAACAGCTCAGGCTTATCCATAGAGAGGAGCTCAGAGGCTCGATCAATGGCTCCGGCCAATTCCGCATCGTCGGCCGTCCCGAACCATGACGCTCGATTGACGCTGAGCATCTTCACCTGGTCGAGGTTACAACTCGGGAGGTTCAAGCGAAGCCAACGCATGCCGGCGCTGTGGCGGAGGTCCGGGTTGTGAATCGTTCTGCCGATGGTCCTGAATTCGGTGATCAGACAGATCGGCTTGGCCATGGCCTCCTGCGCGCCGATCGGCATGGTGCAGACCAACAGGCACAGCGGTATGAGACGGCCGAACGAGGTCACGCTCACCTTTGCTGGGCCGATGAATCCGGAAGGGGGGGTACGAAAAATTTCCTGTTCCATATGCCAGTGCCGAACACCGATCGGCCTTCTATCAGGATTCGGCATCAAGAGAAAAAACTAGAGCCCCAGAGACCACACGTTACCGTGCAGTCTATGGGGCTCTCAACCGTTCAACAGAACCTGCTCAGGCCCGTTGAACAGCTGCATCAGCCGCCCGGCGGCTTGGGCGGTGGCGGGCTTCCCGGGGGAGGAGGCTTCGCTCCAGGAGGCGGCATGCCCTGAGGCGGCGCACCTGGCGGAGGCTTCGCTCCGGGAGGCGGCATGCCCTGAGGGGGAGCGCCCGGCGGAGG
>JBMSQF010000035.1:0-25837 GCA_049423145.1 Burkholderiaceae bacterium
CCTTGGGCAAGCGGATGGAACTCGTGGGCTTGATGGCGATACGCACCACCAGATCCTGTCCGGTGCTGATGCCCCCGAGCACCCCACCCGCGTGGTTGCTTCGGAACCCTTCTGGACTGAGTTCATCGCCGTGGTGGCTCCCGTTTTGTGACACCACACCAAAGCCATCACCCACCTCCACACCCTTGACGGCATTGATGCCCATCATCGCGTAGGCGATGTCGGCGTCGAGCTTGTCGAACAGGGGCTGACCCAGTCCCACCGGCACGCTCAGGGCCCGCACCTCAATGCGGGCGCCCACCGAGTCGCCCTTCTTGCGCAGGGCGTCCATGGCTGCCTCCAGCTCCGGGATTCGGCTCAGATTGGCGGCAAAGAAAGGGTTGTTCGCGATGTGCTCGAAGCCCTCGAATGGAATCTCGAGATCGCCCAAGGCCGACATCCAGCCCACAAAACGCGTCCCGTGGTGCTGAGCCAGCCACTTCTTGGCCACGGCGCCGGCAGCCACCATGGGTGCGGTCAGGCGGGCCGATGAGCGCCCGCCACCGCGGGGATCGCGCAGCCCGTACTTGCGCCAGTAGGTGTAGTCCGCGTGACCCGGGCGAAAGGTATCGAGGATGTTGCCGTAGTCCTTGCTGCGCTGGTCGGTGTTGCGGATCAGCAGGGCAATCGGCGTCCCCGTGGTGCAGCCTTCGTAAACACCAGACAGGATCTCCACCGCATCGGGCTCGTTGCGCTGGGTGACATGGCGACTGGTGCCCGGTCGTCGACGGTCCAGATCGGGCTGAATGTCGGCCTCCGTGAGCATGAGTCCCGGGGGGCATCCATCGATCACGCAACCGATCGCAGGCCCATGGCTTTCGCCGAAATTGGTGACGCGAAATAGCTCGCCGAAGGTGCTGCCGGACATGGATCAGGGTCTGTGCGGAGAAGCCCTGATTGTGACAGCGTGTCTAGGGTTGGGCCGGTCCGGCGGCCGTCTGGTCGCTCTGAGGGCCTTCGGACGGCCAGTCCCGGATGTAGGCCTTGAGCATCCGGTTCTCGAAGTCCTGTGCATCGACGACCGCCTTGGCCACATCGTAGAAAGAAATCACGCCCATCAGGGTTCGCCCGTCGAGCACCGGCATGTAGCGGGCGTGCCGACCCAGCATCATGCGGCGCACCTCGTCCATCTCGGTTTCCATGGTGCAGGTCATGGGATGGTCGTCCATCACCGATCGCACGAGCATGGAACCGACCTGGTTGTTGTTGCGAACCACCGCCGCGATGACCTCGCGAAACGTGAGCATGCCCGTGAGGTCGCCGTGATCCATCACGACCAGTGAACCCACATCGTGATCCGCCATCGTCTGGAGCGCATCGGCCAAAGGCATATCGGACGTGACGGTGAACAGAGTGCCGCCCTTGACCCGGAGGATGTCGCTGACCTTCATGACGATTCCTGCTCCTGCGCCTGCCTTCCAAGCCCCGTTCCCACCCGCTGTTCAGGTGGGTTCATCGGGGTTAACCGTGGAAGTCAACATAGCACACAATGAGCCACCATCCAACGCTCGGGAACCCCGCTCCCACTCCTTTCGCAGGCCCACCATGCCCGGTTACAGCGATCCAAACTTCGACACCCTGGCGCTGCATGCCGGCGCCGCTCCCGATCCGGCCACGGGCGCGCGTGCGGTGCCGCTCCATCTCAGCACGTCCTTCGTCTTCCAGGATTCCGAACATGCTGCATCGCTGTTCAACATGGAGCGGCCGGGGCACGTGTACAGCCGCATCAGCAACCCCACGAACGCGGTCCTCGAGGAGCGCCTGGCAGCCCTGGAGGGGGCTGTGGGGGGGATCGCCACGGCCAGCGGGCAGGCAGCGCTGCATCTGGCGGTGGCCACGCTGGCCGGCAACGGATCACACATCGTGGCCAGTGGCGCCCTGTATGGCGGCTCGCACAACCTGCTGGCCTACACGCTCAAGCGATTCGGTATCGACACCACCTTCGTGGCGCCGCGTCAATTGGACGCATGGCGATCGGCCATACGCCCCAACACCCGCTTGCTATTTGGCGAAACCCTGGGCAACCCCGGACTGGACGTGTTGGACATTCCCGCCGTCTCGGCCATCGCCCATGAAGCTGGGCTGCCGCTGCTCGTGGATTCAACCTTCACAACACCCTGGCTGATGAGACCCATCGACCTGGGCGCCGATCTCGTGTTCCACTCGGCGACCAAATTTCTCTGCGGCCACGGCACCGTGGTGGGCGGGGCGGTTCTCGACGGCGGGCGTTTCGACTGGGCTGCCAGTGGTCGCTTCCCTGAATTGAGCGAACCCTATGAGGGATTCCACGGCATGAACTTCGCCGAAGAGAGCTCGGTCGGCGCGTTCCTGTTGCGTGCGCGTCGAGAGGGCCTGCGTGATTTCGGTGCCTGCATGAGTCCGCACACGGCCTGGCTGATCCTGCAAGGCATCGAAACCCTGCCCCTGCGCATGGAACGGCACGTGGCCAACACCCGGCGCGTGGTCGAGTTCCTTTGCAACCATCCGATGGTGAACGCGGTGGCGTACCCGGAATTGACCTCGCACCCCGACCACGCCTTGGCCCGCAAGCTGCTGCCGCGGGGCGCAGGGGCGGTCTTCAGCTTTGACCTGAAGGGCTCCCGGTCACAGGGGCGTGCGTTCATTGAGGCACTGAAGATCTTCTCCCACCTGGCCAATGTGGGCGACTGCCGCTCGCTGGTGATCCATCCGGCCTCCACCACGCACTTCCGCATGAGCGATGAAGCCCTGGCCTTGTCGGGCATCGGACCGGGCACCATCCGCCTGTCCATTGGGCTGGAGTCGGCTGAGGACTTGATCGACGACCTCAAGCGCGCATTCAAGGTCGCGGAAAAGGCCGGGAGCTCATCATGATGATCCGGTTTGGCGACCATCAGGCCTACGCCTACACCGGTGGCAAGCCCTTTGACCCGGCCCTGCCTTGCGTCGTCTTCATCCACGGTGCATTGCATGACCACAGCGCCTGGACACTCCCAGCACGCTGGCTGGCGCACCACGGTCACTCGGTGCTGGCCGTCGACCAACCCGGCCATATGCGCAGCATAGGACCGGTTTGTTCGACCGTCGAGGCCATTGGCCAATGGCTGCTGGAACTGTTGAACCAAGTCGGCCCTCGGCAGGTGACGTTGGTGGGACACAGCATGGGCTCGCTGATCGCCCTGGAAGCCGCCGCCCAAGCACCCGATCGCATCCAAACCCTGGTGATGGTGGGCACCGCTTACCCGATGGTGGTCTCCGATGCCCTTTTGGAGGCTGCACGGGAGCGGCCTGCGCAGGGGATTGAAATGGTCAACAACTTCTCCATCAGCACGTGGGCGTCCAAGCCCGGTTACCCCGGTCCCGGGTTCTGGCTGCATGGCGGCAATCGCGCCCTCATGCATCGGGTACTGGCCTCCAATGCGCAGCACAACCTGTTCAGCCATGACTTCCGTCTGTGCAATGACTACCGCGGAGCCGAGGTGGCCATGCCACGCGTAAAGGCACACAGCCACCTGGTGCTCGGCGCGCGGGACCAAATGACGCTCGTGAAGGCCACCGCGGCGCTGCGTCAGGGTCTGTCAGCTGCGGTTCATACCGTAGCAGCGGGGCACGGCCTGATGCATGAAGACCCCGAGGATTTCCTGCGTGTCCTGCGCGCGATCACAGCATCTGTTCAAGCGTGAGAGACCTTCCCGAGGTCAGCACACGCCAGACGTCTTCGCCTGACTGAGGCGCCAACAGCCACGCCTGTATCGGCAGGTCCATTGGACATTGACGGGGGTGCAGGCAGAGCAGATAACCCGCCGAGGTATCACCGTCCTGGGCCAGGTGGGCCAACCATCCCCAGGCCACCATCTCGTCAGCCACCGTGCGCACCTCCAGCGGATCGCACTGAATCCGCTGCGCCAAGGCTGCCAGCGGGACCGTCGGCGACTCACTGTCGCGCGCCCTGGCCAGCACCCGAAGAACCCTCAGGGCCATCGTGAATCGCGCACCCGGGAGGCAGTCATCCAGGGGTTGAACACCCCCCTGCCAAGTCGGCGCAGCAGCGGCCAGCACCGCACCTGAGAGCACGATGACCCACACGATGTAGATCCACAGCAGCAGGATCGGGAGCGTGGCAAACGCACCGTAGACCGCCGCAAAGACAGACAGCGAGCTGACATACCAGCCCAAAGCGGCCTTCGCCATGGTGAACGCCAGCACGACGAACACGCCACCGATCAGGGCATCGCGCCACTGCACCGGGGTGTTGGGAAGGTACTTGAACAGCACCACCACGCCAGCCAGCAAGGCCAGCGACTCCAAGAGGTCCAGGGCGAATGCCAGCAGGACCGGCATCACCGGGCCCCACCCGCGCGATGCAGTGAAGGCGTAGGAGGCGCCGGTGAAGCTCACACCGACCAGCAGCGGCCCCAGCGTCATCGCCGCCAGATAGATCATCAACCGGGCGCTGAAAGGCCTTGGTTTGCGCACCCGCCAAATCCGGTTGAGGGCACGGTCAATCGTCAACATCAGCACCAGCGCAGACAAGACCACGCCGGCCACGCCGAAAGCGCCGAGCTTGGCGGCCTTTCCCGCAAACTGAGAGACCGTCCGAAGGACCGGTCGCGCGATCGAATCCGGCACCAGGGACTGCAGGAACAGTTTCTCCAGCCCTTCTTGGAAGCTTCCAAACACCGGGAACGCACTGAACAAGGCCAGTGCGACCGTGAGCAAGGGAACGAGCCCCAGGAGCGTGGTGAAGGTCAGGCTGCCGGCGACCTGTCCCAGACGCGCGTGCCGAAAGCGCAGGAACAACAGCCGCCAGAGTCCCTTGATCGTCTCGCTTCGGTTCATCCGCCTATCATGCCAGTCATGAACTCCAACGCCCCAGACTCGGTGGTCCGCACCACCCGTGCCCTGTCGATCGCCAGCCTGCTGGGTCTGATCATCCTCGGCTTGGGCTGGGAATTGGTGTGGGCCCCGACGGGCAACCGCACCCTGGTGCTCAAGGTGGTGCCCCTGCTGTTTCCCCTGGTCGGTCTGCTCAAGCACCGGATGTACACCCACCGCTGGGTGAGTCTTCTGGTATGGATCTACTTCACCGAAGGTGTCGTGCGCGCCACCTCCGACCCCTTCCCTTCCGCGGCGCTGGCGATGATCGAGGTACTGCTGTGCCTGGTGCTGTTCAGCGCCAGTGCCGTCCACGTGCGGTGGAGGCTCAAGCAGGCCAAGGACCGGGGCGAGCTGTCGGCCGATTCCCAGCCCTGAGGCCCCTTTCATCCTCCCATCATGCGCGACGAATTCCTCGATCGACTCAGGGCCGTGGTCGGCGATGCCCATGTGCTGACCGGCCCAGGGCTCGACGCCTATGAACGGGACTGGCGCAAGCGATACCACGGCCGTGCCCGGGCTGTGGTCCGGCCAGCGGATGCGCACGAGGTGGCCGGTGTCATGAAAATCTGCAGCCAACTCGGGGTCAGCGTGGTGCCACAGGGGGGCCACACCGGGCTGGTCGGTGGTGGCACACCAGACGAAAGCGGTACCCAGGTGGTGCTCTCACTGCAGCGGATGAACCGCGTGCGCCAGTTGGATGCCGACAACCTCACCATCACCGTGGACGCAGGCTGCATCCTGCAAGCGGTGCAGGCTGCCGCAGCACAGTGCGGTCTCTTGTTTCCGCTGAGCCTGGCCGCCGAAGGCAGCTGCACCATCGGTGGCAACCTCGCCACGAATGCCGGCGGCACGCAGGTGCTGCGCTACGGGAACGCGCGCGACCTGTGTCTGGGTTTGGAAGTGGTCACGCCCCAAGGTGAATGGCTCCAGGCCCTGAGCGGCCTGCGCAAAGACAACACGGGATACGACCTCCGCGATCTCTACATCGGCAGCGAGGGCACCTTGGGCATCATCACGGCCGCCACACTGAAGCTGGTGCCCCAGCCGGCGGCTGTTCTCACCGCCCTGGCCAGCTGCGGCAGTCCGGAGCATGCCTTGGCATTGCTGGGTCTGGCCCGCTCTCGTCTGGGCGCAACGCTCACGGGCTTTGAACTGATGAATGCCCTGTCGCGTGAGTTGGTGGCGCGACACCTGCCACAGGTGCCTCAGCCCCTCTGGTCCGGCGCCTCCTATGAGGCGTGGGGGTCCTGTCCTGCATGGAGCGTGCTGTTGGAGCAGTCGGACGATGAGGGATCCCAACAGGGCAGCCACCGGCTGGAATCACTGTTGGCGCAGGCCCTGGACGCGGGCATCATCGATGATGCTGTGGTGAGCAAGAACCTCGGCGAATCGCAGTCCCTGTGGCACCTGCGCGAGTCCATTCCGCTGGCGCAAGCCGAGGAAGGCCTCAACATCAAGCATGACATCTCGCTGCCGGTGTCGAGGATTCCAGCCTTCATCGCCAGCACCGATGGCGCCTTGCAAGCCCTGCATCCCGGTTGTCGCCTGGTGAATTTCGGCCATCTCGGCGATGGAAATCTCCACTACAACGTCCAGGCTCCTGAGGGCATTGATCCAGCCGCATTCCTGCAGCAGGAGGAGGCGGATATCAATCGTCTGGTGTACGACGCGGTACAGGCGCATGGGGGATCCATCTCGGCTGAGCATGGCATCGGCCGACTCAAGCGGGAAGAACTGAGACTGCGCAAGGACCCGGTTGCCCTGACCCTGATGAAACGCCTGAAATCAGCCCTGGACCCACAGGGCATCCTGAACCCCGGTCGCGTCGTCTGACCCGAATGGGGCGGTGGCGGCGCTACTGCAGCGGGCCTCCGAGCCCCTTGGGCAGGGGCAGCGGCACCACTTCGATGCCTTCATCGAGCAGCGATTCACGCTCTTGCGGCGTGGCCTGTCCTCGAATCCCGCGTTCCGGCGATTCACCGTAGTGGATGCGCCGGGCCTCCTCCGAAAATCGCCCCCCCACATCCTCGGTGTGCTCGATGACATGGCGCATCGCCTTCAACCAGGCCTTCTGCATCAAAGCCAGCGTGGCCGCGGCCTCGGGTGATGGAGGACGCGCCGGCGTGGCCGGGTCCAGTTCCCCCATGGGCGTGGCATCGTCCGCTGCGCCATCGCCCGTTACGGCGGCGACCGCGCGATCCACAGCACCGGTCCGCAGATTCAGCCTCGGCGCACTCAGCCGCTTGCTGATGGACCGCGAGGCGCAATAGGGACACTCGAGCATGCCCGCCGCATGCTGCTGCCTGTAGTCCTCATCCGACCCGAACCACCCCTCAAAGGAATGGCCGGCTTCACAGCCCAGGTCAAAGACTTTCATGGCGCGCATCATAGAGTCAGTTGGCCGCACCTGATGCCATCAGGGTTGTGGGCAGGGCCCGGATCCCCAACGCCGCACACCACTGCTCAGGTGTCCGCCACTGTGGTTCCCAGCGACCAGCCACCCAGTGTTCCAGCCACAGCAGTCCAATCTGGGTCTTCGCATCGGTGAGCTCTCCCCTAGCAGCCATCGCTCTCAAGCCGGGCAGGTCCCATTCACACACCTCCAGAAGTTCGTCCGCATCCAACTGCGCCTTTCCTGCCTGGAGTTGACGGGCAAACCAAATCTCAATGAACTCGTCGGAATAGGCAGCGGCATTGTGCAAACGGCCAGCAAAGGCCCATTGGCCGGCCCGGTAACCCGTCTCCTCGAAGAGTTCGCGCATCCCCGTGATCAGCGTCGGCTCGCCGCGGTCGATCTTGCCGGCTGGAAACTCGAGCAGCACCTGTCCCAGCGGATAGCGGTACTGGCGCTCCATCAGCAAGCGATCACCGTCCAGCAGTGGGACCACCATGACCGCACCGGGATGCCGGATGTACTCGCGCTCAACCACGGCGCCGGTGGACAGGCGGGCCTGGTCGCGAAACACCTGAAGGAACGAGCCCTTCATCACCTGCTCCGAAGAGACCGGCTCCTCCCGCAGGTGCTGCTCTTCAGGCTTCATCCGCCCTGAGGGATCCACCCCGCCGCCGAAGGTAGCGCCATACGAAACCCGGGAATGCGAACGTCAGAAACAGGCTGGCCATGACCGCGTAGAAGGCCCAGCCCTGGGGGTGCCGTTGGCCGAGGCTGGCCTCCATCGCAAAACCCAGGCCGATGCACAAGCCCAGCCCCAGCAGCAGTTCGAAAAGCCGCCAGCCGAGCGGTTTGTTCTGGCGACGCGGTCCCACCACGAACAAGCGCTCGTTGATGAACGGGAGGTTGGCCAGTACCAACCCCAACAGGAGCACCAGCCAGACTTCTTCAGCCGTATTCATGACCAAAAGGCTCCCACCGATCCATCAGGTAGCCAGTGCCCGCACGACCGCATCCCGGCACAGGGCCATCAGACCACCGGGCAAGAGGCCGAACACCAGCACCGCTGCGCCATTGGCCACCAGCAGCACCCCCACAGAACCCAATGGCTGCTCCAGCAGTGGCTGATTAGGCTCATCAAAGAACATGACCTTCACGACGCGCAGGTAGTAGAAGGCGGCCACCAGACTCAAAAGGACGGCAACCACCGCCAGCACGATGTAGGCGGTCAGTCCCGTGGTGACGAGGGTCTGCAACACGGCCAGCTTGGCATAGAAGCCCATCGTGGGCGGGACACCGGCCAGCGAGAACATGAAGATCGCCATCACACCCGCCATCCAGGGGCGCCGCCGTCCCAGGCCCGCCAGATCCGCGATCTGCTCACTCTCAAAACCATCGCGGGACAAGAGCATGACCAAACCGAAAGTGCCCAGCGTGGTCAGCACATAGGTCACCATGTAGAACATGGCCGAGCTGTAGGCATTGCCCGCCGAGGCGGTGTCCCCACCCATCACGCCTGATCCCAGTGCCAGCAACATGAAGCCCAATTGCGCGATGGCCGAGTACGCCAGCATCCGCTTGAGGTTGGTCTGTGCAATGGCCGCCAGATTGCCCACCACCAGGGAGACCACGGCCATGAACAGCAGCATTTGCTGCCAATCCACCGCCACCTTCAGCAGTCCCTCGACCAGCAGACGGATGGTGATCGCGAAAGCGGCCAATTTCGGCGCGCTGGCAATGAGAAGCGTCACCGCCGTGGGTGCGCCCTGATACACATCGGGCACCCACATATGGAAGGGTGCGACGCCCAGCTTGAAGCCCAGGCCAGCCACGATGAAAACCACCCCAAACACCAGCACCTGGCTGTTCACGCGGCCCTGATTGATCACCTCAAAGACCTTTGGGATCTCCAGCGTGCCGGTGGCGCCATACATCATCGACAGGCCGTACAGCAGGAATCCACTGGCCAGGGCACCCAGTACGAAATACTTCATGGCCGCCTCGGTGGCCATGGCATCGTCCCTGCGCAGGGCCACCAGCGCGTATAGCGACAGACTCATGATCTCCAGGCCAAGATAGATCACAAGGAAATCGTTGGCCGAGAGCATCACATGGATCCCCAGCAGCGACAGCAACGCCAGGACGTAGAACTCGCCCTTGTGAAGCGCGCGGGAGGCGATGTAGGGCTGCGCATAGGCCAAGCTTGCCATGAGGGCCAGGGTGGCCAACACACCGAGCAGACGCCCCATCGGGTCGGTGACCACCAAGTTGCCCAGGGCATACAAGGTCAATCCGGCGTCGAACTGCTGGTAGTGCAACAGCGCCGTGATGGCCAAGGCCGATTGGCTCATCCAGTGGGTGTAGCGGCGCTGTTCATCGTCAATGAACAGATCAACCAGCACGATCACCAAGGCGGCCAGCAACAGGAAGATCTCGGGCGTGAGGGCAGCCCAATTCAAGAAGGTCATGCTCTTGTTCTCCATGGACTCAGGCCGGCAGCTTGGAAAGCGCCACATGGCGCAGCAGTTCGGTGATCGAGGTTTGCATGACATCGGTGAAAGGCTTGGGATAGACGCCCATCCAGAGCACCGCCAGGGCCAGCAGGCCCAGCATCAGGAACTCGCGGTCGTTGAGGTCGGTGAGTTCACCCACGTGTTGATTGCCCACCTCGCCGAAGTAAACCCGCTTGACCATCCACAGCGTGTAGGCCGCACCGAACACCAGGGTCGTGGCGGCCAGCGCGGCAATCCAGAAATCAAACTTCACTGCACCGAGGATGACCATCCACTCGCCAACAAAGCCACCGGTGCCTGGGAGGCCGCAGTTGGCCATGGCGAAAAACACGGCGAATGCTGCAAATTTGGGCATCGTGTTGACGACTCCGCCATACGCGGATATCTCACGGGAATGAACCCGGTCATAGAGCACGCCGATGCAAAGGAACATGGCGCCGGAGACGAAGCCATGACTGATCATCTGAACGATGGCCCCACCGACGCCCAGATCGCTGAAGATGAAGAAACCCAGTGTGACGAATCCCATGTGGGCGATGGACGAATACGCCACCAGCTTTTTCATGTCCTGCTGAACAAGCGCCACCAGGCCGATGTAGACCACGGCAATGAGCGACAGCGCAATCATCAGCCAGGCGTATTCGCGGGCCGCATCGGGTGCAATCGGCATCGAAAAGCGCAGGAAACCATAGGCCCCCAGCTTGAGCATGATGGCCGCCAGCACCACCGAGCCACCCGTCGGCGCCTCGACGTGCGCATCGGGCAGCCAGGTGTGCACCGGCCACATCGGAACCTTCACCGAGAACGCTGCGAAGAAAGCGAAGAACAGCAGCGCCTGCGCGTTCATCGGCAGGGGCAGTTGGTGCCACGCCTGGATATCAAAGCTGCCGCCCGCCTTCAGGTACAGATACAGCAGAGCCACCAGCATCAGCAGCGAGCCCAAGAGTGTGTAGAGAAAGAACTTGAAGGCCGCGTAGACGCGCCGGGGCCCGCCCCACACACCAATGATGATGTACATCGGAATGAGCGTCGCTTCAAAGAAGATGTAGAACAGCAGACCATCCAGCGCGCTGAACACGCCCACCATCAATCCTGAGAGGATGAGGAAAGCGCCCATGTACAGGGCCACACGCTCCTGCACCACCTCCCAGGCGGCGATCACCACCATGATGGTGATGAAGGCCGTCAGCAGTACAAACCACACCGAAAGACCATCGATCCCCAGGTGATAGCGCACATTGAACCGCTCGATCCAGGGCAGGATCTCCACGAACTGCATGCCCGTGGCGGCCACGTCGAAGCCGGTGACCAGCGGAATGGTGACCAGGAAGGAAAGGACCGCCGCTGCCAATGCCATCCAGCGCACGGCCCCTGCGTTCTCGTCACGCCCCACGGCCAGCAACAAGCCCCCCAGCACGATGGGCAGCCAGATGGCAACACTCAACAAACCCATTTCTTCGTCTCCGCCTCTTGCTTCCGATCCCCGAGCACTGCCCTGGTGATCACTGGCCGAAGAGGCCGGTCAGGTGGGGCCATAGCCGCCATGTCATGAAGCCGAACACGCCCAGGAGCATGACCAGCGCGTACCAATAGAGATGACCCGTCTGTACGAGACGGGTCAGACCCGCCAGCGTCCCAACGGCGCGGGCCGATCCGTTGACGATCATCCCGTCGATGAGGGTTGCATCCCCGCCCTTCCAAAGGCCGGTACCCAGCGCACGAGAGCCCGCCGCCAACACCTTCTCGTTGAAGGCGTCCATGTAGTACTTGTTCTCCAGTACCTTGACCAGCGGCGCCAGTGCTCGGCCGATCGCTGCGGGAATGGAGGGCTGCTGGAGGTAGAACCACCAAGCGACCACCACTCCGGCGAGGGCCAACCAGAATGGCAGTGTTTGAAGGCCATGCAGTGCCATCGCCACGGCGCCGTGGAACTCGCCGGCCAGATGGGCCATGGCGGGATGGCGCGCCGCATCCACCACGATGGCGTCCTTGAGGAACTCACCGAACAGCATGGGCTGAATGGTCATGTAGCCGATCAGCACCGAGGGAATGGCCAGGAGCACCAGGGGGGCAGTCACCACCCAGGGTGACTCGTGAGGGGTGTGGTCCTCGCCGTCATCAGGATGGTGTTCATGCTCGCCTGGGAAGGGCTTGTGGTGGAAACGCTCCTTGCCATGGAAGACCAGGAAGTACATGCGGAATGAATAGAAGGCGGTGACGAACACCCCAGCCACCACCGCAAAGATGGCAAAGGGCGTACCCGGCAGGTTGCTGGCCTCAACGGCCATGATGATGCTGTCTTTGGAGTAGAAGCCCGCAAACAGCGGCGTGCCGATCAGGGCCAGCGAGCCCAGCAAGGCGGTGATCCAGGTGATGGGCATGTGCTTGCGCAGGCCACCCATGTTGCGGATGTCCTGATCGTGGTGCATGCCCATGATCACCGATCCGGCCGCCAAGAACAGCAGCGCTTTGAAGAAGGCGTGTGTCATCAGATGGAACACGGCCACCGAGTAGGCGGATGCCCCCAGAGCGACGGTCATGTAGCCCAGCTGCGAGAGCGTGGAATAGGCCACCACCCGCTTGATGTCGTTCTGGATGATGCCGAGGAAGCCCATGAACAGCGCGGTAATCGCACCGATCACCATCACAAAGTTCAGCGCGGTGTCCGAAAGTTCAAAAAGCGGCGACATGCGCGCGACCATGAAGATGCCGGCGGTGACCATGGTGGCGGCGTGGATCAGCGCCGAGATGGGCGTGGGGCCTTCCATGGAATCCGGTAGCCACACATGGAGCGGAAACTGCGCGCTCTTGCCCATGGCGCCAATGAACAGGCAGATGCAGGCTGCGGTCAGCAGCATCCAATCGGTGCCCGGAAAGGTCAGCTTAGACAGTTCATCCGCCTTGGCAAAGGCTTCGGTGTAGTTCAGTGTTCCGCCGTAGGCCACGACCAAGCCAATGCCGAGAATGAAGCCGAAATCGCCCACTCGGTTGACCAGAAAGGCCTTCATGTTGGCAAAGATGGCGGAGGGCTTCTTGAACCAGAATCCGATCAGCAGATAGCTCACCAAGCCCACTGCTTCCCAGCCGAAGAAGAGCTGCAGGAAGTTGTTGCTCATCACGAGCATCAGCATGGAAAAGGTGAACAGCGAGATGTAGCTGAAGAAACGCTGGTAGCCCGGGTCATCCTCCATGTAGCCGATGGTGTAGAGATGCACCATCAGCGACACGAAGGTCACCACGCACATCATCATGGCCGTCAGCCCATCGACCATGAAGCCGATCTCCATCTTCAGACCGCCAATCACCATCCATTCGTAGATGGTTTGATTGAAGCGTGCGCCGTCCAGCGCCACGCTCTTGAGCACGAGGGCCGAGAGGATAAAACTGATGAGCACGCCCAGGATGGTGAAGGCGTGCGATCCCCGGCGCCCGACGTAGCGACCAAAGAAGCCGGCGATGATCGCGCCGGCCAACGGCGCCAAGGGAACCGCAAGGAGCGTGCTGGAAGAGAGTTCTGCTGCCATGGGGGTCAGCCCTTGAGGGTGTCGAGTTCCTCGACGTTGATCGAGGCCCGGTTGCGGAACAGCACCACCAGGATCGCCAGGCCGATGGCCGATTCGGCCGCGGCCACCGTGAGGATGAAGAACACGAAGACCTGACCGGTCATGTCACCCAGGTAGTGCGAAAAGGCCACGAAGTTCAGGTTGACAGCCAGCAACATCAACTCGATGGCCATCAGCAATACGATGAGATTGCGGCGGTTGAGAAAGATGCCGATCACCGACAACGCGAAGAGAATCGCGCCGAGTGACAGGACATGCCCCAGGGTGATCGAGCCCATCATGCGGCTCCCTTCGGTGACTGGCCGGGGGACGACTCGGCCGCAGGTGCTTCGGGCGCAGCGGCGTCCTCCACCTCCGGGGCCATCTGCACGATGCGCACCCGGTCCGAACGCTTGACTCGTACCTGCAAGCCCGGGTCCATCGCGCGGACGTCCTTGCGCTTGCGCAGCGTGAGCGCCAACGCCGCCACCATGGCCACGAACAGAAGTACAGCTGCCAACTGCAGCGGATACAGGTAGTGCGTATAGATCTCGATACCCAGTAAGCGGGTGTTGCCATATTCGGCCAAGCGGGGGTCGACCGGCGCCGCTTGCGACACGCGGAAGCCACTCATCAGTACCAGCGCCATCTCCACGGCGATGATGGCACCGATCAAGCCGGCCAACGGCAGGTGCTGCCAGAAGTTCTGTCGGAACTGGTCGGTGTTGATATCCAGCATCATCACCACAAAGAGGAACAGAACCATCACCGCCCCGACGTAGACGAGGACGAGGGTAATGGCCAGAAATTCAGCCTGTAACAGCATCCAAATGCAGGACGCACTGAAAAAGGCCAGCACCAGAAACAGCGCGGCATGCACGGTGCTGCGCGCGGTGATGACGCGAAAGGCTGCAATCAGCAGCACAGCGGAAAAGACGTAGAACAGGGCGGCTTGGTTGTCCATGATCGTTGCGGCAAAGGACCCGCCTCAGCGGTACCTCGCATCCGCCTCCTTGTTCGCGGCGATTTCCGTTTCGTAGCGATCTCCCACGGCCAGGAGCATCTCCTTGGTGAAGTACAGATCGCCACGCTTCTCGCCGTGGTATTCGAAGATGTGGGTCTCGACGATCGAGTCCACCGGGCAGCTTTCTTCGCAGAATCCGCAGAAGATGCACTTGGTGAGGTCGATGTCGTAGCGCTTGGTGCGACGCGAGCCGTCCTCGCGCACATCGCTTTCGATGGTGATCGCCATGGCCGGGCACACGGCCTCGCAAAGCTTGCAGGCGATGCAACGCTCTTCACCGTTTTCATAACGGCGCAAGGCGTGCAGCCCTCGAAAGCGCGGCGACAAGGGCGTCTTTTCCTCGGGAAACTGCACCGTCACCTTGCGCTTGAAGAAGTGACGACCGGTTACCCTGAGCCCCTTGAGAAGCTCGAGCAACATGAAGCTCTGAACGAAATCCTTGACGGCAGACATAGAGTTGCCTCTTACTTCCAGATGTTCAGCGGGGTCTGCATCCACAGACCAACCACCACCAACCACACCAGGGTGACGGGAATGAAGATCTTCCAACCCAGGCGCATGATCTGGTCATAGCGGTAACGCGGGAAGGTCGCGCGCACCCACAGGAACATGGTGACCACCACGAAGACCTTGATAGCCAGCCAGATCCAGCCCGGAATCCAATTGAACAGGGCACTGTCCACGGGCGGCAGCCACCCGCCCAGGAACAGGATCACACACAGGGTCGACACCAGAATCATGTTGGCGTACTCGGCCAGGAAGAACATGGCAAAGGACATGCCCGAGTACTCGATCATGTGGCCCGCCACGATTTCCGATTCGCCTTCCACCACGTCAAAGGGATGGCGGTTGGTCTCCGCCAGACCCGACACGAAATAGACGATGAAGACTGGCAGCAGAGGCAGCCAGTTCCACGAGAGGAAGTTCAGGCCCATCTCGGCAAAGTACCCCTCACCCTGACCCATCACGATCCCGCTCATGTTCATCGTGCCCGACACCATCAGGACGATGACCAAGGCAAATCCCATCGCGATTTCGTAGCTGACCATCTGCGCCGAGGCGCGCAGAGCGCCCAGGAAGGCGTACTTTGAGTTCGATGCCCAGCCGGCGATGATCACGCCATACACCTCCAGTGACGTGATGGCCATCAGGTACAGCAAGCCCGCGTTCACATTGGCCAGCGCCACATCCGGACCAAAGGGCACTACGGCCCAGGCGGCCAGGGCCGGCATGATGGTCATCACCGGACCCAGGAAGAAGAGGCCTTTGTTGGCCGCGGTGGGCCGAATGATTTCCTTGAAGACCAACTTGACCGCATCGGCGATTGGGGTGAGCAGGCCCCAGGGCCCCACACGGTTGGGCCCTGGCCGCACCTGCGTCCAGCCGATGGCCTTGCGCTCCCAAAGGGTGAGGTAGGCGACGCATCCCATCAGCGGCAGCACCACGGCGATGATCTTGATGAGGCTCCAGACGACCAGCCATAGGGTCGGTCCGAGGGTGGTGTTGCCCAGATGATGAAGGTTCTCGAGCATGGTCAGACTCCGCCGGCTTTCTCGACAGTGAGCTCTCCGAACATCGGACCCAGCGCAGCGGTGTCGGGATGACCCGCAGGCACCATCACCGTCCTGCTGGCCAGCGTTTCATCACGGCGCGCGGGCAGCACCACCGACCCAGCACCTTGCGTCACGCGGACGCGGTCGCCTGCGTTCAAGCCCAGGTGGGTCCACAGGTCTGCAGGCAAGCTGGCCACTGGTGGCTTTGCGTCACTGGTGGCCTGCAGGCTCTGCGCGCGGCGCACCATCGGGTCCGTACAGTAGATAGGGACTGGGCTCAGACGCTGCAGGCCCATGCCCGCTGAGGAGACTGCTGCAGGCACGCCATCAGCGGCGTTGGACAGCCGTGAGGCCAGCATGGACAGGTCACCCAAAGCCTGCGCCCTGACCTCTTCAACCGTTTCCTGCTCGAAGCCTTGCAGACCCAGCAGATTGCCCAGAACGCGCAAGACCTTCCAGCCGGGTCGCGTCTGGCCACGGGGCTTGACCACGCCTTGGAAAGCCTGCAATCGGGCCTCCGCGTTGATGAAGGCGCCCGCCGTTTCGGTAAAAGGCGCAATGGGCAGCAAGACGTCTGCGTTCTCCACATGCGCATCTCGGAAGGCCGTGAACGCCACCACCAGTCCAGAGCCGGCCAATGTAGCCTGGGCTGCCGCACCATTGGCCGAATCGAGTGCCGGCTCCAGGTTGAACAACATCAACGCTTTCATGGGCTGGCTCAGCATCTGTGCCGCCGTCAGACCGCCTGACTGCGGCATTGAACCCACCAGTTGGGCCCCCACACTGTTGGCGGCCGCCCCGAGAAAGCCCACACGGGCACCGGTGTGCTGGCCGATGAAATGGGCCAGTTGCAGCAGGGTGGATGCCTGGGGGTGCTGTTCGGCCGCCACACCCAGCAGCACGGCACCGCGCTGGCCACTGATCAGGGACTGAGCCACTGCGACAGCCTCATCGCTGACCTGGATGCCCGCCACTGGCGCCGGTACACCCTTGGCCTGAGCCACCGCAGTGGCCACGGCCGCCAGCGCATCGCCCCACTGGGAAGGCTGGGTGGTGAGGGTCCTTCGGATGGGCATCAGCCAGTCTTCACCGGAAGACCCCAGACGGAAGACCTGCGCCCCCCGGCGCGCCGCTTGGCGGATCCGCTGGGCGAACAGCGGATGGTCCTTGCGCAGGAAACTGCCGACCACCAGCACCCGGTCCAGGTTGGAAAGATCGGCGATGGGCATGCCCAGCCACCGCACACCACCGGCTTGCAGGGTGAAGTCACTCTGGCGCAGGCGGTGGTCGATGTTGTCGCTGCCCAGGCCGCGCATCAGCTTGGCCAGCAGGTGCAACTCTTCTACCGTTGAATGCGGCGAGCCCAGGGCCCCGATGGAGGAGGCACCGAATTCGGCCTTGATGCGCTTCAAGCCATCGGCCACATAGTCCAGCGCCTGCTGCCAACTCACCGCCTGCCACTGGCCGCCCTGCTTGACCATGGGCTCGGTCAAGCGGGCCTCGCTGTTCAGGGCCTCGTAGGAAAAGCGGTCGCGGTCGGCGATCCAGCATTCATTGACAGCCTCGTTTTCCATCGGCACCACGCGCATCACGCGATCGGCTTTGACCTGCACGATGAGGTTGGCGCCCGTGCTGTCGTGCGGGCTGACGCTCTTGCGGCGCGAGAGCTCCCAGGTGCGGGCGCTGTAGCGGAATGGCTTGCTGGTCAGTGCACCCACCGGACAGATGTCGATCATGTTGCCCGACAGTTCGGAATCGACCGTGTTGCCGACGAAGGTGGTGATCTCGGAATGCTCACCGCGGTGCAGCATGCCCAATTCCATCACCCCAGCGACTTCCTGGCCAAAGCGCACGCAGCGGGTGCAGTGGATGCAGCGGCTCATCTCTTCCATGGAGATCAGCGGGCCCACGTTCTTGTGGAAGACCACGCGCTTTTCTTCGGTGTAGCGCGAAGCGCTGCCGCCATAGCCGACCGCCAGGTCCTGCAACTGGCACTCCCCGCCCTGGTCGCAGATGGGGCAATCCAAGGGGTGGTTGATGAGCAGGAACTCCATCACCGACTGTTGCGCCTTCTTGGCCTTCTCGCTTTGGGTGCGCACCACCATGCCAGGCGTCACCGGCGTGGCACAGGCGGGCATGGGCTTCGGCGCCTTTTCCACCTCCACCAGACACATGCGACAGTTGGCGGCGATGGAAAGCTTCTTGTGGTAACAGAAGTGCGGCACATAGACGCCCAAGGCGTCGGCCGCTTGCATCACCATGCTGCCGGGCGCGACGGATACCTTGTGGCCGTCGAGCTCGATTTCCACTTGGTTGTTGGCGGCGTCAGACATAGGCCGGTACCACGCAGGTCTTGTGTTCGATGTGATGGACGAATTCATCACGGAAATGTTTGAGCATGGCGCGCACCGGCATGGCCGCAGCGTCGCCCAAGGCGCAGATGGTGCGACCCTGGATGTTGTCGGCCACCGAGTTCAGCAGATCCAGATCTTCCATGCGGCCCTGGCCCTTTTCGATCCGGTCCACCATCCGCCACAACCAGCCCGTGCCCTCGCGACACGGCGTGCACTGCCCGCAGCTCTCGTGCTGGTAGAAGTAGGACAGACGCAGGAGGCTCTTGACCATGCAGCGGGTGTCGTTCATCACGATGACGGCTCCTGAGCCCAGCATGGAGCCCGCCTTGGCGATGGCGTCATAGTCCATCGTCATGTCCATCATGATGTGGGCGGGCAGAACCGGGGCTGAAGAGCCGCCCGGGATGACCGCCTTCAGAGTCCCTCCCTTGACGCCGCCCGCCAGCTCCAGCAGCTTGGAAAACGGCGTGCCCATCGGCACCTCGAAATTGCCTGGCGCGTTGACATCACCGACGACCGAGAAGATCTTGGTGCCGCCATTGTTGGGCTTCCCGACGTCCAGATAGGCTTGACCACCGTTGCGGATGATCCAGGGGACGGCTGCAAAGGTTTCGGTGTTGTTGATGGTGGTGGGCTTGCCATACAGGCCGAAGCTCGCGGGAAATGGAGGCTTGAACCGCGGCTGGCCCTTCTTGCCCTCCAGCGATTCGAGTAGTGCGGTTTCCTCGCCGCAGATGTAGGCCCCGAATCCATGGTGCGCATGCAGCTGGAAACCGAAGGGCGATCCCATGATGTTCGACCCCAGATAACCCGCCGCGCGGGCCTCTTCGAGGGCCGCCTCGAAGCGCTCATACACCTCGAAGATCTCACCGTGGATGTAGTTGTAGCCCACACCGATACCCATGGCATAGGCAGCGATGGTCATGCCTTCGATCACCGCGTGCGGGTTGTACATCAGGATGTCCCGGTCCTTGCAGGTACCTGGCTCGCCCTCATCAGAGTTGCACACCAGGTACTTCTGCCCCGGAAACTGTCGCGGCATGAAGCTCCACTTCAGGCCGGTGGGAAAGCCCGCGCCCCCACGCCCGCGCAACGCCGACAACTTCACATCGGCAATCACCGCGTCCGGCGTCATGCCCTCGCTGCCGTCCTGCCCGAGGATCTTTCGCAGCGCCGCATAGCCGCCTCGAGCCTCGTAGTCCCGCAGACTCCAATTCGAGCCGTTCAGGCCGGCATAGATCTGGGGGTTGATGTGCTTGCCATGGAAGCAGGTTTCTGCACCCCTGGCCTGGAAGCGGGAAAGGTCGACCATCTGGCCCATCGCGTTCAAGCCTCGTTCTTCAGTTGATCGACCAGCGCGTCGAGCCGGTCGGGACCCATGAAGCTCACCATCTGCCGATCATTGACCAGCATCACCGGCGCGTCGGCGCACGCGCCCAGGCACTCGGTCTTTTGCACGGTGAACAAGCCGTCGGCCGTGGTGCCTCCCTCCTCCACGCCGAGCCGTCGGCACAGGTGCTCCAGAGCCTGCTGGCCGTTTCGCAACTGACAGGGAAGGTTGGTACACAAGTTGAGCTTGAACTTGCCCACCGGCTTCTGGTTGTACATGTTGTAAAAGGTGGTGACCTCGGCCACTGCGATGGGCGGCATGCCCAGGTAGGCGGCCACCGCCCGTTCGGCTGCCGCACTCACCCAGCCTTCTTCCTGCTGGACGATGGACAGGCAGGCCATCACGGCCGACTGCCGCTGGTCGGCGGGGTACTTGGCCACTTCGCGGGCGAAGCGCGCGGCGGTGGCCTCGCTGAGGGTGTAGGAGGTGTCTTCGCTCACGGTTGGGCTCATCGATCGATCTCACCAAACACGATGTCCATGGTGCCGATCACCGCCACAGCGTCGGCAATCATGTGACCGCGGGTCATCTCGTCCAGGGCAGCCAAATGCGCAAAGCCCGGTGCCCGGATCTTCAGTCGCCACGGCTTGTTCGCCCCATCACTGACGATGTAAATGCCAAACTCTCCCTTGGGATGCTCCACCGCTGCATACGCCTGGCCTTCCGGAACGTGGAAGCCTTCGGTAAAGAGCTTGAAGTGGTGGATCAACTCCTCCATGTTGGACTTCATGCCCACGCGGTCAGGAGGCGCCACCTTGTGGTTGTCGGTGATCACCGGGCCGGGATGGGCACGCAGCCACTTCACGCACTGCTGGATGATCCGGTTGCTCTGGCGCATCTCTTCGACGCGCACCAGATACCGGTCGTAGGTATCGCCATTGACACCCACCGGGATATCGAAATCCATCCGGTTGTAGACGTCGTAGGGCTGCTTCTTGCGCAGGTCCCAAGCAATCCCTGAACCGCGCAGCATGGCGCCCGAGAAGCCCAGGTTCAGGGCACGCTCCGGTGTGACCACTGCGATTCCCACGGTGCGCTGCTTCCAGATTCGGTTGTCCGTCAGCAGGGTTTCGTATTCATCCACGAGCGCGGGAAACCGGTTGGTGAAGTCCTCAATGAAATCCAGGAGGGAGCCCTGGCGGTTTTCATTGAGCTTGGCGATGGCCTGGGCATTGCGGATCTTGCTGGCCTGGTACTGCGGCATGCGGTCTGGCAAGTCGCGGTAGACACCACCGGGCCGGAAGTACGCTGCGTGCATCCGAGCGCCGGATACCGCCTCGTACATGTCGAACAGGTCTTCCCGCTCGCGGAAGCAGTAGATGAGCATGTTCATGGCGCCGCAGTCCATGCCGTGGCAGCCCAACCACAGAAGATGGTTCAGCAGGCGCGTGATCTCCGAATACATCACGCGGATGTACTGGGCACGCTCGGGTACCTCGATGCCCAGCAGCTTCTCAATGGTCAGACAGTAGGCGTGCTCGTTGCACATCATCGATACGTAGTCCAGCCGATCCATGTAGGGCAGTGACTGGATGTAGGTCTTGGTCTCGGCCAGCTTCTCGGTGGCCCGATGCAAGAGTCCGATGTGCGGATCGGCGCGCTGAATGACTTCGCCATCCAACTCCAGCACCAGCCGCAGCACGCCATGCGCTGCCGGGTGCTGGGGGCCGAAGTTCAGGGTGTAGTTCTTGATGTCCGCCATGTGCTTCTCGTGGGCGCCGCTGCTCAGTGCAGGCCGCCGTAGGGTTCTTCGCGGATGATGCGCGGAGTGATTTCGCGCGTCTCGATCGTCACCGGCTGGTAGATCACACGCTTCTGCTCGGCGTCATAGCGCATCTCCACGTGCCCGGTCACAGGGAAATCCTTGCGGAAGGGATGGCCAATGAAACCGTAATCCGTCAGCAGACGACGCAAGTCGGTGTGACCCTCAAACAGAATTCCATAAAGATCGAAGGCCTCGCGCTCGAACCAGTTGGCCGCGTTCCAGATGTCGTTGACGCTGTCGACCAAGGGCTGATCGTCATCGGGGCAGAAGGTGCGCAGCCGCAGGCGCCAGTTGTGGGCCACCGACAGCAGATGCAGCACGACGGCAAAGCGGGGACCTTCGTAGGCACCGTCTCTGTAGCCGCTGTAGTCCACGCCGCACAAGTCCATCAATTGCTCGAAGCCCAGGCTGGGTTCGTCGCGCAGCGCCAGGCACGCTTCGGTGTAGTCGGCTGCCCGAACGGTGATGGTGATCTCACCCAGTCGGCTTTCCAGGGCCTGTATGCGAGAGCCCAAGGACGCTTGAAGAGCAGCTTGCAGGCGCGATAGTTTTTCTGACATCAGGTTCCTCGGACGGGTACGACTGCCGGGAGTGTGGGACGGTGGGTGGATGGTGTGGCGGGTGCGCAGTCTTGGTCAGCGGGCGATCGTGTTTTCGCGGCGGATCTTGGACTGCAGTTGCAGAATGCCGTAGAGCAAGGCTTCAGCAGTGGGCGGACAACCCGGTACGTAGACATCCACCGGCACGATGCGGTCGCAGCCACGCACCACCGAATAGCTGTAGTGGTAGTAGCCACCCCCATTGGCGCAGGAGCCCATGGACAGGACCCAGCGCGGCTCAGCCATCTGGTCGTAGACCTTCCGCAAGGCCGGTGCCATCTTGTTGCACAGCGTCCCGGCCACGATCATCAGATCCGACTGCCGCGGTGAGGGACGAAAGAGCATCCCAAAACGGTCGATGTCATAGCGCGAAGCGCCGGCGTGCATCATCTCCACCGCGCAGCAGGCCAAGCCGAAGGTCATCGGCCACAGGGATCCGGTCTTGGACCAGTTCACAAGCTTGTCCACCGAGGTGGTGACGAAGCCTTCCTTGAGTACGCCCTCAATGCCCATCATTCACTCCCAGTCCAGCGCGCCCTTCTTCCACTCGACCACCAATCCCACGACCAGGATGCCGAGGAAGACCATCATGGCCCAGAATCCTGACGGCCCGATGTCACGCAAGGAGACCGCCCAGGGGAAGAGGAAGGCGATCTCGAGGTCAAAGAGGATGAACAGGATGGCCACGAGGTAGTAGCGCACGTCGAACTGCATGCGCGCGTCTTCGAACGCTTCAAAGCCGCACTCGTAGGGAGAATTCTTGGCCGCATCCGGGCGGTTGGGCCCCATGACGAAGCCGATGACCTGAGGGGCGATGCCGATGGCCGTGCCCACCAGTATGAACAGGATGATGGGCAGGTACTCTTGCAGGTTCATCGTTTACAACCGACTTCAGTCCATCCGGCACAGGCCGGACGCAAAAAAGGCGCGCGCGGGATCCCTCGATCCCTGCTGCGCGCCCGCCTGTCCCGTTTGGCAGCTTCGCTGCGCTGGGCGCTCGGCGCCACCCTCCGGGGCCGCGCCGAATTTGACTCGACTCGACTATCGTCTTCTTGTTCTTGGTGCCGTCGGCGAGACTCGAACTCGCACAGCTTTCGCCACTACCCCCTCAAGATAGCGTGTCTACCAATTTCACCACGACGGCACTGAAAAACCATTTCGGGCGCCATGAGGATTGCATCCGAACAGCCGCTGATTCTAGCCCGAAACACGCCTTCCAAATGGGTGCGCCCCGGGCTTGAGTCCGTCAACGCTTGGGGATTTCGCCGGGCTTGTCACCGGTTGCTGGAGCGGCGGGCACAACGCCCTGCACCGCGTTGGTCGCTGCGGGTTCTGCACCCGGAATCACGCCCGGCGCAGCAGCAGGAATCGCAGCGGAGGCCCCCAGTGCAGGCGAACCAGCCCTTTCCAACACGCTCGTGCCGCCCGCCGGTGCCTCACGGGGCGTCCCGAAGTAAGCCAAGCCCAAGGTGCAGAGAAAGAACACCGTGGCGCAGGCCGAAGTGGAGCGCGAAAGGAAGTTGGCACTGCCGGTGGCGCCGAAAAGACTTCCGGAGGAACCACTACCGAATGAGGCGCCCATGTCGGCACCCTTGCCATGCTGGATCAGGACCAGGCCGATCATCACCAGGGCTGAGATGATCTGGGCGACAAGCAACAGATTGGCGAGGAATTGCATGATGTTGTGACGGGTTGACGTGTTTTGATCGAATCAGGGAGGGGGTGGCTGAGCCTTCAACCAGCCGCGCGGCAAATGGACACGAAGTCGACGGCCTTCAAGGCAGCACCACCGATGAGGCCGCCATCGATGTCAGCCTGGGAAAACAAGGCAGCGGCATTGTCAGGCTTGACACTGCCACCGTAGAGCAGCTTCATCGTCGCCGCATGCGGCGTTGCGGCCTGCAATTGGGCCCGAAGCACGGCGTGAACCGCCTGGGCCTGTTCGGGTGTGGCGGTGCGTCCGGTACCGATAGCCCAGACGGGCTCATAGGCAACCACCATTTCACCGGCGCAGTGGCCCAGGGCGTGGATCACGGCCGAGAGTTGGCGCTTGACCACGGCCTCGGTCTGCCCGGCTTCGCGTTGTTCCAACGTCTCACCGACACACACGACAGGGGTCAGGCCGTGCGCGAGCGCGGCCTTGGCCTTGTCCGCGACCAACTGGTCACTCTCCGAGTGGTAGGCGCGACGCTCCGAGTGCCCCACGATGGCATAGCGACAGCCCAACTCCCGCAGCATCGCCGCAGACACCTCGCCGGTGTAGGCACCCTGCTCGTGCGAAGAGACATCCTGAGCGCCCCAGCGGATATGGGAAGCGGCCAGGGAAACCGCGGTGTCGGCGATGTACACAAAGGGCACGCACACGCCCACATCGCAGCCCATGGGGCCTGCCCCCAGGACACTGGCGAGTAACTCGGCATTGGCTGCACGGCTGCCGTGCATCTTCCAATTGCCCAATACGAGTTTCTTGCGCATGGTGGTGGTCCTCGCTCGTCCCCTCTGCTGCGTTGGCCAACCGCCTGCCCTTACCAGGCCAGCATGATCTTGCCCACGTGCGTGCTCGATTCCATCAACTGGTGGGCCTTCACTGCACCATCGGGCGTCTTGGCCTGGAACACGCTGTGGATCACGGGGCGGATGGCGCCGGACTCGATGAGCGGCCACACTTTTTCGCGCAGCCCCCTGGCAAGCTGGGCCTTGTAGGCCAATGGGCGCGGACGCAGTGTGGAACCCGTCACGGACAGCCGCTTGCGCAGCACGGCGCCGCAATCGAAGGCACTGTCATTGCCGCCCTGTGTGGCAATGAGCGCCAGCCGACCGTCGTTGGCCAGGCACTGGACCTCGCGGCCGATGTAGGCGCCGCCCACCATGTCGAGCACCACATTGACGCCGACGTCTTGGGTGAGTCGGAGAACCTCAGTGACGAAGTCCTGCGTCTTGTAATTGATGAAATGGTCCGCGCCGAGCTTCAGGCACTCCCGGCCCTTGTCGTCTGCGCCCACCGTGACCAAGACTTTGCAACCGAAGGCCTTGGCCAACTGAATGGCCGTGACGCCGATACCGCTGGAGCCGCCCTGCACCAACAGGGTCTCGCCCGGCTGAAGCCGCGCAATTTCGAACACGTTTTGCCAGACGGTGAAGAAGGTCTCGGGCAGGCTGGCAGCCTCCAAGTCCGACAAGCCCTGGGGCACGGGCAGCACCTGACCTGCAGGGGCCACGCACCACTCGGCGTAACCACCCCCGGCCACCAGTGCACACACGCGCTGCCCGATGTGCACGCCGGCGGCCGCCAGGTCTTGCGCCGATCCCGCCTCCACCACCCCGGCAATCTCCAGGCCGGGCAGATCCGACACACCCGGGGGCATGGGGTACTGGCCGCGGCGCTGCAGCACGTCCGGGCGGTTCACGCCCGAGGCACGGACACGGATCAGCAGCTCGCCGGCGACCGGTACAGGGTCGGGGCGCTGCGTCAGCCGCAGGACCTCCGGCCCACCGTAGCTGGCAATCTCAATGGCGTTCACTGTTGCTGCTGTTGCGCCTGATTGGATTCGGCCTGCCCCCCCTCGGAGGAAGCACCTTCAGACGGATGATCGCCCTGGTGGGCCGGGCCCCGGCGTTCCCCGCGATCACTGCGCTCGCCGCGGTCACGGCGGGGGCGGTCCCCCCGGTCGCCTCGGTCGCGGAATTCACGGCGCGGGCGCTCCTCTTCCTCGGGCATGCCGTCAGGGCGCGCCAGCCGGGCCTTCATCGACAGCTTGATGCGCCCCTTCTCGTCGGGCTCCAGCCCCTTGCCCAGCACCCCCTGGCCC
>JBMSQF010000036.1:0-25353 GCA_049423145.1 Burkholderiaceae bacterium
GCTCATGGCGAACTTGAAGATGGTCACCGGCAGGCTGGCCATCGGCTCGCCCAGGTTGCTGGTCCAGAACTGGTTGGACAGCGCGGTAAACAGCAGCGGCGCGGTCTCGCCTGCGATGCGGGCCACGGCCAGCAGCACCCCGGTGATCACGCCCGCGCGCGCCGCCTTGAGCGTGATGGCGCTGATGACCTTCCACTTCGGTGTGCCCAGGGCGTACGCCGCCTCGCGCAGGGCGTTGGGAATCAGCGAGAGCATGTTCTCGGTGGTGCGCACCACCACCGGAATGACGATCAGGGCCAGGGCCAGCACCCCGGCAATGCCCGAGAAGCTCTTCATCTTGGCCACCACCGCCGAATAGATGAACAGACCGATCACGATGGAGGGAGCCGAGAGCAGGATGTCGTTGATGAACTGCGTCACCCGACCCAGCCACGTGGTCTTGCCGTACTCGGCCAGGTACACACCGGCCATGACGCCGATCGGTGTTCCCAGCAGCGTGGCCAGGCCGACCATGGTCAGAGAACCGAAGATGGCGTTGGCCAGACCACCTGTCTCGGCCAGCGGGGGCGGCGTCATCTCGGTGAACACCGCCAGCGAGAGACCGCCGATGCCCAGGCGCACGGTCTCGATGAGGATCCAGATCAGCCAGAACACACCGAAGGCCATGGCCGCCAGCGACAGCGCCAGCGCCACTTGGTTGACCAGCTTGCGCCGCTTGTGATGCGAAAGGCGGCTGGCGTCAAAGGCAACAGCGGCGCTCATGTCCGGGCCCCCTCGGCTCGCTTCATCTGCGCCAGAAGCATCTTGGACAAGGACAGCACCACGAAGGTGATGAAGAACAGCACCAGGCCCAGGTAGATCAGCGAAGCCTGGTGCAGGCCCTCGCCAGCCTCGGCGAACTCATTGGCCAGCGCCGAGGTGATGGAGTTGGCTGCCTCGAACAGCGACAGTGAATTGAGCTGGTTCATGTTGCCGATGACAAAGGTCACCGCCATGGTCTCGCCCAGGGCGCGTCCGAGGCCCAGCATGATGCCGCCCACCACACCGGCCTTGGTGTAGGGCAGCACGATCTTGTAGACCACCTCCCAGGTGGTGGAGCCCAAGCCGTAGGCCGACTCCTTGAGCATGGGTGGCGTGACTTCGAACACGTCGCGCATCACCGAGGCGATGAACGGAATGATCATGATGGCCAGGATGATGCCGGCCGACAGGATGCCAATGCCCACCGGCGGGCCCGACACCAAGGCACCCAGAACCGGCACGCCGGTGAAGGCCGCTTGCAGGGGCTGCTGCACATAGGTGGCCAGCACGGGGCCGAAGACCAGCAGGCCCCACATGCCGTAGACGATGGAGGGGACTGCAGCCAGCAACTCGATGGCAATGCCCAGTGGGCGCTTGAGCCAACCGGGCGAGAGTTCCGTGAGGAACAGCGCGATACCGAAAGACACGGGCACCGCGATCACCAGCGCAATCAGCGAGGTCGCCAGGGTGCCGTAGATCATCACCAGGCCACCGTACTGGTTGCCCACCGGGTCCCAGACCGCCGAGGTGAGAAAGCCCAGGCCGAATGCCTCGATGGCTGGGCCGGCCCCGACCACCAATGAACCGAGAATGCCGGCCATCAAGGCCAGCGTGAGCGCGGCAGCCGATGAGGCCGCCGCGGCAAAGAGGCGGTCGCCCCAGCGCTTCATCACTGGAGGCCCGAGCGGAACGGGGAGGCGGACAGGGCCCCGCACCGCCCGGCCATCCACGGCATGGAAACAGTCTTGAACATGGGAACAGAGCCCACTGGGGCACTTGGTTGGATGCTCGGGAGACTGTAGGGCCGATTTGTGACACTTTCGTGACAATCGGCTTCCGCTCTGTGTCAATCCCCGTGATGGGGGCTCCGCCGCCGCAGCCCGGCGGCTCAGGAGGAAGCCCGGGCTGTTTTCAGCCGAGGGATGTTATTGAGTGAGTATGCGCTTACTCCGATTGTCGATCCACTCTTGAGCCATCGGACCAAAACTGGCCAGCAGGATGCGCGCCAAGTGAGGCGGAAGGCCTGTTGAGCAAGGTTCGGTGTGGGTCACGGCGCGCCCTCTCGGACGGGGCGTGGCAAAGATCGGCTCGGTGTGCGCCGGCCCGTGGGATGTCGATGGTGTGGTGGGTGTGGGGTCGGTATCGTTCATCCGCGAAGCCTAGGGCGCGCGCCCGCAGCCCGGGATGAGCGGGGTCAACGGCCCAGCACCTCCAACAGTTCCACCTTGAAGCGCAGCGGCGTGTTGGGTGGAATACGGCCACCACCGGCGCCCCGCTCACCATAGGCTGCAGTCGCCGGGCAATGCAGCGTGGCGGCACCACCCACCGGGATGTGCTGCAGCCCTTGCGTCCAGCAGGGAATCACGCGGTTGAGCGGAAAGGTCGCCGGTTGCTGACGCTCATAGGACGAATCGAACACGCGCCCGTCCTCGAACGTCCCTTCGTAATGCACGCGAACCGAGTCGCTTGGTCCGGGATAGCTCAGGGGCATCCGCCCCGCACGCGTGAGCGTGACCTCCACCCCATTGGGCAAAACGCGGGGCGCACCGACCGCCACCAACCCGGAGGATGCCGGTGCCTGTGCCTGCGCCGCCACCACCACCCAACCGACCAGGAGACCCGCCAAGGTCGGGAGGCCCAGACCCCGTGCTCCGCCACCAGAGCGCTTGGTTCGCCACTGCTTGCTGCTCATCGTGTTCCCCATCCGTCCTCTACACAGCAGGGCCTCACAGGCCATGCTCCACCAGTTCGACCAAACGCCGCTCCACCCACTGCGCCTCCTCCGGTGCGAAGCCCACGCTCGGATGCGTCAGCCCCGCCGCCATCTTCGGCGCGACATCATCGGCCAAGACCCCCAAATCGGCCACCAGGGCCCGCGCCTGGGGCAGCAGGCCTTGCGCCATGTCCTCGCAGCACTCATAGCGCTCAAGGACATGGTGCCAGGGCTCCCGCAGGCGGCCTGAAGCGCCGGCCCGAAACAAGGCCTGAAAGGACTCGGGCACATGAATCTGCGACTCGCTCATGACTCGATTGTGGCGGCATACTGGATCGAATGAGCACCGCGTTCTTTTTACCGGACCCCCACCACCCGGGGCGCTACAACCCCACCGGGTGCACCGTCGGGCCTTGGTCGCCGCAGCACCAACATGGCGGGCCACCGATTGCGCTGCTGGCCCAGGCCCTGTGCCGCCAACCCAGCGCCGCACCCATGGATCTGGCGCGACTGACGGTGGAATTCCTAGGCCCCGTGCCCTTGGATGAGTGCGAGGTGTCGGTGCGGGTGCTGCGGCCCGGCAAGCGTGTGGAGTTGCTGCAGGGTGAGTACCGCGTCGGCGGCAGGCCCATCTTGACTGCGCAGGCCTGGCGAATGCAAAGGGAGCCCGGCATCTGCCCTCCCATTCCGGAGCCTTGGTCACCGCCACCCCTGCCAGCCGCGGAAACCCGTCGCTTTTTTCTCGGTGGCGAGGGCTTCCCCTATGGCCGGTCCCTGGAGTGGCGCTTTGCCGAAGGCGGATTTGATCGCCTGGGGCCCGCCACGGTTTGGGCCCGCTCCCGCATCCCCTTGGTCGAGGGCGAGGAAACGCTGGGCGCGGCAGGCCTGCTGACCTTGCTGGACTCGGCCAACGGCGTGAGTTGTGAGCTGGACATCAGTCGATGGACCTTCGTGCCGGTCGACCTCACCCTGAACCTGCATCGGCAGCCGGTGGGACCCTGGTTTGGCATGGCCGCCAACACGGTGATCGACGACGGGGGCATCGGCACGGTGAACACCATCGTGTTCGACCCTTCAGGGCCGGTGGGTCGCAGCCTCCACACACTCTTCGTGCGCCCCAAAAGCGGGTGATGCCCCCCCCGGAATGGGGCATCATTCGGTCTCACACCAGGAGGACCCCATGCGCAACATCGCTCTCCAACTCACCATCGCAGCGGCGATGGCGTACTCCTTCAGCGCCCACGCCGCGTCGCATTCCGGCGGTGGGGCGCCACCAACCTCGTCACCCAAGCCGGCCGCTGCAGCAGCCTCGGCACCTGGGGCCACCGGCAACTGCCAACAGCAGGCCACCGATCGCAAGCTCGCCGGTGCGGCCAAGAACTCGTTCTTGACCAAATGCGAACGCGAAGCCACCGAGCGCTGTGAGGCGGCAGCGGCTGAGAAAAAGCTCGCCGGCGCCGCACGCACGGCCAATGTCAACAAGTGCCTGAAGGACTCGGTGGGTTGACGACGGGCACGGCGTCCGACACGCCCGTCGCGGCCCTGGACTTTCAAGATCTTCGCTTCGCCTATCCGGGCAGCGAAGGTGACACGCTGCGCGTCCACCGCTGGGCCTTGGGCCTGGGTGAACGGGTGATGCTGCGCGGGCCCAGCGGGTGCGGAAAGAGCACGCTGCTGGGTTTGGCCGCGGGTGTGCTCGAACCGCAATCGGGTGTGGCCAGGCTTCTGGGTCGGGATTGGTCCTCCATGGGGCCCGCCCTGCGCGATGCGCACCGGGTCGACCATCTGGGCTACATCTTTCAGCAGTTCAACCTGCTGCCCTACCTGTCGGTCATCGACAACGTGATGCTGCCCTGTCAGTTTTCTGAGCGCCGTCGACGCCGGGCATGCGACCAGGATGGCGACCCTCGCTTGGCTGCGCAAACCCTGCTGCTGGCCCTGGAATTGCCAGAAGACCTGCATCGGCGCGCCGCCGCCGAACTCTCCGTTGGCCAGCAACAGCGGGTGGCCGCCGCACGGGCGCTCATCGGCCAGCCCGAAGTGGTCATTGCAGACGAACCCACTTCGGCGCTTGATGAGGACCGCCGAGAAAGCTTCATGCGTTTGCTGCTGGCGCAATGCCAACAAGCTGGCAGTGCCCTCTTGTTCGTCACGCACGATGTACGCCTGTCGGTCCACTTCGACCGGATCGAGGATCTGCCCGCACTCCAGCAGGAAGGCCGTTGAATGATGCGCGGTTTGCTCGCCATCGCCTGGGCCAGCGCTTGGCATCGGCGCTTCGCACTCAGTCTGGTGGCCTTGTCGCTGGCCCTGTCCGCATTCCTCCTCCTGACGGTGGAGCGGGTTCGCCACGATGTCCGTGAGAACTTCTCCAATGCGGTCTCGGGAACGGACCTGATCGTGGGGGCGCGCAGCGGTGCGGTGCAACTGCTGCTGTTCTCGGTCTTTCGCGTCGGACAGCCGACACAGGGTATCGACTACCGCAGTGTGCAGGCCCTGGAAAAGGACCCCGCTGTTCGCTGGGTGATCCCCCTCTCGCTGGGGGACACGCACCGTGGCTATCCGGTGGTGGCGACCACCGAGACTTACTTTGAACGCTTTCGCTACGGCCAACGGCGCGAGTTGACCTTTGACACAGGGCGCCGCTTCGAGCACGTCTTCGATGCCGTTCTGGGCGCCGATGTGGCGCAGCAATTGGGCTATGGCCTGGGCACCAACCTGGTCTTGCGCCACGGCAGCGGCGAGCTCGACACCGCTGACCACACCGATATGCCCTTCACCGTGGTGGGCATCCTGGCGCGCACCGGAACGCCCGTCGACCGGTCGATCCACATTCGATTGGAGGGCATGGAAGCCCTCCACCTGGACTGGGCCATGGGCATCCCCATGCCGGGACGACGCACCAGCGCACAGGCAGCCCTGGCCCATGACTTGAGGCCGAGAACGGTGACCGCCGCTCTGGTCGGCCTGAAGGCGCGCGGCGCGGTGTTCGCGGTGCAGCGCCGGGTGGCCAGCTATGAAGCGGAGCCGCTGATGGCCGTCCTTCCTGGCGTCGCACTGGATGAGCTCTGGGCCACGGTGGGCAACGCCGAAAAGGCCCTGGCACTGATGAGCGCATTGGTGGGCCTGGTGAGCATCGTGGGGCTGGTGGCCGTGGTGATGACTGCACTGGAGCAGCGCCGGCGCGAACTGGCCGTTCTCCGATCCGTGGGTGCGGGGCCGCGGCGTGTCATGGCACTGCTCCTGCTGGAGGGACTGATGGTCAGCGGCCTGGGCGCCCTGGCCGGGCTGACGGCATGGGCCGGTGCGCTGTGGGCAGCCGCGCCATGGGTGCAATCGGAATACGGCATCATCCTCAGCGGCGGTTGGCCCAGCGTCCGGGAGTGGTCCCTGGCGTTGGCCGTGGTGATCGCCGGTGTTCTGGCCAGCCTGTGGCCGGGGTGGCGCGCCTACAGGCTCAGCCTTGCGGATGGGCTTTCACCGCGCCTGGCTTGATGGAGTCCGTGCTTTGGGCAAACAGGATGAGCGCATGAACACAGGACCGACCCGCCCGGGTCGGCGCGCTGCGTTGATCGCGGCGGCGTGCGTGGGAGCCCACGCGGCAGGTCGGGTGTTGACCACACGGTGCGGTGCTTCTGCCCTGATGACAGGGGCTGGTCTGGCGCATGCGCAGTCCACGCGCAGCGGCCAACCGCCGCGCACCTTGAATTGGGAAGAGCTCGTGCCGAAGGACTGGGACCCCATGGCCCTGTTCCGTGACCGCCCCACCGCCCTGATCCGAGAAGGCAGTGCTGCCGAACGCGAGATGATGCGGGAGATGCGGGAGGCCTGGGACAAGGCCCCCACCCGCGACGAGCTCAAGGGGCAACGCGTGCGCCTGCCCGGTTATGTCGTTCCCCTGGACCTGGTGGGTGACAAGCTGCAGGACTTCCTCCTCGTGCCGTACTTCGGTGCCTGCATCCACAGCCCCCCTCCCCCAGCCAACCAAATCGTGCACGTCACGCTCAAGCGGCCGCAAGGCCTGCGGACGATGGATGTGGTGTGGGTGACTGGCGTGATGGGCATCGAACGCCAGGACACGGGTATGGGCGTCAGTGCCTACGCCATCCAGGCCGAATCGGTCGACCCCTACAAGCCCACCGACGGCAAGCGCTGATGGACCGCCCGCGCCGCCGTCTCATGGCCCGCAGTGCTGCGGTCTGCGGCCTGTTGTGGGGATCGGCGTGGGTCCAAGGGGCTGCGGGCACTTCGCTGCGGCCTGCAGCCGACCATTCAGATGCTCAAGCAAGCTTGGCCGCCCGCATGCGCGCTGGTGGCGTCGTGATCGCCTTCCGCCACGCCTTGGCACCGGGCACCTTCGATCCACCGGGCTTCGTTCTGGAGGACTGTCGCACGCAGCGCAACCTCAATGAAGAAGGGCGGGCCCAATCGGCCCGGATCGGACACTGGTTCCGCGAACAGGGCCTTGCACCCACACTGGTGCGCAGCAGCCCCTGGTGCCGTTGCCTGGAGACCGCGCGCCTGGCCTTCGGTGCACCCGCCGTCCAGACCTGGGCCGCACTCGGCTCACCCCGCGGCACATCGGAGCAGGCCTATCCGGAATACCAAGACCTGCTGCGGCAGGCCGCTGCGCAACGACGCGCCTCGGGCGGGCTCGAGGTGTGGGTCACCCATATGTTCGTCTTGCAGGATCTGGTGGCCCAAGCCGTCGGCTCCGCCGAGGCCCTGCTGCTTCGGGGCGACCCCCGGGCACCCCGCAACCGCAGCGCCCTGCAGGTGCTGGGGCACTGGCGTTTGCCCGGCTGATCAGGCGTAGCTCAACTCACGCACCTTGCCCGAGAAGACCCGGTAGCTGAAGATGGTGTAGCCCACGATGGCCGGCACAGTGACCGCACAACCCACGGCGATCACCGCCAGTGAAGAAGTGGCGCTGGCCGCCTGCCACACCGTCAACTGGTCCATCACCACATAGGGGAATAGGCTGTAGGCCAGTCCGATGGCGCCAAAGACAAACACCGACACGACAGCCACAAACGGCACCCAGCACAGGCGACCCAGGGCCATCTTTGAATTCAACAGCACGCGCGCCAACACCAGCGCGGCCAGGGTGGCCAGGGGAATGGGCAGCAAGGCGATGAACTCCGGCATGCTGAACCAGCGATCGCGCACGGTCGTGCTCACCACCGGCGTGACCAGCGACACCAAGCCCATGCCCAACACCAGCGGCGGCCAAGCCCATTTGGCCCAACGCACGGCCAGCAACTGCAGCGCACCCTCGGTCTTCATCACCAACCAGCAGGCGCCCAGCAGCACATAGGCCGCTGGCAGCAGGAGGGCGATGACGCCCGCGAACAGATGGGCCGCTGAACCCTCTGCAAAACCCGTGATGTAGCGCCCCAGCATCCAGCCTTGTGAAACCGCCGCGATTCCGCTGCCGGCCCAGAACGCAAGATTCCACAGCGGCTTCCACTGGTCCTGTGCCTTGACGCGAAAGTCAAAGGCCACACCACGCAGCACCAAACCGACCAGCATCAACGCCACAGGCAGGTACAAGGCCGTCAACACCAGTCCATGCGCCTTGGGAAAAGCGATCAGCAGGATGCCCACACCCAGCACCAGCCACGTCTCATTCGCATCCCAAAAGGGGCCGATGCTGGCAATCATCGTGTCGCGCTGGTCGGGCGTGGCGCGGTGCAGCAGCAGGCCCACACCCAAGTCGTAGCCATCCAACACCACATAGGCCAGCATCGCCACACCCATCAGCACCAGGAAGACCACCGGCAGCGCAGTGGCCCAATCAAAGGCGGCGGCACTCACGCGGCGGCTCCGGTCGCCGGCGCCGCGCGCGGGGGCAGGCCCTCGGGCATCGGCACCGGCTTTTCGGCCATGTGCTTGACCACGCTCACATAGGCCAGCAGCAGTGCCGCATAGACGGTGAGGTACAGGGCCAGGGTCAACGCAATGTGCGCGCCGGGCACGGCCGAGGCCACTTCATCCACACGCAACAGGCCCTGCACGATCCAGGGCTGGCGCCCCACCTCGGTCACGTACCAGCCGGCCACCGTGGCCGTCCATCCGCTGAAGGCCATCAGGGCCAGGCCGGCCAGCACGGGGCGCGGCAATTGCGCGGCGCTCCAGCCCTGGCGCCTGAGCAGCCACAAGCCGCCCCAACTGGCCACCAGCATCAGGACCCCCGTACCCACCATGATGCGAAAGGCCCAGAACACCGGCGCCACAGGCGGGTGACCGTCCTTGAAATCGTTGACGCCCTGAATTTCAGCTTGAGGATCGTGCTTGAGAATCAGCGAGGCCCCCTGGGGGATGCCCAGCGCGAAATGGTTGGTGCGCGCGGTCTGGTCCGGCACGGCAAAGAGCAGCAGTGGCGCGCCCGCCTGGGTTTCCCACACGCCCTCCATGGCCGCCACCTTGGCCGGCTGGTGCTCCAAGGTGTTCAGGCCGTGCATGTCGCCTGCCAGGATCTGCAGCGGAATCAACACCGCGCCCACCGTGAGGCCGAAGCGCAAAGCCTGGGGCGAACTGGCATTGGCCTTGCCCTTGAGGAATTGCCAGGCACTCACGCCTGCCACCAAGAAGGCCATCGTCAGACCGCTGGCCAACAGCATGTGCACCAAGCGGTAGGGGAAGCTGGGGTTGAACACCACCTCGATCCAGCTGGTGACGAAGAACTCGCCGCCGCGCACCTCCACACCCGCGGGCGTGTGCATCCAGGAATTGAGCGCCAGGATCCAGAAGGCACTCATCGTGGTGCCGAAGGCAACCAGGCCCGTGGCCAAGAGGTGCACGCGCTCGGACACCTTGCCGTGACCGAAGAGCATGATGCCCAGGAAAGTGGCCTCCAGGAAGAAGGCCGTGAGGACTTCATAGCCCAGCAGCGGCCCTGCGACATTGCCCACCCGCTCCATGAAACCGGGCCAGTTGGTGCCGAACTGGAAGCTCATCACGATGCCGCTGACCACCCCCAAGGCGAAGCTCAGTGCGAACACCTTGGTCCAAAAACGGTAGGCCATCAGCCAGCCCGCATCACCCGTCTTCAGCCAGCGCAGGCGGAAAAACAGCAGGGCCCAGCCCAGCGCGATGGTGATGGTGGGAAAGAGGATGTGGAAGGTGATGTTGGCAGCGAATTGGATTCGCGCGAGCACGAGAGCATCCATGGTGAAGTTTTCCCTTGCGGTTCAACTGCGGCCGCCCGGAACGACCTTGAGTTTGTCCTTGAACTCCAGCAGGCGCTGGACCTTGGAGCCCATCTTCATCAACTGCGCCAAAGTGGAGGCATCCATGCGCTGCACGTCATCGAACCAACGCGAGGTCATTTCGATGAGGTCGTGCATGTCCTTCATGCGCTGCTGCGCATGCCGGTCTTCCGGTGTGGTGGCTTTTTCCAGCAAGGCATTGCGAAGCATGGTCAGTGTGGGTTCGATTTCTCGGCGCCGGCGCTCCTCAGCCAAGGTGCGAAAGACTTCCCAGGCATCCCCGGGTGCTTCGAAATATTCGCGCCGGTCGCCTGGCAGATGGCGCAGGTGCACCAGGCGCCACGCCTGCAACTCCTTGAGTCCCATGCTCACATTGCTGCGGCTGAACTCCAGGGCCTCGGCGATCTCATCCGCGTTCAAGGGCCTTGGGGCCACGAAGATCAAGGCATAGATCTGGCCCACCGTCCGGTTGATGCCCCAGCGGCTGCCCATTTCTCCGAAATGGGCAACGAAGCTGCGGACCAGGGGGGTGAGGTGGGGAGACACGCCAAGAACTTTGAAACACCGACAAGAACCATTCTAACTGAATTTTCAGTAATTTGTGAAATTTCCGAATTTTAAGAAGCTGGCACAGGCCGCCGGAGCGGTTCGGGACTGGCTCACTCCATGAGCCTGGGCCCGCCTACCCTGCTTTCAACAACGCAGGAGACCTCCATGAAATCGCTTCGATCCTTCATTCAGCGACTGGACGCCGACCCAGACCGCCTGGTGGTGCAGGCCTGCCTCGGCTGCCTGGCGGTCCTGCCGGTGCTGCTGTCGCTGTGATGCAGCGCCCTGAGGGTCCGCGGTCGCCGCGCGCGCCCAAAAACGCCGAAGCCCGCGTCTTGGCGGGCTTCAGGGGGCCTGTGGTCACAGGCGGCGGGGCTGTTGTTTGGTTGCGGGGGCAAGATTTGAACTTGCGACCTTTGGGTTATGAGCCCAACGAGCTACCAGGCTGCTCCACCCCGCGTCAGAGCCGGCCAGTATAGCGCATTTCCCCCTCTCATCTTGCGTGCCGTCAACCGCGCAGCGCCTATCGCGCGGGCACCGCACGCAGTCGCTGAACTTCGGCCTCCAGTTGCTGAACGCGCCCCATCAGCGACTGGATGCGTCCATTAAGAGCCCCAACATTGACAAAGGTTTCCTTGGCAGCCGGCGCAGAGAGTTGCCCCGCATAGCCCAGCCATGAAGGCTCATGCACCTTCACGTCCTTGAACCCCAGATCGCGCAGCACTGCAGCCGTCTCTGACGCCCTCACCGCGCTCTGGCAGTACACGATGGTCTCCTTGTTCGGGTCCAAACCCGAATACAGCTTCAGCAATTCCTGAACAGGCTTCAGCGCCATCCCATCGCGTGTGCTCACCTGGCGTGAAGCAAGCTTGGACGCGGTTCCCGGATCCTGCCAGTTCTGCTCATAGGGAATGAGGACGGCACCAGGGATGTGTCCACCGCGCACCGCCCGGATGTCTTCACCCGAATATTCCTGGGCGGTTCTCGTGTCGATGATTTGCACGGAACCGCTGCCCAAGCGCTGCAGCAACTGTCGGTTGTCGACGGCGCCGCGCATCTCCGCATTCAAGGTCAGGCTTACGGGCGGCAGGCGGGTGGGGGTGCGCGAAACGGGTTTGCCCGCGGACTGCCAGTCATCGAGCCCACCGTGATAGACGCGGGCATGACGGCCACCATAGAACTCCACCATACGCGCAGCGTAATAGGCCAGGGCATCGCCCTTGCGCGTGTAAACGATGATTTCGCGCTGCAGGATGTCCAGCCCGGCGGCCCCAAAGAGTCTCGAGGCCACTTCCGGCGACGGCGGATCTTCCCGGTTTGCATCGCGGAACAGATCACCTGCCTGACCAAAGTTGACGGCGCCCGGGATGTGCCCCGCCAGGTAGTCACGCTCATCACGGGCGTCCCACAGCAAGGCACCTCTGGCCAGAGCCTGCTCGACTTGGGATGTGTCCATGATGATGCCCTGCGCCCAGGCCGATCGAGATCCCATCAACCCGATCAGACCGCTGCAGACCAGCAGCATGGCCAATGAGCAGCGCACCCAAGCGCCCCCAATTTTCAACGGCAAAGGTTTCATCGTGGTCTCCGTGCGCTCAACCATTCGGCCTCGGTGCGCCGATTGTGCGACGAGGGCCTGATCGACATCAACACCCACCTCGCGCAGCGGCACATCATGAACAGGCACCCCCGCCGGCTGGACGACGAAGGCCTCCCATGAACACGTTCTCTTCACACCCCTCGAGTCGCTCACCATGGGGCCTGCTCCGGTCCTTCATTGAGCTGCTGCTGGCATCCTCGGCGGTCATCTTCATCGGTGGCCTTTGCGCGCCGCATTCCGCGGTGGCTGCCGACCTTCAGGCAGCCGACATCATCGACCAGTTCATTCCCTCCAAACCCTTCAGTCAACAGCCCTGGGGCGTTGCCCAGTGCTACGGTCAGTTCGTCCCGGTCGGGCGGCTCGCTGAAACCGGTATCCATGGCACAACCCTGCCCCTGGGCGGCACCCTGCGCTTCGGAAAGGCGCCAGACCCGGCGGATCCGGCCCGCACCGCGTTGCGGATGACCGTTCTGCCCAACGACCCTCCGACCGCCGGTGCGCCACGCTGTGAGACCACCTTCAGCCCAGGCGCTACCGGAATGCCGCAGGGCCGGGTCTTTTGGCATGCGTTTTCCATCCACATCCCGGATTGGCGCAAGACCACCGACGAACAGCAACTCATGCAATGGCACGCGGGTGACAACACCAACCTGCAACCGATTTACAGCCTGCTCGTCCGCGGCACCGAGATGCGCCTCATCATGCGCTACGACACCAGTGCCACGCCCTCACGCAACACCACGGTCACCCGCGTCCTGTGGGCCACCAGCGCGTGGCCCCCCAACACCTGGATCACGGTCGTCACACGCGCCTTGGTGTCTCCCAATCCGGCGGCCAGCCCGATGATCAGCACCTGGATCAACGGTGCACAGGTGGTCAACTACCGCGGCCCGGTGGGCTACAACACCCCCAGTGCCCAACCCTATCTGAAGCACGGGCTCTACCACTGGACCAATCTGAATCCCTGGGACATGACCTTGCCCCAGCGCACCGTTCACTTTCGCCGCGCGGTGCTTGCAGCGGACCCCAAAGGCCTCTACAGCCCCGCGGTTCTGGCCACTTACGTGAACTTACCCTGACCCCACTCCACAACCGCCGCACCGCCGCCGATGCTCACACCACCCCCCACCGGCATGGGCCCTCGTACGCGCTGCCGATGGCGGCGCGGTGTAACACGGCGTGGCCTACCAAAGCGCGGGCGTCTTGCTCAACGTCAGCCCGCACATCCTCAACGACACCATTGGACTTGGCCTGGCCGTGAGGACGGGCCTTTCGGAGCGGATACGATGAACCGAACGCGTTCACCGAGACGTCCATGTCCACTGACCAAAACGCCCTGAATGTCCTGGGCCAGTCCCTGCAGGCCTGCTCCTACGACCCCCTCACCGGCTACTACCGCGACGGGTGCTGCCACACCAGCGCGCAAGACGGCGGGCTACATGTGGTGTGCGCCGTGATGACTTCCGAATTCCTGGCATTCAGTCAATCGCGCGGCAACGATCTCATCACGCCCCGTCCCGAGTGGCGCTTCAAGGGTCTCAAACCCGGCAACCGATGGTGTCTGTGTGCGCTCAGATGGAAGGAAGCCCTGGGGGCCGGCGTGGCACCCAAAGTGGTGCTGCAGGCTACGGACGCGCGGGCCTTGGGCGTTCTGGACCTGGAAGACCTGCTCGCCCACGCGCACGGCTAGGAGGTTCAGGTGCACCGTGGTGCACCGCCAGGATGGTCACGTCCAACCGGGCATCCGGTTCGCGCCCCTGCGCATTGCGGGCACTCGGATGGTGATCCACGCCACGCACCAGGCTGGAATAGCGGATGGTCACACGCACCGCCGGCAGCGCTGGAGCCGTGGCGGAGCCCGCCGTCTTTTCCATCCGCGCTCGGGCCGTGGCCACCTCATCGCTGATGTCGATGCTTCGCCAATGCACGGCGTCGCCTGGACACCAACCGTTTCGGCCATACACCCAGGTCCCGCCTTGATTGGGAACCACGCCCTTGCCGACCTGCAAGGCACACGCTCGGTCGGTACCGGCCTCTGGCTGGGAAAGCGCCCGCACCGGGCCGTCGTCCACTTGAAAGTGATGCACGGTGTTGCAGAACTCTGCGCATTTGTCGTCGTCCGCAAAGCCATGCCCGGTGATGAGCGTGGCCAGCTGGACCCGCGCCACACCCGCAGGCACCGTGACCTGAACGGTGCCTTGGCGTTCAGCGTAACGCCCATCGGTCATCGCACCACCGGGGAAGGCCAGCGGCTGAGCATCCATGGGCACCTCGGTCTCCACGCCAGGCCTGGAAAGAAAGCGCAGGCTGGCCTTCACGCGATAGGGTTGAATGCTGTGAAATTCCCAGGTCAGCAGTGCCCGACCCTGCGCATCCCGCGGCGCGGTGCGTACCGCACGCTTGATCAGTCCGATCAGCGGTGTGGCGTCATGCAGCCACGACCCGCCCGACCAGTACGGGGTGATCCAGCGACCGGCCTCCCAATTGCAACGGCCCGCCTGGGCATCCTCACAAAGATGCATCTGCACGATGTAGTCCCAAGGCGGGCATTGCGCCTTCAAAGGGCCATCGCACTCGAGACTCAATTCCCATGACAGGGCCGTCGCTCGCGCCAACCAGTCGAGCGGCAGGGCCGTCACCACGCGGGTGCGCTCACCCTTCCAGTGCGGATCGGCCACCCGCTGGCCCTCGAAAACCGGCAGCACCTGAAGGCCACCACGGTGGGCTTCTCGCAGCATCTTGACGCGCCGCTCGCTCAGATGGGCCAAATGCTGCGCCTCGAAGGCCAAGGATTCAAACGGGTCGATGGCTTGAGGCAAGAGACTGTTGAAGGCGTAGGGGATGGTGCCCACCTCGGATACCGCACCATCGGCCCCCACCCTCGCGGCGATCGGCCACGCCCGCTGGCTGCGGACCGTAACCCGCAGCGTTTCACCGCGTTCATCAGCGGCGCGGGTGGCTGCGATGAGCGCCTCGCCCTCGGCCTTGGGCAGGGCTGCCAGTACGGTATCTGCGCACTCGGGACAGGTTCCACCGACGCGGTTGAGCGTGAGGTCGTTGTTGACGAAGAGCACGGCTGCCGCGCCGTGTCGGCGCGCGTGGCGGATCTTCTCCACATAGGGGCACTGCCCGCGTCTGATCAGCACGGCACGCCCCTGTACCGGCACCGCAGGCGGTGCATCGGTGCAGGCCTCATGGCCGTAGTCCGCCAGCGCCCAGCGGGCACCCGGCGCATCAAGGGGTCGGCCCACACCGCTGTCGCCCAGTCCCACCGCACCCCATTCAGGATGGCCTTCCACGGCAACCAAACGCTGATCGTGCCCAAGCCGATCCATCTGGCCGCGGATCGCTGGGGGCAAATCCGCTGGGCGCAGCACGCTGACGGGCCTCGGCGCGGCTGCCACCAGCGCCGCCACCGGAGGGGGAATCCGGTCCTCCGAAGCGCCTGGTGCGCCCCGCACGACGGGCACCACCACCACCGCCACGGACGCCGGCAGGCCCGCCCACAAGGCCGAGGGTGAGCCGCTCCAGAGCAAGCGGCTCAAGGGATCACCCCACTCATGGGTGATCACCATCGTGTCAGACTGGAATGGCGTCGGCCGGACGGCTGCTGGGGGCTCGAGCGGCAACGGCTGGGCATGGATGGGCCCTGAAGGCCCGCTGAGCAGGGCCGCCAACAGGCTCATCAGCCCCCTGAGGCCCGCCCCTCGCCACCGCATCATCGGGCCCCGCCCTGGAACTCAGCGCTCAGCGAAAGCTCAGCACTTCATCGAGACTTCGGCGCACCTTGCGCGGCCAATTGCCGGGCGCGGGCTTGCCCACGGCGATCAGCATCACCGGCACCTCGTGCGCCGCGAGCCCGCATGCTGCGGCAACGGCGGCCGGGTCGAAGCCGATCATGGCGCCCGACACATATCCCTTGCCCGTGGCTGCGAGCATCAGTGTCATGCTGGCCAGGGAAGCCGATCGGATGGCCTCATCCCGCTGAAACTGGTCTTTGCCCTCATAGAGGCCATTGGCCATATTGATCCAGCCCTCATAGGCAGCCTGGTTGATCGCGCCGGCGTCCAGCATGGGCTTGATCAGGCGCGGCAGGTGGCGATGGCCACCGACTTCACCCACCACCACATAGGTGACCGCCGCATCACCGACCTTGGGCTGATTGAAGGCCGCTGCCTTCAGGCGTGCTTTGGCTTCGGGGCTGCTGACCGCGATGAAGCGCCAGTTCTGCATGTTGAAGGAGCTGGGACTTTCGGTGGCCAGCGCCACCAACTCGGTGATCTCCTCGCGGGACATCACGTGGGTGGCGTCAAAATTGTTGGCCGAGGTGCGGCCACGAATGGCCTCGATGACGGTGGTCATGCAGATTTCTCCTGGATGAATTGAACGGCTCTACTGTAGAGCCCCACGGCGACTTTCGGGTCCGCGGGGCTCATCCCCGACACGACGGGTATTGAAGCAACCCCCAGCGGGCATCAAAAAGCCGACCCGCGGGTCGGCTTCTTCTTCAAGGGCTGGCGCCCCGTGTCCATCACTCCGCTGCAGGCGTCGCTTCGGCGGCCACCGGCTCGGGGCGGTCCACCAATTCCACAAAGGCCATCGGCGCGTTGTCGCCCACGCGGAAGCCCATCTTCAGGATTCGGGTGTAGCCGCCCGGACGGGTGGCATAGCGAGGGCCCAGCTCGTTGAACAGCTTGGTGACGATCTCGCGGTCCCGCAGACGGGCAAAAGCCAGACGGCGATTGGCCACCGTGGGGGTGCGGCCCAGGGTGATCAGGGGCTCGACCACACGGCGCAGTTCCTTGGCCTTGGGCACGGTGGTCTTGATGGCTTCGTGGCGCAGCAGCGAGACGCACATGTTGCGAAGCATCGCCAAGCGGTGCTCGCTGGTGCGGTTGAGTTTGCGGAGTCCGTGTCCGTGACGCATGGTGCTTTCCTTTCCTTATTGAACCCTGGCCGTATCAGGTACCAGGGCTTGCAGTACGTCGACTGTGGTTGCCGAGAGACCAAAGGGCGCCGGGCTGCCCCAAGCCCTTTGGTCACCCTCTCGGAGGGTGGTCGGTGTACTCACCGACCGGGAGCCGCGTTTCTTCACCCTCGCGGAGGGTGGCCCGTGTGTTCACGGGCCGGGTACTGACATTTCAGCGCTTGTCCAAACCTTGCGGGGGCCAGTTTTCCAGGCGTGCGCCCAACGTGAGTCCGCGCGAAGCCAGCACTTCCTTGATTTCGTTGAGGGACTTGCGGCCCAGGTTCGGCGTCTTGAGCAGCTCGGTCTCGGTACGCTGGATCAGGTCGCCGATGTAGTAGATGTTCTCCGCCTTGAGGCAATTGGCCGAACGAACCGTGAGTTCGAGTTCGTCCACCGGGCGCAGCAGGATCGGGTCGAAATTCGCGCCCGAACGGGGTGCGGGCTCGGAGAAGGAGGCGATGTCGCTGCCCTCGAGTTGCGCGAACACGGCGAGTTGCTCCACCAGGATCTTCGCGGAAGCACGGATCGCCTCTTCGGGGCTGATGGCGCCGTTCGTCTCAATCTGCATGACGAGCTTATCCAGATCGGTACGCTGCTCCACACGCGCGTTCTCAACCGCATAGCTGACGCGCTTGACCGGCGAGAAGGACGCGTCGAGCACGATGCGGCCGATGCTCTTGGTGGGTTCGTCCGCATGGCGGCGCAGCGTGCCCGGCACATAGCCACGGCCCTTCTCCACCTTGATCTGCATGTCCAACTTGCCGCCAGCGGCCAGATTGGCGATCACATGCTCCGGGTTGATGATCTCCACATCGTGCGGGGTTTGGATGTCCGCAGCCGTGACGGGACCTTCGCCATCCTTGCGCAGCACCAGCGTGACCTCATCGCGGTTGTGCAGGCGGAAGACCACCCCCTTGAGGTTGAGCATGATGTGCACCACGTCTTCCTGCACACCGTCGATGGTGGAGTATTCGTGGAGGACGCCGGCGATCGTCACCTCGGTCGGCGCATAACCAACCATGGAGCTCAAGAGCACGCGGCGCAGCGCGTTGCCCAGTGTGTGCCCATAGCCGCGCTCGAACGGCTCGAGCGTCACCTCGGCGCGATGGGCGCCCAGGGGTTCAACATTGATGGCTTTGGGCTTCAACAGATTCGTTTGCATTGGTGTGTGTTCCCCTCAATACCCTCGGCTCGTTACACCGATAAGGCTGAAATGGACCAGCCGGACTTTTCTTTGCTGTGGCGCGCCCGGCATCCGCCACAGACACCGACCGGACGCCACCCGAGCCAACAGCGGCGGGCGGTGTACCGGTTCAGTGGAGATCAGCGCGAGTACAACTCGACGATCAACGACTCGTTGATCTCCGAGCCGAATTCGTCGCGGTCGGGTGTCTTCTTGAACACGCCTTCCATCTTGCTCACATCCACCTGACACCAGGCGGGCAGGCCAGCGGACTCGGCCAGCTTGAGCGACTCCTGGATGCGCAACTGCTTGCGGGCCTTCTCACGCACGGCGACGGTGTCACCCACCTTGATCAGATAGGAAGCGATGTTCACCACCTCGCCGTTGACCGTGATGCCTTTGTGCGACACCAGCTGACGCGCCTCGGCGCGGGTGGAGCCGAAGCCCATGCGGTAGACGACATTGTCCAGACGCGATTCCAGCAGCGTCAGCAGGTTCACGCCGGTCGAGCCCTTGCGGCGCTCGGCTTCGGCGAAGTAGCGCCGGAACTGGCGCTCGAGGACGCCGTACATGCGCTTGACCTTCTGCTTTTCACGCAGCTGCACGCCGAAATCGGATGTGCGCTGACCGCTGGTGCGGCCATGCTGGCCGGGCTTGGATTCCAGCTTGATCTTGTCGGCGACGGCGCGGCGGCTGCTCTTGAGGAACAGGTCGGTGCCTTCGCGGCGGGAGAGTTTGCCCTTGGGGCCAAGATAACGTGCCACTTTGAGTGTCCTTCTTCAATCTGACGCAGGCGGGGTTGAACACATGTTCATCCGGTGCACTGCGCGAGTCTGGCCAATATTTTTTTGTGGGCTCAGACGGTGGGCTTCAAGGAAAACGGCCGTCACGGTCTTGCGACCGCGGCAGCCCGGGGAAACGGTCAGATGCGGCGGCGCTTTTGAGGGCGGCAGCCGTTGTGCGGTACTGGCGTCACATCAGAGATCGAGTTGATGCGAATGCCCAGCGAAGCCAGCGCACGCACCGAAGACTCGCGACCTGGGCCGGGGCCCTTGATCTTGACGTCCAGGTTCTTGATGCCCTGCTCCTGCGCAGCGCGGCCGGCCACTTCGGCTGCCACCTGGGCTGCAAAGGGCGTGCTCTTGCGAGAGCCCTTGAAGCCCTGGCCGCCCGAGGAGGCCCAGGACAGCGCACCGCCTTGACGGTCGGTGATGGTGATGATGGTGTTGTTGAACGACGCATGCACATGCGCGATGCCATCCGCCACATTCTTGCGGATCTTCTTGCTGACGCGTCGTGCAGCGGAGTTGTTCGGTGCCTTGGCCATAAGTTCAGTCTCGCTATGAGGTCCGTGGTGATCAGGTCAGAAAGGAAGCCCGGTCACTTCTTGATTGCGGCGGCCGACTTCTTCGGTCCCTTGCGGGTGCGCGCGTTGGTCTTGGTGCGCTGGCCGCGAACCGGCAGGCCGCGACGGTGGCGCATGCCGCGGTAGCAGCCGATGTCCATCAAACGCTTGATGTTGATCGACATCTCACGGCGCAGATCGCCTTCGATCGTCATCGCAGCGATCTGCTCGCGGATCTTCTCGAGATCGGCGTCGTTCAGATCCTTGATCTTCTTCGTCCAGGGCACACCGGCAGCGTCGCAGATCTTCTGCGCAGTGCGACGACCGATACCGTAGATCGAAGTCAGACCGATCTCGGCATGCTTGTGCGGCGGAATGTTGATACCAGCAATACGGGCCATGTTGATTCCTCAGTTCTGCTCAGCCTTGGCGAATCAGCCCTGGCGCTGCTTGTGGCGGGGGTCGGTGCAGATCACACGCACCACACCGTGGCGACGGATGATCTTGCAGTTACGGCACATCTTCTTCACGGAAGCGGCTACTTTCATGGTCTTCTCCTTGACCTTTCCTATTGGTTCGCTGGTGCGTATTCCGGTTACTTGGCTCGGAACACGATTCGCGCCCGACTCAAATCGTAAGGGGTGAGTTCCACCGTGACCTTGTCACCCGGCAGGATGCGGATGTAGTGCATGCGCATCTTGCCGGAGATGTGTCCCAGAACCACATGCCCGTTTTCCAGCTTCACTCGGAAGGTGGCGTTGGGCAGGTTCTCGAGGATCTCACCCTGCATCTGAATGACGTCGTCCTTGGCCATCTTCTTGTTCAACTCGCCTTGAAGTTGGCCTTCTTGAGCAAGGACTCGTACTGCTGACTCATCACATAACTCTGCACCTGGGCCCAGAAATCCATCGTCACCACCACGATGATCAGCAGCGAGGTGCCGCCGAAGTAGAAGGGCACGTTGTACTTCAGGACCAGGAATTCCGGCAGCAGACACACCGCGGTGATATAGACCGCCCCCACCAAGGTGAGGCGGGCCAGAATCTTGTCGATGTACTTGGCTGTTTGATCACCCGGGCGTATGCCCGGCACGAGCGCACCGCTCTTCTTGAGGTTCTCGGCCGTTTCACGGCTGTTGAACACCAGCGCGGTGTAGAAAAAGCAGAAGAACACGATCATGGCCGCGTACAGCATCACGTACACCGGCTGGCCCGGCGACAAGGCGGCGGCCAGATCCTTCAGCCAGCGCAGGCTGTCGCCCGTGGCGAACCAGCTGACCACTGTGGTGGGCAGCAGGATGATGCTGGACGCGAAGATCGGCGGAATCACGCCCGACATGTTGAGCTTCAGAGGCAGGTGCGAGGACTGGCCGCCCATGATCTTGTTGCCAACCTGACGCTTGGCGTAGTTCACCAGAATCTTGCGCTGGCCCCGCTCCACGAAGACCACGCCATAGGTGACGAGGATGACGATGGTGATGATGAACAGCGCGGCAATGATGCTCATCGCGCCCGTGTTGACCAATTCAAACAGGCCGCCGATGGCGCCCGGCAACCCTGCGGCGATGCCGGCGAAGATCAGAATGGAGATGCCGTTGCCCAGCCCGCGTTCGGTGATCTGCTCGCCCAGCCACATCAGGAACATGGTGCCAGCCACCAGACTGACCACCGCGGTCACGCGAAAGCCCATGCCCGGATTGATCACCAAGCCAGCCGTGCCTTCCAAGGCCAGGGCGATGCCCAGGGCCTGGAAGATGGCCAGGCCCAGCGTGCCGTAACGGGTGTACTGCGTGATCTTGCGGCGGCCGGCCTCGCCTTCCTTCTTCAGCGCCTCCAACGTGGGTACCACGTAGGTCATGAGCTGCATGATGATGGAGGCCGAGATGTAGGGCATGATGCCCAGCGCAAAGACCGTGAAGCGGGAGAGCGCGCCACCGGAGAACATGTTGAACAGGTTCAGGATGCCGCCGCTCTGACTGTTGAAGAGCTGCTTGAGTTGGACAGGGTCGATCCCCGGAACCGGGATGTGGGCCCCGATCCGATAGACGACCAGCGCCAGCAGCAGAAACACCAAGCGGCGACGAAGGTCGCCGAACTTGCCGCTCCGAGCCAGTGCATTCGCGTTGCTTGCCACGCTGCTGTCCGTTTCCTGAACCTGTGTGTGCCTGTGCTTGACCGGCCCGATCAGGCCAATGAGCCGCCGGCCGCCTCAATGGCCGCCTTTGCACCCGCGGTGGCACCGATACCCTTCAGGGTGATCTTCTTGCTGAGCTCGCCCGACTTGATGACCTTGACCACCTTGGCGATCTGGGGCACCAGGCCCGCCTTCTTGAGGGTCAGCACGTCGACTTCATCGGCAGCCAGACGCTGGAGTTCACCCAGGGTGATCTCGGCGTTGAACTTAAGGGAAGCAGACTTGAAGCCGCGCTTGGGCAGGCGCCGCTGCAGCGGCATCTGGCCGCCTTCGAAACCCACCTTGTGGTAGCCGCCGGCACGGGACTTTTGACCTTTGTGGCCACGACCGGCTGTCTTGCCCAGCCCAGAGCCGATGCCGCGACCCACACGGCGGCGTGCCTTTTTGGAGCCCTCGGCGGGCTTCAGCGTATTGAGTTGCATGTTCTTGCCCTCTTCAGATGACCTGCACCAGGTAGGCCACCTTGGTGATCATGCCGCGCACGGCGGGCGTGTCTTCCAGCACGCGGGTGCTGCCCAGCTTGCGCAGGCCCAGGCCACGAACGGTGGCGCGGTGCGACTCACGGGTGCCAGCCACGCTGCGAACCAACTTGACAGTCAGGGTTTTCTTGTCAGCCATGATGTTTCCTTCGCAGCCGATCAGTTGAAGAGTTCTTCAACCGTCTTGCCGCGCTTGGCGGCGATTTCAGCCGGGGTGGACGAGTGCTTGAGCGCGTCCAGCGTGGCGCGGACCATGTTGTAGGGGTTGGATGAACCCAGGCTCTTGGCCACGATGTCCGTGACACCCATCACCTCGAAAACCGCGCGCATGGGGCCGCCGGCGATGATGCCGGTACCCGTGGGGGCCGGAGCCATCAGCACCTTGGCTGCGCCGTGCTCGCCCACCACGTTGTGGTGAACGGTGCCGTTCTTGAGTTGCACCTTGAACATGTTGCGGCGGGCGGCTTCCATGGCCTTCTGAACCGCCACAGGCACTTCGCGGGCCTTGCCTTTGCCCATGCCGATGCGGCCATCACCGTCGCCAACCACTGTCAGGGCGGCGAAACCGAGAATGCGACCACCCTTGACCACCTTGGTCACGCGGTTGACCGCAATCATCTTCTCCTTGAGACCGTCGTCGCGACCTTCGTCCTGCACGCGGGGGGAAAACTTAGCCATTTGCGTTGATCCTTGATTGCGTCAGAACTGCAGGCCGGCCTCGCGGGCCGCTTCGGCCAGCGCCTTGACACGGCCGTGGTAAGCGAAACCCGCGCGGTCGAAGGCGACCTTCTCGACACCAGCGGCACGGGCCTTCTCTGCGATGCGCTTGCCGATGATCGCCGCGGCCTCGGTGTTGCCACCCTTGCCAGCAGCGCCCAACTGAGCGCGCACTTCCTTCTCGGCGGTGGAGGCCGAAGCCAGCACCTTGGTGCCACAGCCGGAAATGACGCTGGCGTAGATGTGCAGGTTGGAGCGGAAGACCGTCAGCCGCGCCGAACCTTGAATCGCGATGCGGGCCCGGGTCTGACGGGCACGGCGCAGACGCTGCTCTTTCTTGTTCATCGTCATGATGCCGTTCCTTATTTCTTCTTGGTCTCTTTGAGGACCACGCGCTCGTCGGCGTAGCGGATGCCCTTGCCCTTGTAGGGCTCGGGCGGGCGGATGGCGCGCACTTCAGCAGCCACCTGACCCACCACCTGGCGGTCCGCACCCTTGATCACGATCTCCGTTTGCGTCGGGCATTCCACCTTGATGCCAGCGGGCATGTCCTTGACGACCGGGTGGGAGAAACCCACCTGGAGATTCAGCTTGGCGCCTTGGGCCTGGGCGCGGAAGCCCACGCCCACGAGGGTCAGCTTGCGCTCGAAACCCTTGGACACGCCACTGACCATGTTGGCCACGATGGCGCGCAGCGTACCGCTCATGGCATTGGCCTCAGCCGTTTCGTTCAGCGGCTCGAAGGTGACAGCGCCATTGGCAACCTTGACCGCCACGAGGTCATTGGCGGCCTGCTTGAGGGTGCCCTGAGCGCCCTTGACGGTGATTTCTTGTGCCGAAACCTGGACGTCCACTCCACTGGGGACGGCCACCGGCATCTTTCCTACGCGGGACATGTGTTCAGCCTCCCTGCATCAAGCGACGTAGCACAGCACCTCGCCGCCGATACCGGCAGCGCGGGCCTTGCGGTCCGTCATCACACCCCTGGGCGTGGTGACGATGGCCACACCCAAACCGTTCATGACCTGGGGCAGGTCGTGGCGGCCTTTGTAGATGCGCAGGCCCGGGCGGCTCACGCGCTCGATACGCTCGATCACCGGACGGCCGGCGTAGTACTTCAGGGCGATTTCAAGCTCGCTCTTGCCCGACTCGCCCTTGATGGCGAAACCGTCGATGTAGCCCTCGTCCTTGAGGACTTGGGCAATCGCCACCTTCAGCTTGGAAGACGGCATCGAAACGGCGCCCTTCTCGACCATCTGCGCATTGCGGATGCGCGTCAGCATATCGGCGATGGGATCACTCATGCTCATATGGAATTCTCCTGATCGGACCCAGCGCCGGCTTACCAGCTGGCCTTCACGACGCCCGGGATGTCACCCTTGAACGCCAGTTCACGAATCTTGCTGCGGGCCAAGCCGAACTTGCGGAACGTGCCACGGGGGCGGCCGGTGAGTTCGCAGCGGTTGCGCAACCGGGTGGGGTTGGCGTTGCGGGGCAGCTTCTGCAGTGCCAGACGGGCTGCGTAGCGCTCTTCGTCAGACTTCTTCGCATCGTTGGCGATGGCCTGCAGCTCAGCGTACTTCTTGGCGTACTTCGCCACCAGCGCTTCGCGCTTGAGCTCGCGTTGCTTGAGAGAGAGTTTGGCCACAGGGCACCTCAGTTCTTGAAGGGGAAGCGGAAGGCCGCCAGCAGGGCCTTGCACTCTTCGTCGGTCTTGGCGGTGGTGGTGATGGAGATGTTCATCCCACGGATCGCGTCGATCTTGTCGTACTCGATCTCGGGGAAGATGATCTGCTCTTTCACACCGATGTTGTAGTTGCCACGGCCATCGAAGGAACGACCCGAGATGCCCCGGAAATCGCGCACGCGGGGCAGCGAGATCGTGACGAAGCGGTCGAGGAACTCGAACATGCGCACGCCACGCAGGGTGACCATGCAGCCGATGGGCACACCGTCGCGGATCTTGAAGCCGGCGATGGCCTTCTTGGACTTGGTGACCACGGGCTTCTGGCCGGCGATCTTGGTCAGGTCGCCAACGGCGTTGTCCATGACCTTCTTGTCGGTGACGGCTTCACTCACACCCATGTTCAGGGTGATCTTCGTGAAGCGCGGCACTTCCATGAGGGACTTGTAGCCGAACTTCTTCATGAGCTCGGGGACCACCTTGTCCTTGTAGTGGTCCTGCAGACGGGAACGGGTTGCTTGGGTCATGGGGTCCGCCTTCAGGCCTTGATCTCTTCGCCGCTGGACTTGTAGACGCGCGTCTTTTTGCCGTCTGCCAGCACCTTGATGCCCACGCGGTCGGCCTTGCCGGTGGCCGCGTTGTAGATCGCCACATTGGACTGGTGGATGGGCATGGTCTTGTCGATCACG
>JBMSQF010000037.1:0-25114 GCA_049423145.1 Burkholderiaceae bacterium
CCACGCTGCAGGGCCTGATGGACCTGGCCGACGAGGCGGTCTACGGGTCCAAGGAAGGCGGGCGCAACCGGGTCTCGGCGCGGGTGGGGTGAGGCCCGGCAGGCGCCACGGGTCCCCCTAGCGGAACGCCACCTCGGCAAAGCTGCGCAGCTTGCGGCTGTGCAGCTGCTCCAGACCCTGCTGGCGCAGCAGGGCCACGGTGCGCAGGCCGATGCGCAGGTGCTGGTCCACGCGTTCGCGGTAGAAGGTGTTGGCCATGCCCGGCAGCTTGATCTCGCCGTGCAGCGGCTTGTCGCTCACGCACAGCAGGGTGCCGTAGGGCACGCGAAAACGGAAGCCGTTGGCCGCAATCGTGGCGCTTTCCATGTCCAGCGCAACGGCGCGGCTTTGGCTGAAGCGTCGGGCCGGCGTGCTGTGGGGGCCGCGGAAGGGGAGTAGCTCCCAGTTGCGGTTGTCGGTGGAAGCCACGGTGCCGGTGCGCAGCACCCGCTTGAGTTCATAGCCGCTCAACTGCGTCACCTCGGCCACCGCAGTTTCCAGCGCCACCTGCACCTCGGCCAGGGCGGGGATGGGCACCCACAGGGGCAGTTCTTCATCCAGCACGTGGTCTTCACGCACATAGCCATGGGCCAGCACATAGTCGCCCAGCTGCTGCGTGTTGCGCAGGCCGGCGCAGTGCCCCAGCATCAGCCACACATGCGGGCGCAGTACCGCGATGTGGTCACTGATGTTCTTGGCATTGGCCGGCCCCACGCCGATGTTGACCATGGTGATGCCCGAATGCCCCGCGCGCACCAGGTGGTAGGCCGGCATCTGCGGCAAGCGCGGTGGCGCCGCGCCCCGCTCGTCCCCAGGGTGCGCGGGCAAACCCACTCGGCGAGTCACCACATTGCCCGGCTCGATGAAGGCCTCGTATTCCGATGAGGCGTCACTCATCATCGTGTGACCCAGGCGCACGAACTCATCGATGTAGAACTGGTAGTTCGTGAACAGCACATAGTTCTGGAAGTGTTCGGGCACCGTGCCGGTGTAGTGGCGCAGGCGGTGCAGCGAGTAGTCCACGCGCGGTGCGGTGAACAGTGACAGCGGCTCGGGCTCACCCGGTGCCGGATCGTGCGAACCATTGGCGATGCTGTCGTCCATGGCGTTGAGGTCCGGCAGGTCGAACAGGTCGCGCAGCAGCAGGCGCCGTTCCGGTGAGAGGGAGCCTTCCAGGTGCTCGTTCTCACCCAGTGCGAAATGAACCGGAATGGGCGTCTTGCTCAAGCCCACCTCCAATCCGCCGACCAGGTGCGGTCCGTGGTTTTTCAGCAGAAGGTCAAACTGCGCCCGGTAATACGCGGCGAACAGGTCGGGCCGCGTGAGTGTGGTGTCGTAGAGCCCCGGGCCGGCCACAAAGCCGAAGGCCAGGCGTGAATCCGCGCGGGCCACACTGTCGGAGCGAACCCGCAGGCGCGGGTAGCAGGCCCGGACCCGGGTCGCCGGCGTCTCGCCGGCAACGAACCGACGCAGTTGATCGCGCAGGTGGTCGACCGCACTTTCGTAGATGGCACGCGCGTGGGCCAGTGCGGCATCCGGGTCGGTGAAGGAGCGGGGAGCGGAGTAGGGCAGTTGGGGGTCCATGTCCTATTTTGCCCGCTCCCGGGTCCTTCCCGGGCGGGGACTTACACCCGCTCGAACAGGGCCGCGATCCCCTGACCACCACCGATGCACATGGTCACCAGAGCGCGCTTGCCGCCGGTGCGGTGCAGTTCGTAGAGTGCCTTGGTGGTGATGATGGCGCCCGTGGCACCGATCGGGTGGCCCAGCGAGATGCCCGAACCGTTCGGATTGGTCTTGGCGGGGTCCAAGCCCAGTTCCTTGACCACGGCACAGGCCTGCGCGGCGAAGGCTTCATTGCTCTCAATGACATCCAGATCCCCGACCGCCCAACCCGCGCGCTCAAGGACCTTGCGCGTGGCCGGTACCGGCCCGATGCCCATGATGGTGGGCTCCACCCCGGCATGCGAATAGGCCACCAGGCGTGCCAAGGGCTTCAATCCGTGGGCCTTCACGGCGGCCTCGCTGGCCAGCACCACCGCGCCCGCACCATCATTGATGCCCGAGGCATTGCCCGCAGTCACCAAACCATCCTTCTTGAAAGCGGGCTTCATACCGGCCAGGGTGTCCACCGTGGTGGATGCTTTCACATGCTCATCGGTATCGAAGCGCACTTCACCCTTGCGGCTTTGCGTCACCACCGGCACGATCTGGTCCTTGAAGTAACCCGCTGCAAGGGCTGCGGCCGCGCGGCGATGGCTCTCCGCAGCCAGTTCATCCATCTGCTGGCGCGAAATGCCGAACTGGGCCGCCACGTTTTCCGCGGTGATCCCCATGTGGATCTTGTGGAAGGGGTCGTGAAGAGCACCGGTCATGAAGTCCTGGATCTGCGCATCGCCCATGCGCGTGCCCCAGCGCGCGCCGGGCATCAGGTAGGCGCCGCGGCTCATATTCTCCGCACCCGCACCCACGGCGATCTCGCAGTCACCCAGCAAGATGGCTTGGGCGGCCGACACGATGGCTTGCAGCCCCGATCCGCACAGACGGTTCACATTGAAGGCCGGCGTCTCCTTGGGCAGCCCCGCGTTCACGGCCGCCACTCGACTGAGGTAGGCGTCGCGCGGCTCGGTGGGCACCACGGTGCCCATGGCCAGATGACCCACGGCGTCCACCGGTGCGCCACTGCGCGTGAGGGCCTCGCGAACGGCCAGCGTCGCCAGGTCAGCCAAGGGGACGTCCTTGAGACTGCCGCCGAAGGTGCCGATGGCCGTGCGGGCGGCGGCGATGACATAGACAGATGGTGTGCTCATCAATTGCTCCTCAGGTCTTTCAACAGCCCATTCCACAGGGCCTGTTCTACATGCTGCGGCGGTATTGCCCGCCCACCTCGAACAGCGCCGAGGTGATCTGACCCAGTGAGCAGACCCGCACCGCATCCATCAGCACCTCAAACACATTGGTGTTGTCCATCACCGCCTGCCTCAGACGGGCCAGCATCGGTCCGCTCTGTGCGGCATGACGCGTGTGGAACTCCTGGAGCCGCTTGAGCTGCGACTCCTTTTCCTCTTCGGTTGAACGGGCCAGTTCAATGTGTTCGGGGACCGGATCGCCATGCGGGTTGCGAAAGGTGTTCACGCCGATGATGGGCAGTTCGCCGGTGTGCTTGAGCATTTCGTAGTGCATGCTCTCTTCCTGGATCTTGCTGCGCTGGTAGCCCGTCTCCATCGCCCCCAGCACCCCACCGCGCTCGGCGATCTTCTCGAACTCGGCCAGCACAGCCTCCTCGACCAACTCGGTGAGCTCGTCGATGATGAAGGCGCCCTGGTTGGGATTCTCGTTCTTGGCCAGGCCCCACTCGCGGTTGATGATGAGCTGAATGGCCATGGCGCGGCGCACGCTCTCTTCCGTGGGCGTGGTGATCGCCTCGTCGTAGGCGTTCGTGTGCAGGGAGTTGCAGTTGTCGTAGATCGCAATCAGCGCCTGCAGCGTGGTGCGGATGTCGTTGAAGGCGATCTCCTGCGCGTGCAGCGAGCGGCCGCTGGTCTGGATGTGGTACTTCAGCTTCTGGGAGCGTTCATTGGCGCCGTAGCGGTCGCGCATCGCGGTGGCCCAGATGCGGCGGGCGACGCGACCCATCACCGTGTACTCCGGATCCATGCCGTTGCTGAAGAAGAAGGACAGGTTCGGCGCGAAGTCGTCGATGTGCATGCCGCGCGCCAGATAGGCCTCCACGAAGGTGAAGCCGTTGGACAGCGTGAAGGCCAGTTGCGAGATCGGGTTCGCGCCCGCTTCGGCGATGTGGTAGCCGCTGATCGAGACCGAGTAGAAGTTGCGCACGTCGTGGTGCACGAAGTACTCGGCGATGTCGCCCATCACCTTCAGCGAGAACTCGGTGCTGAAGATGCAGGTGTTCTGGCCCTGATCCTCCTTGAGGATGTCGGCCTGCACCGTGCCGCGCACATGGGCCAGGGTCCAGGCCCGGATCTTCTGCACTTCCTCGGCGGTGGGTTCGCGACCGTTGTCGGCGCGGAACTTGTCCAGGTTCTGGTCGATGGCCGTGTTCATGAACATGGCCAGGATGGTGGGTGCTGGGCCGTTGATGGTCATGCTCACCGAAGTGGACGGGTTCGTGAGGTCGAATCCGCCGTAGAGCACCTTCATGTCGTCCAGCGTGGCGATGCTCACGCCCGAGTTGCCCACCTTGCCGTAGATGTCGGGGCGGCGGTCGGGGTCGTGACCGTAAAGCGTGACCGAATCGAAGGCGGTTGACAGCCGCTTGGCCGGCATGCCCTCGGAGACCACCTTGAAGCGGCGGTTGGTGCGGAAGGCATCCCCCTCACCGGCGAACATGCGGGTGGGGTCCTCCCCCTCCCGCTTGAAGGCGAAGGTGCCGGCGGTGTAGGGAAAGGAACCGGGCACGTTTTCCAGCATCAGCCACTTCAGCACCTCGCCGTGATCCTCATACTGCGGCAGGGCCACCTTGCGGATCTTGTTGCCCGACAAGGTGGTGTGGACGAGCGCGGTGCGGATCTCCTTGTCCCGGATCTTGACGACGTACTCGTCGCCGGCGTAGGCCTTCTGCATGTCGGGCCACATGGCCAGCAGCTTCCGTGCCTCGGGCAGCAGTTGCACTTCCCGCTTGGACGCCAGGTCCAGCGCGGCTTCGGCCGCCTTGGGCTTGTCGGGCTTATCCACCGTCAGCATACGGGCGGCCTCGCGCAACTGTTGAACCTCGCGCGCCAGCCTCACCTGTTGGGCCACGCGCCGCTTGTAGCCCCGAACCGTGTCGGCGATGTCGGCCAGATACCGCACGCGTGCCGGCGGCACGATGGGGGTTTGCTGCGTGCTGTGCCGGGTGTTCACCAGGGGAAGTCGGCCCTCACGAAGATGCAGGCCCAGGGCCTGCAGCCGAGCCTTGAGCCCCTGGTAGAGCGCCGTGACACCATCATCGTTGAAGCGACTGGCCATCGTGCCGTAGACCGGCATGTCCTCGGTTTTGACCGTCCAGGCCTCGCGGTTGCGCTGCACCTGTTTGGCCACATCGCGCAGCGCGTCGGCCGCGCCCTTGCGGTCAAACTTGTTGATGGCCACGAACTCGGCGAAGTCCAGCATGTCGATCTTTTCGAGCTGACTGGCGGCACCGAATTCCGGCGTCATCACGTACATCGGCAGATCCACATGGGGCACGATGGCCGCATCCCCTTGGCCGATGCCCGAGGTTTCCACGATCACCAGGTCAAAGCCTGCAGCGCGGCAGGCGGCCACCACATCGGGCAGGGCCTGGGAGATTTCGCTGCCAGCCTCGCGCGTGGCCAGGGAGCGCATGAAGACCCGCTGGCCCTGTTGCCAGGGGCTCGTCGCGTTCATGCGGATGCGGTCGCCGAGCAAAGCACCGCCACTCTTGCGGCGCGAGGGGTCGATGGAGATGACGGCGATGCTCAGTGCATCGTCCTGATCCAGGCGGAACCGCCGGATCAGTTCGTCTGTGAGTGAGGACTTACCTGCGCCGCCTGTCCCGGTGATGCCGAGCACCGGGGCCTTGTGGACGAGCGCCGCGGCGCGCACCGAATCCCGCAGTGACGCATCGGCCTTGCCGTTCTCCAACACCGTGATCAGCTGCGCCAGCGCTCGCCAGGCGGCCTCGGTGTGCCCCTGAACCGCGGCCACGCTGGAAGGCGCATGGACCGACAAATCCCGGTCGCAGCGCATCATCATCTCGCCGATCATGCCCTGCAGGCCCATGCGCTGACCGTCTTCGGGGCTGTAGATGCGAACGCCGTGGGCATGGAGCTCCCGGATTTCCGCCGGAATGATGACGCCACCGCCACCGCCGAACACCTGGATGTGCGCCCCGCCGCGCGCGCGCAGCAACTCCACCATGTACTTGAAGTACTCGACATGCCCGCCCTGGTAGGAGCTCACCGCAATGCCCTGGACATCCTCCTGCAGGGCTGCGGTCACCACTTCGTCCACCGACCGGTTGTGACCCAGGTGGATGACTTCAGCCCCCATGCCTTGCAGGATGCGCCGCATGATGTTGATGGCCGCGTCATGCCCGTCGAAGAGACTGGCGGCGGTGACGAAGCGCACCTTGTGGGCAGGGCGGTACTGGGCCAGGGCCTTGAAGTCAGCGGACAGATCGGTCATGGGGAACCTCTTGGGGCACGTGGAGCCGATTGACGTTGACGTAAACGTCAATTCAACGCAATGATGCCATTGAATTCTGTCGCCTGGCCAACGCGGTCACGCCCCGTGAATGGGTCTGCTACCCTGCGCACCGTGACGTTTCTGGCCATCGACATCGGCAACACCCGGCTGAAGTGGGCGCTGTATGACGCGCCGCTGCCGGGCGCCGGCCCGCGGCTGCAGGGGGCGGTGTTTCTGGAAAACATCGACGCCCTGGCCGATGGGGACTGGCGCGCGGTTCCGCCCCCGCAAGCCATCTTCGGATGCAATGTCGCCGGTGACGCGGTGCGGCGCCGTGTGGAGGAGCAACTCGAGCTCTGGGATGCTGCTCCGAGCTGGGTGGTGCCCTCGGCCTTCGAAGCCGGCGTCAACAATGGCTACGACCATCCCACACGCCTGGGGGCTGACCGCTGGACCGCCTTGATCGGCGCGCGCTGGCACATTCAGCACCGTGCCCAGAACCGGCCGGTGCTGGTGGTGATGATCGGCACGGCCGTGACGGTGGACGCCTTGGATGAGAAGGGCACCTTCCTGGGCGGCCTTATCCTGCCCGGCCACGGCATCATGCTGCGCGCCTTGGAATCCGGGACCGCTGGGCTTCGCGTGCCCACCGGCGAGGTACAGCACTTCCCCACCAACACATCCGATGCGCTGACCAGCGGAGGCAACTATGCGATCACCGGTGCCATCGAGCGCATGCACCGGCACCTCAAGGGCCACACCGGACTGCCCCCCCTGACCCTGGTGACCGGTGGAGCCGGCTGGAAGGTCTCGCCCCACCTGGAAATCGAGCACGAACTGGTGGAGCCGCTGATCTTCGACGGACTGTTGGCGCTGCAGGCCCAGCGTGCGGCCCGCATGCCGGCCCGTCAGCAGCGCGGGCAGGCGCAGCAGTAGGCCACGGGATGGCCGCGCGCCTGCGGCTCAGAGGATGAAGCGCGAGAGGTCCTCGTTGCCCACCAGGCCTGAGAGTTTTTCGTCCACCTGTTGAGCCCCGATCGTCACGGTGGTGCCCGCCCGGTTCGGTGCGTCGAAGCTGATCTCATCCAGCAACCGCTCCATCACGGTGGCCAGACGGCGCGCTCCGATGTTCTCCATGCGTTCGTTGACTTCGAATGCGATCTGGGCCAGTCGGGCGATCGCCGAGGGCTCAAACAGCAGTTCCACACCCTCGGTGGCCAGCAGGGCCTGGTATTGCTTGACGATGCTGGCGTGGGTACTGGTGAGGATCGCCTCGAAATCCTCAACGCTGAGTGCGCTGAGTTCGACGCGAATCGGAAAGCGCCCTTGCAACTCCGGGATCAGGTCGCTGGGCTTGGCCAGGTGGAAGGCGCCCGAGGCGATGAAGAGGATGTGGTCGGTCTTCACCGGCCCGTACTTGGTGCTGACGGTCGTGCCTTCCACCAGCGGCAGGAGGTCTCGTTGAACCCCCTGGCGCGACACCTCGGCCGTGCCGCCACCCTCGCTGCGGGAACACACCTTGTCGATCTCGTCGATGAAGACGATGCCGTTGCCCTCGGCATGTGCCAGCGCAGCGACCTTGATCTCGTCCTCGTTGACCAGTTTGCCGGCCTCTTCCTCCACCAACAGCCTCAGGGCTTCCTTGATCTTGAGCTTGCGGGTCTTGCGGCGCACGGCGCCCATCTGGGAGAACAGGCCCTTGAGCTGTTCGGCCATCTCCTCCATGCCTTGAGGGCCCATCACCTCCAGCGTGGGGCGGGCCTCGGCGAGTTCGATCTCGATCTCGGTATCGTCCAGGGAGCCCTCGCGCAGCCGCTTGCGAAACGTTTGGCGGGCCGCACTGTCGGTGGCCGGCCGTGAAGGCGCTGCCGCATCCCCAAACCCAAACGGCGAAGCGGTGGAAGCCGCGCGAGGGGGTGGGATCAGCACGTCGAGGATGCGGTCTTCGGCAGCGTCCTCGGCCAGGCTGCGCTTGGCCCGCACCTGCCGCTCCCGCTCTTGCTTGACCGCCACATCCACCAAGTCCCGCACGATGGTGTCGACATCCTTGCCCACATAGCCGACTTCGGTGAACTTGGTGGCCTCAACCTTGATGAACGGCGCATCGGCCAGCCGAGCGAGCCGGCGTGCGATCTCGGTCTTGCCCACGCCGGTGGGTCCGATCATGAGGATGTTCTTGGGCGTGATTTCGCCGCGCAGCCGCTCATCGACTTGCTGGCGCCGCCAACGATTTCGAAGCGCGATGGCCACCGCGCGCTTGGCCGACTGCTGGCCCACGATGTGGCGGTCGAGTTCGCTGACGATTTCCTGTGGTGTCATGCCGCTCATGGCTGGACCTTCATTCCAAGACCTCGATCGTGTGGTGCTGATTGGTGTAGATGCAGAGGTCACCTGCGATTTCAAGAGAGCGCTTGACGATTTCAGGCGCCGCCAGTGCGGTGTGCGAGAGCAGGGCGGTGGCGGCGGCTTGCGCGTATGCGCCACCTGACCCGATGGCCACGATGCCGCGTTCAGGCTCCAGCACATCGCCATTGCCGGTGATAACGAGGCTGGCACTGCGGTCGGCCACGGCCAGCATGGCTTCCAGGCGACGCAGTACGCGATCGGTCCGCCAGTCGCGGGTGAGTTCGATGGCGGCACGCACCAGTTGGCCCTGGTGCTTCTCCAGCTTGGCTTCGAAGCGCTCGAACAGGGTGAAGGCGTCGGCCGTGGCACCGGCAAAGCCGGCCAGCACCTGGTCTTTGTGGAGCTTGCGCACTTTGCGGGCGCTGGCCTTGACCACGATGTGGCCCAGGGTCACCTGACCATCGCCCCCCAGGGCCACCTCCCAGCCGCCGTCAGGCCGCTGTCGCCGCACGCTGACGATGGTGGTGCCGTGGTAGGTCGGTTCGGTGGGGGGCGCAGCAGGATTCATGGCGGTCAGGGGGTATCGGGTGCGGGCCGGGTGCCGGTGTTCGGCTCGGGGAACAGATGCTGGGTTTCGGCCCATTCATCGAGCGGGACCGTGGGCATTGTGGTGCCGGCCGGGTTGGCCTTGGGCCCGATGAGCGGGTCAGCGGTCTTCGGGGTGCCGGCATCGCTGATGTGCCAGGGGGCTTCACCCCGCACGGGGTCCCATTCCCAGGCATCGAGCACCCGGCCCATGCCGGCCTCGGCGGCGTCGATTTGGGCCAGGACGGCCCGCACACTGTCGTGAACCCGGATCAGGGGTGCGCGGTGCGCGCTGGAGACCGCCGAGGATGGTTCAGGCGGCAAACGGCTCGCCAGCTCGACTTGGCGTTGAGCACGCAGGCGCCGCAGCCGCTCAGCCTCGACAGACGGCGTGTCCATCCGTCGCGTGGCTGAAATCAGTCCCCGAACATCCGCTGCTTGAGCTCGCGGCGCTGCTGTGCCTCCAGGGAGAGCGTGGCCGTGGGCCGGGCCAGCAGGCGCCCGAGCCCAATGGGCTCCCCGGTCTCTTCGCAGTAGCCGTATTCACCGGTGTCGATCCGCGTCAGCGACTGGGAAATCTTGCGCAGCAGCTTGCGCTCGCGGTCCCGCGTGCGCAGCTCCAGTGCATGTTCCTCTTCGATGGTCGCCCGGTCGGCCGGGTCGGGGACGATGGTGGTGTCCTCGCGCAGATGCTCGGTGGTTTCGCCAGCGTTGGACAGCAAGTCTTCCTTCAGGGCGGTGAGGCGAGCCTTGAAGAACTCGACCTGCTTGTCGTTCATGTACTCGCCCTCCGGCATGGCCAGCAATTCGGCCTCGCTGAGGTCACGCCCGGCCTTGCCTTTCCAAGCGTTGGCGAGCTTGGGATCGGGTTTCGTCGCGGGTTTGGTTTCAACCATGGGTTCCGGGAGATAGCGCGCGCTCGTCTTGGCCGGTGCGAAGCGGTCAGCGAAACGGTTGGCCGGGTGTATCGGGGCGGCAGGGACCGGTTGCGTGGCGGCTTCGTGGCGGCTGGAGCTTCGGGACTTTGCCGTGGGCCGGACCACGGCCGCGCTGCTGATCGCTGGCTTGGCCGGTTCGGTCGATTTTGATGCAGGGGAGGCCTTGACGGCAGAGGAAAGTGTCACAGATTTGAGTTTGGTCTGGGGTGGTGCTTTGGGCGCTGCAGGCGGCGCCTTCTGCTTGGGTGATGCGGCGCTGGGAGACTTGCCTTTCCCCTTGGCCTTGGGCTTGGACGGCGGGGCGGCCACGGTTTTCTTCTTCACCGCCTTCTTCACGGCTTGCGGGATGGGCTTCTTCACGGCCGTCTTCGCCGCAGCCTTCGAGGACTTGGGTGCCGAGGCCTTGGCCGTGGCTTTCGCACCTGCCTTGGCGCTGGCCTTCACGGTGGCCTTCTTCGCCACGGGTTTTCGATGGGCCTTGGCAGGGGATGCAGCCTTGGCGCGGGCCGCCACCGCCTTGGTCTTCGAAGCGGACGAGGCGGCTTTGGTTTTCGCTGGCGTACGGGCCTTGCCGCTGGCCTTGACAGCCTTGGCGGTGGGTTTGGCGCCCTTGGCGGCGGGGGCCTTTTTCTTCGTCACGGTCATCTCCTCTTCGGGCGGGCCCGAGGGGTCCCTACATGGGGCATGGAGTCTGTTCTGCGCTTTCCAGTTGGCGTATCGGTGCCTACCCCTAGCGCATCCAAACGGGGGTACCCGTCCAAGACAAATCCAGGAACGCCGCTGACTCGGCGCTCCGGGTGGGGGCGCTGGAGGCGGCAGGCCCCGCGGCGGGCGCGATTGTAGTCATGCCCGGCCGTTCTGGCCTGAGTCGGCTCAGGGCTGGGCGGCGACACCGGCTCCGAACGTGCTCAGGAGAGGCACTGCTCCAAGCCCTGAAGCAGGATGTCCCGCGGCAGATCAATACCGATGAAGACCATTTTGCTGTGCTTCTTTTCACCGGGTGCCCACTTCGGGCCGAGGTCGCTGCCCATCAGCTGGTGCACGCCCTGGAAAATCACCTTGCGGTCGTGCCCTTTCATGTAGAGCACCCCCTTGTAGCGCAGCATCTTGGGACCGTAGACCTGCACGATGGAGCCCAGAAAGTCCTCCAGACGCTCCGCGTGAAAGGGCCGGTCGGCCCGGAACACAAAGGACTTCACATCATCGTCATGGTGGTGATGATGCGGATGGTCGCAGTGCTCGCCGTGCTCATGATGGTGGTGGCCTTCGCCATGACCGTGCCCGTGGTCGTGGTCGTGCGCATGACCGTGGTCGTGGTCCGCGGCTTTCAGGAAGTCGGGGTCGATGTCGAGCTTGGCATTGAGGTTGAAGCCCTTGAGGTCGAAGACTTTGGCGATGGGCACCTCGCCGAAGTGGGCCGCCTCAATCGGTGCGCGCGGGTTCATGTGGCGCAAGCGGTGGGTCAGCACGTCGACGTCCTTTGGGGTGACCAGATCGGCCTTGCTGATGAAGATGCGGTCTGCAAAGCCGGTTTGGCGGCGGGCTTCCTGGCGGGAATCCAGCTGGGACTGCGCGTGCTTGGCATCCACCAGGGTGATGATCGAATCGAGTTGGTAGGCTGCGGCGACTTCATCATCGATGAAGAAGGTCTGCGCCACCGGACCGGGGTCGGCCACGCCCGTGGTTTCGATCACCACCCGCTCAAAGTCCAGTTCGCCCTTGCGGCGCTTTTCGGCGAGTTCGGCCAAGGTGGTCCGCAGGTCTTCCCGTATGGTGCAGCACACGCAGCCATTGCTCATTTGGATGATCTGCTCCTGGGTATCGGCCACGAGGATGTCGTTGTCGATGTTCTCTTCGCCGAACTCGTTTTCGATGACGGCGATCTTCTGGCCATGCGCTTCGCTGAGCACCCGCTTGAGCAGCGTGGTCTTACCGGAGCCCAGGAATCCAGTGAGGATGGTGGCGGGGATGAGAGAAGTGGTCATGGCGGGGGACCTTGCTAGGCGGTCTGTGAGGGAAGCCGAGGCGGGCGATCGAAACCCACCCACCGATGGGGAAAGATGAGGGCGCCGGACTTTGGTTCAAGGGACGGATTCTGTCAACCTGCGGTATCCTGCGCTTCTCTGGACTGCCGACACCCACCGTGTCTGAACCCCACCCTACAGGGCGCCCTGGTGCGCCAGCGGTCGACCGCCGCAGCTTGTTGGACCGCTTGGTCGACTTTATTTCTCCGGGTCCGGATTCTCGCGAAGAACTGCTGGCGTCCATGGCCGACGCCGAGCACCGCAGTCTCATCGAACCGGACACCCGCCGCATGGTCGAAGGGGTCCTGCGGCTGTCAGACAAGACGGCCGGTGATGTGATGGTCGCCGCGCCGCGCATGGATGTCCTGGACTTGGCGCAGCCCTTCGATGAATTGCTGGAAGCGGTGATCCGCACGGCCCACTCCCGCTTTCCGGTGGTGGAGGACACGCGCGACAACATCATCGGCATCCTCATGGCCAAGGACCTGATCAAACGGCAGCGTGCGCCGGAGTTGAACCTGCGTGCGCTCTTGCGTCCGGCCGTGTTCGTGCCCGAAAGCAAGGCGCTGACCGAACTGCTGCGTGAATTTCGCTCCAACCGCAACCACATGGCCATCGTGATCGACGAGTTTGGCCAAACGGCAGGCCTGGTCACCATCGAGGATGTGTTGGAGGAGATCGTCGGCGAGATCGAAGACGAGTTCGACATCGCGGACGGCGAATCGGCTGTCTACACCTTGGCCGATGGTTCCTACCGGGTGGCCGGTGACGGCCCCATCACCGAAGTCAACCGCGTCTTCGGTCTGAACCTGCCCGAGGGCGACTTCGAAACCATTGGTGGGTTGGTGGCCCATGAACTCGGCCGTGTGCCCCGCCGCGGGGAATCGGTGGAAGTGGGTGGCCTGCGATTCGTGGTGATGCTGGCGCGGGGCGGTGCTGTCCGGTGGTTTCGGGTGACGCGATGGCCCGGGGTCTCGGTCAGCGACCCAGCGGCCGCGGCCGAGCGCCCTCAGGGGCCGCCGACGAATGCCTGACCCGGTAGGCCGGTGACGGGGACCCGATGATGCGCAGTCTGATGGTCACCGCTGCCGCAGCCGCTGGCGGTTTGTCCACATTGGCCCATGTGTACACCGAGGCCTGGTGGTTGCCGGTCTTGATGGCCGCCGTGTTGGCGGCCTTGGTGTGGCGCAGCACGCCCGGGCGCGCGGCCTGGCTGGGGCTGGCCTTCGGAACCGGATGGCTGTTGGCCTCCATCTGGTGGCTGTTCATCTCCATGCATGTCTACGGCGGTATGCCCGCACCGCTGGCCGCCTTGGCCGTGCTGCTGCTGGCCCTGGCGCTGTCGGTTTACCTGGCGGCGGCCATGGCATTCGCAGCCTGGTGCCGCAGTGGTCGGCTCCTGCCCGATGTGGCGGTGTTCACGGGCGTGTGGCTGCTGGCGGAATTGGCGCGCGGTGTCCTGTTCACCGGTTTTCCCTGGGCGGCGGCGGGCTATGCGCAGGTGGACGGGCCACTGGCGGCACTGGCGCCCTGGGTCGGCGTCTACGGGCTAGGCGCCACGGTGGCGCTGCTCGCGGCCTTGCTGGCTTGGCCCTTTGCGGTGGGCACCTCGGGGCGCCGTCGGGTTCGCGGGGCTTGGGCGGCGCCGGCCGCAGCCCTCGTCACGACCCTGCTGATTCCCCAGACATCCATCGAGCGTTCGGAATCGACCGGTGAACTGCGCGTGAGCCTGCTGCAGACGGCCGTCGCGCAAGATGAGAAGTTTTCCTTGCAGTCGATGCCTCAGGCCCTGGCATGGCTGACGCAGGCGCTGGCGCAGTCGCGAGGGCAGCTGGTGGTGGCGCCGGAAACCGCCGTACCCCTGCTGCCCGCTGACCTGCCGCCCGCGCTGTGGGCCGAACTGCGCGCGCCCTTTGAAGGCACGGGCCGCGCAGCCCTGCTGGGCCTGCCACTCGGCAGCATGGAAGAGGGGTACACGAATTCGGTGGTGGGCCTGGGTTCCGGCGCGCCGGACTACCGTTATGACAAGCACCACCTGGTCCCATTCGGCGAGTTCATCCCTGCGGGCTTTCGCTGGTTCGTGGATCTGATGAACATTCCCCTGGGCGACTTCAGCCGTGGACCTTTGGGCGCGCCCTCTTTCGAGGCCCTGGGCCAGCGACTGGCGCCCAACATTTGCTATGAGGATCTGTTTGGTGAAGAACTCGCCCGGCGCTTCAGCGATCCGGCCCGCGCACCCACGGTGCTGGTGAACGTGAGCAACATCGCCTGGTTTGGCGACACGATCGCCATCGATCAGCACCTGCACATCTCGCGCATGCGCAGCCTCGAACTGCAGCGCCCCATGATCCGGGCCACGAACACAGGCCCCACCGTGGCCATCGATCATCAGGGGCGGGTTCGGCACTGGTTGAAGCCGCAGGAGCAAGGTGTCCTCGAGGGTGTGGTGGAAGGCCGCACGGGCCTCACGCCGTTTGCACATTGGGCCTCGAAGTGGGGGCTGTGGCCCCTGTGGGCCGTGGGGCTCTTGCTGGGTCTCTTGGGTTGCTGGGCCCGCCCCCGCAGGCCCCCGTTCAATGGCCCGATGGGCCAGGGTCTCTAAAATCGTGGGTTTGGCCGTTCAAGCCGCCGTCGGCGGCGCATCGGGCCGAGCCCCGCGATTCCTATGACCACCCTGACCTTCCAGCAAATCATCCTGCGCCTGCAGGCGTATTGGGACCGCCAGGGCTGCGCCCTGCTGCAGCCCTACGACATGGAGGTGGGAGCGGGCACCAGCCACACCGCCACCTTTCTGCGCGCCTTGGGGCCCGAGCCTTGGAAGGCCGCCTATGTGCAGCCCAGCCGTCGGCCCAAGGACGGCCGCTACGGCCAGAACCCCAACCGCCTGCAGCATTACTACCAGTACCAGGTGGTGCTCAAGCCGGCGCCTTCGAACATCCTGGAGCTCTACCTCGGTTCGCTGGAAGCCCTGGGCTTCGACCTGAAGAAGAATGATGTGCGCTTCGTGGAAGACGACTGGGAGAACCCCACCCTGGGCGCGTGGGGCCTGGGCTGGGAGGTGTGGCTCAACGGCATGGAGGTGACGCAGTTCACCTACTTCCAGCAGGTAGGCGGCATCGACTGTCGGCCCATCACCGGTGAGATCACCTACGGGCTGGAGCGCCTGGCGATGTACCTGCAGGGTGTGGAGAACGTCTACGACCTGGTCTATGCGGCGGGGCACGAGTCGGCGTCGGACCGCTCACCAGCCGGCCAGACCCCCTCGGGCCGGTCGGGGGGCGCCCTCCTGTACGGCGATGTGTTCCACCAAAACGAGGTGGAGCAGAGCACCTACAACTTCGAGCATTCGAACGTCGAATTTCTGCTGCAGGCGTTTGCCGCCCACGAGGGCAATGCGCAGCACCTGATGGCGCAGCACCTGGCCCTGCCGGCCTATGAGCAGGTCTTGAAGGCTGCACACACCTTCAACCTGCTGGATGCGCGGGGTGCGATTTCCGTCACCGAGCGGGCGGCCTACATCGGCCGCATCCGCAACTTGGCGCGCAGTGTGGCGGCCAGCTACCTCGACAGCCGCGCCCGCCTGGGCTTTCCCTTGGCGCCCTCGGCCTGGGCCGAGGAGACACTGGCCAAGTTGGCCGCACAACAAGAACAGCAGAAGAAGGCGGCCTGAACACCATGTCCCCAACGACCCCGAACGCTGCGAATCTCCTGGTGGAGTTGTTCGTTGAGGAACTGCCCCCGAAGTCGCTCAAGAAGCTCGGAGCGGCGTTTGCCGATGCGCTGGCGACGGGTTTGCGGGCCCAGGGGCTGGCCTCTCAGGCCAGCGTGGCCACGTCGTTTGCCACACCGCGCCGCCTGGCGCTGCACCTGACCCAGGTGATGCCGCGCGCGGCTGACCGCCCCCAGCAAACCAAGCTGATGCCGGTGGCTGTGGGCCTGGATGCCGCGGGGCAACCCACGCCGGCGCTGTTGAAGAAACTGGCTTCGCTGGGCTTGGGCGCTGAAGCGGCTGCGGGCCTCCAGCGCCAAGGCGAGGGCAAGGCCGAGACCCTGTTCCTCGACACCGTGGTCCCGGGCGCCACGCTGGCTGAGGGCCTGCAGAAGGCACTGGACGAGGCCTTGGCGGCGCTGCCCATTCCCAAGGTGATGAGCTACCAGTTGGAGCACGGCGCCGGGGTGCAGCCGGGTTGGACCAGCGTGAACTTCGTGCGACCGGCCCATGGTCTGGTGGCCCTCCACGGCGCGGCCGTGGTCCCGGTTTCGGCGCTCGGTCTTTCGGCTGGCCGTCAAACCCAGGGGCATCGCTTCGAAGCGCGCGTGGCCGCCATCGACTTGCATGATGCGGATTCTTATGAGTCCCAATTGGCCGATGACGGCGCGGTGATCGCCCGCTTCGAGGCGCGCCGCGCGGAGATCGTTCGCCAGCTCACGCAGGCCGCATCGGCGGTGGGCTTGAAAGCCATCGAGGACGATGCGCTGCTCGATGAGGTGACCGCCTTGGTGGAGCGCCCCAATGTCCTCAGCTGCCAGTTCGAGAGTGAGTTCCTGGCCGTGCCGCAAGAGTGCCTGATCCTGACGATGAAGGCCAACCAGAAGTACTTCCCGCTGCTGGAGGCTGCACCGGGCAAGGAAGGCAAGCTCACCAACCGTTTCCTCATCGTCAGCAACATTCGGCCCGCCGATCCGTCCGCGGTGGTCCAGGGCAACGAGCGTGTGGTGCGGCCCCGTTTGGCCGATGCCAAGTTCTTCTTCGACCAGGACCGCAAGCGCACCCTGGCCGACCGGGTGCCGGGCCTGGCCAAGGTGGTCTACCACGGCAAGTTGGGCACGCAGGGGCAGCGCACCGAGCGTGTGCGGGCCATCGCGCACGCCATCGTCAACCAGCTTCGCATGGCCACCGTGCCGTACACGGTCGATGCCAAGGATGAATTCGAGGTGCTCGACTCCAAGGTGCAGCAGGCGGCTTTGTTGGCCAAGGCCGACTTGCTCACCGACATGGTGGGCGAGTTCCCGGAACTGCAGGGCATCATGGGGGCCTACTACGCGCGCCATGAGGGCTTGCGCGATGGCGTGGCGATTGCCATCGAAGACCATTACAAGCCGCGCTTTGCCGGTGATGCGCTGCCGCGCAACCACACGGGGACGGTCGTGGCCTTGGCGGACAAGTTGGAAACACTCGTGGGCCTGTTCGGCATCGGGCAGTTGCCCACGGGCGACAAGGACCCCTTCGCGCTGCGCCGCCATGCCTTGGGCGTCATTCGGATCCTCTCGGAGAAGAACCTGCCGCTGGAGCTGCCCGCCCTGCTGATGGCCGCCGTCCCGGCTTTCGGTGAACTCATCGCCGATCCGACCGTCGCGCTGCTCGATTTCTTCTTCGATCGCCTGGCCGTCTCCCTGCGTGAGCAGGGCTACACCGCGCACGAGGTCGATGCGGTGTTGGGCCTGCGGCCCGCCCGTCTCGGCGAAGTGGCCAAGCGGCTGGAGGCGGTGCGTGCATTCGCCGCGTGGCCGGAGGCCGCCTCCTTGGCGGCTGCCAACAAGCGAGTCTCCAACATCCTGAAGAAGGTGGACGGTGCACTGCCCGAGGGCGTGGATCCCATGCTGTTGCGTGAAGCGCCGGAGCAGGCCCTGGCCCAGGCCCTGGAAGCCGTGGCGCCCGTGGCGCAGCAGCAGTTCGAGGCGCGCGACTACACCGGCTCCCTCAAGGCCTTGGCGAATTTGAAGTCCCCTGTGGATGCGTTCTTTGATGGGGTGATGGTCAATGCCGAGGATGAGGCGCTGCGACGCAATCGCCTGGCCCTGCTGCGTCGCCTGCATGAGGCGATGAACCAGGTCGCCGACCTGTCGCGTCTGGCCGCTTGACAGGGCCAGCACGGGTCTCGGATCGGCATCACCCCTAGCGCAACACGCCCCAGGAACCCAAGAACCGGAGACCCAGCGACCGTGCCGCACATCGCCCACCACGCCGTCAAGCTCATCATCCTGGGCCGTGATGGCGTTCTCAACCGCTACCGCGAAGACCATGTCAAGGAGCCGCAGGAGTGGGAGCCTCTGCCGGGCGCCCTGGAGGCGGTGGCCCGACTCAACCACTCGGGCTGGCACGCGGTGGTGGCCACGAATCAGGCCGGCATCGGGCGAGGGCTGATCGACATGGCCTCGCTCAATGCAGTGCACCAGATGATGATTCGCCGTCTGGCCGATGCCGGCGGTCGTCTTGACGCCGTGTTCTTCTGTCCGCACACACCCGAGGAACAGTGCGACTGTCGCAAACCCTTGCCCGGCATGATGCTGCAGATCGCCCAGCGCTATGGCATCGATTTGGCCGGCGTGCCTCTGGTCAGCGACAACCTGCGCGACCTGAAAGCCGCGGTGGCCGCCGGTTGTCCGCCGCACCTGGTGCGCACCGGTCGCGCGGCGGCATTGGACGATGAGCAGGTGGCCGCACTGTTGCAGCAGGTGCCCGGTGCGCGGGTCCACCGTGACCTGGCGGCCTTGGCCGAGTTCCTCATGCGGGGCGGGGCTTCCACGCCGGCTGCATCGGCCGCACCTGCGGCCGCGTGATGAGCGCCATCCGCTCCCTTCTCTTCTTTCTGTGGATGGCGGCGACCGTCATCCCGTGGGCGATGGCCGCGCTGCTGATGTCCCTTTTCGTGCGAGGCGATACCCTCTACTGGTTCTGCATGGGTTGGTTGCGTGTGGCGATCTGGGGCGCGCGGGTGTTGTGCGGCGTGTCTTGCCGCGTGCAGGGGATGGAGCGACTGCCGGCCCCAGATGCGCTGACACCCGTGATCCTGTGCCCCAAACACCAGTCCACCTGGGAAACCTTTGCCTTCCCGACCCTGATGAGCCACCCGCTGGCCTATGTCTTCAAGAAGGAGCTGCTGCTTGTGCCCTTCTTTGGCTGGGCCATGGGCCGACTCGACATGATCCACATCGATCGCAGCAAGCGCGCGGAGGCCTGGACCAAGGTGGCTGAGCAGGGGCGGCGCCTGATGGACCGCGGCGTCTGGGTCATCATGTTCCCGGAAGGCACGCGCACACCGCGCGGCTCCCAGGGGACCTACAAGACGGGTGCATCGCGCTTGGCGGTGACCACCGGCGCCTACCTCGTCCCGATTGCGGTCACCTCCGCCCGATGCTGGCCTCGAAAATCCTTCCTTCTGCGCCCAGGCGTGATCGACGTCTCCATCGGCGAACCGATGGCCTCCGCAGCGCGCGATCCCGAGGACCTGATGCGCGAGGCGGAAACCTGGATCGAAGCGGAGATGCGGCGCTTGGATCCCGAGGCCTACCGAACCTAAACTCACGGATCATGATGGGCTTCGAGCAACTGGCGCTGGGGTTCTTTGATGAACCGGCGCCGGTGCCGACATCCCTGAGGCCGCCCCCTCTGGCCCAAGCCGCCGAGCCGGAACGACCCCCGGCACAGCAGCCCTCGGCGGCGCCCGCGCGTCCCACCGCCGCGCCCGCCGCCCAGCCCGATGTCCTTCACCATCCACAGGCCAACCGCCACATTGGGCTTCTGGGCCAACACGTTCGGTATGCCTTCAGGCGCGGCAAGCGCCGCACCATCGGTTTCGTGGTGGGGCCCGAGGGTCTGAGTGTGAGTGCGCCCCGCTGGGTGGGCGTGCAGGAGGTGGAAGCTGCGCTGCACGAGAAGGCCGCCTGGATCCTGCGCAAGCTGCAGGAACAGCGCGAGCGCAACCGGCGGTTGGATGCTGCGCGCATCGTCTGGGCAGAAGGCGCGGAGGTGCCCTACCTGGGTCGCACCGTGCGGGTGCAGTTGGATGCCAGCCGCGTGGCCGCGCCGGGTGGAGCCTTGCTGGACGTACCCGAGGACACCCAGGCGGGTGCCGACTCGATCCTCTGGCTCGGGCTGCCGCCGCAGGCCCAGCCCGCGCGGCTCCGAGATGCCGTTCACAGTTGGTGGCAGCGCCAGGCCCGGCGCCTGTTTGAGCAGCGTTGCGCCCTCTATGCGCCGCAGTTGGGGGTGCGTGTGCACCGCCTGTCGTTGAGTTCAGCCCAGACGCGGTGGGGCAGTGCCACAGCCGATGGCTTCGTGCGTCTGAACTGGCGCCTCATCCAGTTTCCACTGAGCACCATCGACTATGTGGTGGTGCACGAATTGGCGCATCTTCGTGAGATGAACCACAGCGCGGCGTTCTGGGAGGTGGTGCGGTCGGTGCTGCCGGCCTATGAGCAGGCGCAGGCACCGCTGAAGGCAGCAGCTCCCTTGACCGATTGACAGCGGCCGCCTGGCAGAGTGCTGCGCATCAAGCCGGCGAGAAGCGCCACACGCCGTCCGCTGCTTTTCGGCGAACCAGATCGCCGCGCTGCCACAAGGCGTGGAGGTGAGCCACGGCCTCTCCCATGGCGAAGGTGGTCTGGTGCAGATCCAGGTTCGGGCGAAAGAGGATGGCCAGGAGGTCGGCCGCGCAGGCCGGAGACTGTGCGCAACGCTTGAGCGTGTCGGCCAGACGCTCGTCATGGTGCTCACGCAGCTGGGCGATGCGGCGGTGCAGACCGCGGAACGGTCGGCCATGTGAGGGCAGCACCAGGGTGTCCTCGGCGAGCGAGTCGTAGCGCCCCAGCGACTTCAGATACAGCGCCAATGGATTGGCCTCGGGCTCCAGGTCGATGACACTGACATTGGTGCTGATGCGCGGCAAGACCATATCCCCCGACAGCAGCAACTGAAGGTCGGGGCTGTACAGCGCGATGTGTTCGGGCGCATGGCCGTAGCCACTGATGCAGTGCCAGTCATGGTCGCCGATGTGCAGGACATCGCCGTCCAGCAGGCGGCGATAGTTGTCGGGCACGGCAGGGACCATGGAGCCGTAGTAATTGCTGCGCTGGCGCACCTTCTCCAGCGAAGCCGGGTCTGTGAGGCCGTGGCTGCTGAAGAAGGCAGCGGCCGCCTCGCCCCCGTGGCCGATGGTGGAGCGACTGGCCATGCGCGCTGCATTCCAGTCGGTGCCGCTGATCCACAGGCGGCAGGGCTGGTCGGGTGTGCTCCATTTGTCGGTGAGCCAGTGCGCCAGGCCGATGTGATCGGGGTGCATGTGGGTGACCACCACCCGCAGCACGGGCAAGCCCTCCAAATGCTCGTCGAAGATCTGCTCCCAAGCGCTGCGCGTGGCGTCGTTGGTGATGCCACAGTCCACGATGGACCAGCCTTCGCGCAGCCCTCCCTGACCATCGTCGAGTCGATCGCGCAGCAGCCACAGGTTGATGTGGTCCAGCGCGAAGGGCAGGCCCATGCGCACCCACTTCACGCCTGGGGCCACGGTGAGGGTGCTGCCCAGTGCCGGCAACTGCTCGCCCAGCGGATAGCGAAGTTCGTGTTCCTTTGCGTTGGCCATGGCTGCTTCTTCGCCTTACATTTACGTTTACGTTAACGTCAGTCTAACCAAGGCACCCATGACCGCAAGCCGCAAGGCAGCCGCCCGGCCCCATCCGCCCACACACCAGGCGCCCACCCGGGCACCGACCCGGGTGGCGGCCCGTGGCGCCCCCCCCGCCAAAACCCTCGCCCAAACCCACACCATCACCGAGCTGGCCCAAGAGTTCGACATCACCCCCCGAGCGATCCGCTTCTATGAGGATGTCGGGCTTCTGACCCCGGGGCGTGAAGGCCGCAACCGCGTCTACACCCACCGCGACCGTACACGCCTGAAGCTCACTCTGCGCGGCAAACGCCTGGGGCTGTCGCTGCAGGAGATCAAGCAGTTGGTGGACATGTACGAGTCACCCGACGACACCGCCCCCCAGCTTCAGGCCTTCATGTCGGTCTTGCAGGCGCACCGGGACCAACTGGAGCAGCAGAAGGATGACATTGAAGTGACCTTGGCCGAGATCGCCCAACACGAGGCCCGCTGTCGCGAACTGTTGAGACAGGCGCGCCACAAGGGGGCCCATGGCCGATCGACATCGCGCCGCCAAGGCCCCCATTCCATGACCCTGGAGGAGTCCGCATGAATCTGCCTGGCCTGAACTTTCAACTGGGCGAGGACATCGACGCCCTGCGCGATGCAGTGCGTGCTTTCGCAGAGGCCGAGATCGCCCCCAGGGCGGCGGAGATCGACCGCAGCGACCAGTTCCCGATGGACCTGTGGCGCAAGATGGGGGAGCTCGGCGTGTTGGGCATCACCGTCCCCGAGGCGTACGGTGGAGCAGACATGGGGTATTTGGCCCACATGATCGCCATGGAGGAGATCAGCCGGGCCAGTGCCAGTGTGGGCCTGTCCTACGGTGCGCACTCCAACCTGTGCGTCAACCAGATCAAGCGCAACGGCACCGAAGCGCAGCGCCGCCGGTACCTGCCCAAGCTCATCAGCGGCGAGCATGTGGGCGCGCTGGCCATGAGCGAGCCGGGAGCCGGCAGTGATGTGATCAGCATGAAGCTGCGCGCCGAGGACAAGGGGGGCTTCTACCTCCTCAACGGCTCGAAGATGTGGATCACCAACGGCCCGGATGCCGACACCCTGGTGGTCTACGCCAAGACCGAACCCGAGTTGGGTGCGCGCGGCGTGACGGCTTTCCTGATCGAGAAGGGCATGAAAGGTTTCTCGATCGCACAGAAGCTCGACAAGTTGGGCATGCGCGGCTCGCACACGGGCGAGCTCGTTTTCCAAAATGTGGAAGTGCCGGCCGAGAACATTCTGGGCGGGCTGAACAATGGCGCCAAGGTCCTGATGAGTGGCCTGGACTATGAGCGCGCCGTCTTGGCAGCCGGACCCATCGGCATCATGCAGGCTGTGATGGACAACGTGGTGCCCTACATCCACGACCGCAAGCAGTTCGGCCAGAGCATCGGCGAGTTCCAGCTCATCCAGGGCAAGGTGGCCGACATGTACACCGTGCTGCAGGCCGCGCGCGCCTTCTGCTACACGGTGGGCAAGAACCTGGACGCACTGGGTGCCGAGCACGTGCGCCAGGTGCGCAAGGACTGCGCCAGCGTCATCCTGTGGTGCGCCGAGAAGGCCACCTGGATGGCTGGCGAGGGCATCCAGATCTTCGGCGGTAACGGCTACATCAACGAATACCCCTTGGGCCGCCTGTGGCGAGACGCCAAGCTTTATGAGATCGGTGCCGGCACCAGCGAGATCCGTCGGATGCTGATCGGCCGTGAACTGTTCGCCGAGACGATGTAGGCCACGCCCCACACCCAAGACCCGTCCGTCAATTCATAACCCCCATGGGGGTGTGAGGGAGACCCCAATTCATGAGCCTGCACCTTGAGGAACTGTTCGACAGGAACCGCGCGTGGGCCGCAGCAACCGAAGCGCGCGACCCCGGCTTCTTTGCACGCCTGGCCAAGCAGCAGAATCCGAAGTACATGTGGATCGGATGCGCCGACAGCCGCGTGCCAGCCAATGAGATCACCGGCCTGGACCCTGGCGAGGTTTTCGTGCACCGCAACGTGGCCAATGTGGTGGTGCACTCCGATTTGAATGCCCTGTCGACCATCCAGTTCGCCGTCGAGCACCTGAAGGTGGAACACATCATGGTGGTGGGCCACTATGGCTGCGCTGGGGTACGGGCTGCGATGCGGGGCATCCGCGTGGGTCTGGCCGACAACTGGCTGCGCCATGTGCACGATGTGCGGCTGCGCCACCGCAAGCGCCTGGACCATCTCGATTTCAGCGAACAGGAGGACATCCTGTGTGAGATGAATGTCATCGAGCAGGTCGGCAACATCGCGCTGACCACCACCATTCAGGACGCCTGGTCGCGGGGGCAGGAAGTGGCCATCCATGGTTGGGTCTATGGTCTGCACAATGGACTGCTCAAGGATCTGAGCGTGACCATGCATCGGCCCGATACCGTGGTGGAGGTGTTTGCGGCCGCGCTCAAGCGCTACCCTTTGCGGATGCCCGGCGATGCCTGACTCCAAGGCCCGCACCCTGTTTCCCGATGCGCTGACCGATGTCCGTGCGCCGGCCATCGCCCGCGCGCTGATCGAAGGCTTCAACCGCCACTACACCCTGTTTCGCCAAGCCAGCCGAGAGGCCCAACGCCGCTTCGAGGATGCCGACTGGCACGGACAGCAGGCTGCGCAGCGCGAGCGCATCGAGTTCTATGACTTGCGTGTACGGGAAGCCTGCGAGCGGCTGGAGCAGGAATTCAAGGCCAGCGAACTGCCGATGGACACCTGGCAGCAGATCAAGCTCCATGTCATCGGTCTGCTGGTCAACCACCACCAACCGGAACTGGCCGAAACCTTCTTCAATTCGGTCACCACGAAGATTCTGCATCGCAGCTACTTCCACAACGATTTCATTTTCGTGCGGCCGGCCGTTTCCACCGAATACATCGAGAACAGCGAGCCCGAGGCGCAGCCCACCTTCCGTGCCTACTACCCCCACAGGCGCGGCGATATGCGCGACACCTGGCGCGAAGTGGTTGTGGCCTTCGGACTGCAGCGCCCCTTCGCCGACCTGGAGCGCGATGTGGGCTTGGTCGACCGCGCCGCCTTGGCCGAAATGGGGGAGTTCCGGGAGCGCGCGAACTTTCAGGTCCAGGTGCTCTCGAGCCTTTTCTTTCGCAACAAGGGCGCCTATGTGGTGGGTAAGGTGGTCAATGGCTACCGCGAGCTCCCGTTCGCGCTCCCCATCCTGCATGACGACAAGGGTGCCCTGTTCATCGATGCAGCTTTGTTCGGGTCCGACGATTTGGCTGCGCTGTTCAGCTTTGCGCGCGCCTATTTCCTGGTCGAGATGGAAATTCCCTCGGCCTACGTACAGTTCTTGCGCAGCCTGATGCCCAACAAGCCGCGATCGGAAATCTATTCGGCGCTTGGTCTGCACAAGCAGGGCAAGACGCTCTTCTACCGCGACTTCCTCCAGCACCTGCGCCACAGCACCGACAAGTTCCGTATCGCCCCGGGCATCAAGGGCATGGTGATGCTGGTGTTCGACCTGCCGTCCTTCCCCTACGTGTTCAAGGTCATCAAGGACTTCTACCCGTCTCAGAAAGAGACGACGCGTGACCAGATCAAGGGTAAGTACTTGCTCGTCAAGCAGCACGACCGGG